>JACPTZ010000007.1 GCA_016192525.1 Planctomycetota bacterium
ATGAGGTTACCCCATTGTCATCCTGAGCCTCGCCCCGCAGGGCGAGGCGAAGGATCGCCAGCGTGTGTGGTTTGCAGACTCCGACGTTGGCGATCCTTCGCTCAGCCGGCCAGACAACGGCCGGCTGAGCTCAGGATGACAAGACGGAAACCTCGTACGGATGAAGAAGAGGGGAATGGGGGACGAATGAGGAAAGACGCATGACAAGGGGGGGGTGCATCGCGCTCGGACTGGTGACCGTGGCCCTCGGGGGGGCCACGTGGACCCGCAATGCGGTCTGGCGGACCGAGCTGTCGCTCTGGATGGACGCGAGGGAGAAGGCGCCGTCGAAGCCCCGGATTTACTCGATGCTGGCCCTCAACCTGGATGCGCGGGGGATGCACTCCGAGGCGGTGGAGTGGCACAAGAAGGCGATCGAGGTGTCGCCCCGCTATGCCGCCGGGTGGCTGAATCTCTCGTACAGCCTGCACCGGCAGGGCCGCGACGACGAGGCGCTGCCCGCGGCGCGGGAGGCGGCCCGACTGGCGCCCCGCTCGTGCCCGGCCCAGTGCAACCTGGGGTTCCTCCTGGAGAGCGGCTCCGCCGCCGGGGCCGTCGAGGCCGGGAAGGCCTACACCGCGGCCCTGGCCTCCGATCCGGACGACATCGATGCCCTCCTCGGAGTGGCCTCCTGCGCCATCCGGCGAGGCGACCTGGAGGCGGCCGGGCCGCCACTGATCCGGGCCCGGAAACTCGCCCCGCGAAACCCGGGGGTGCATTCCACGCAGGGTCGGCTCGATCGCCGCCGGGGAGACCTCCCGGCCGCGGAGGCCTGTTTTCGCGAGGCCCTCCGGATCGCTCGCGCCTCCGGGGACGCGCACGCAAACCTCGGCGCGGTTCTCCTCGCCCAGCACCGCGCCTCCGAGGCCGTCATGGAGCTCCGCGAGGCGGTCCGGCTGTCTCCGCGCTCGGCCGAGGCGCACAGCGACCTCGGCCTGGCCCTGGTCGCCTCCGGCGCGGCGTCGCTCGGCGTCAGTGCCCTCCGGGAGGCCGTCGCGATCGCCCCGACGAACATCGACTTCCGCTTCAATCTCGCGACCGCCCTCGAGGCCGCGGGCGAATTCGAGGCCGCCTCGACGGCCTATCTCGATGTGATCGACCGCGACCCGAAGCACCGGGCCGCCCGGCTCAACGCCGCGAACCTCTCCCAGCGGCGCGGCGACTTCCCCGCGGCGATCGCCGCCTACCGCGGCCTGATCGCGGATTTCCCCGACTACGCGGCGGCCCGGATCAACCTCGCCGTCGCCCTCCGCGCCCTTCGCGAATTCGACGAGGCGATCCGCGTGCTCGATGACGCCGTCCGGGCCTTCCCGCAGAACGCCGCCCCGCACCTCCTGCTGGCCGACCTCTACTCGAACGAGCGTGACCATCCCGCGCGCGAGGCCGAACACCTTCGGGCCGCCCTCCCGCTCCTGCCGGAGGGGAGCGACGATCGGAGCCGGGCGCTGAGGCGGCTGGAGGAGCTTGAGAGGAAGGGCGGGTGAGCCTCGATGACATTCCAACAGGAGGGAAGGAGTCAGTTCTTCGCCTTGGAAGTATGGCGACTCCACGGATACAATTTCAAATTGACAATGACATACTTTTTCAGTAGAGTATGAACTGTGGCCTCCAAGGAGAGTTCCTCATGGACAGCGCTCATATCACGGGGAAGGGACAGCTGGTGGTTCCGGCGCGGCTGCGTCGCAAGTACGGAATGAAGCGGGGCACCCAGGTCTGCTTCATCGAACGGGAGAACGAGATCCTCTTTCAGCCCGTGACGCCGGAGTTCATCCGCGGGGTCCGGGGGATGCTGAAGGGGGAGGGATCCCTGGTGCGGGACCTGCTCGACGAACGGGCGAAGGAGAGGAAGCGGGAGGAGGCGAGGATTGCGGGACTCGGTCGTCGATACTTCGCCCTGATCGCCTTTCTCAGGGGAGAGAAGGGGGCCGATGCGGTCACGGCTCTCCTCGAGTCGGCGGCTCGCGCGGGCGTTCGCGTGCGGATCACGTCCGTCAACTGGGCCGAAGTCAGGTACCTGATCGAACGCAGGATGGGAGCGCCGGCGTGGCGCGCCGCCCGGGACAAACTCGTCGCCCTCCCGATCGAGGTCGTGCCCGTCGGTCTCGATCTGGCCGAATCGGCCGCCGGATTCAAGGCGGCCCGCCGGATGGCTCTCGCCGACTGTTTCGCCGCCGCGCTGGCCCGGGAGCGCGAGGCCGATCTCTACACCGGGGATCCGGAGTTCCGCGAGGTCGAACGGGAGATCAGAGTCGTATGGATCTGACCCGCCGCCCCTCTTTCGCTTGACGCCCCCTCCTCCCCCCCGTAGCATCGCCTCTCTCTTCCGCGAGGAGACTCCCGCATGTCCGAACGTGTCGTGGTCACCGGGGGCGCCGGTTTCATCGGGTCTCATCTGTGCGAGACGCTGCTAGCCCAGGGCGCGTCGGTGATCTGCGTCGACAACCTTCTCACGGGGGCCGAGGAGAATGTCGCCCACCTTCGCGCGAATCCGGCCTTCGAGTTTGTCCGACAGGACGTGACGCTCGAAATCCGGATCGACGGTCCGATCGACGCCGTCCTCCACTTCGCCTCGCCCGCCAGCCCGATCGACTACCTCGAGTTTCCCATCCAGACGCTGAAGGTGGGCTCCCTCGGGACGCACAAGGCCCTGGGACTCGCCAAGGCCAGGAAGGCGCGGTTTCTCCAAGCCTCCACCTCGGAGGTGTACGGCGATCCGCTCGTCCATCCGCAGACCGAGGAGTACTGGGGCAACGTGAATCCGGTCGGGCCGCGTGGCGTGTATGACGAGGCCAAACGGTTCGCCGAGGCGATGACGATGGCCTATCACCGGGCCCATCAGGTGGACACGAAGATCGTTCGGATCTTCAACACCTACGGCCCGAGGATGCGGCTCCGGGACGGGCGCGCGCTTCCGAACTTCTTCACCCAGGCGCTGCGGGGTGAGCCGATCACCGTGTACGGCGACGGCTCGCAGACCCGGAGTTTCTGCTATGTCTCAGACCTCGTCGACGGGATCCTCAGACTTCTGCGCTCCGGCGAGCACGATCCGATCAACATCGGCAATCCGGACGAGGTGACGATCCTGCAGTTCGCGCGGGAGGTAATCGCGCTCACGGGGAGCCGGTCGGAGATCCAGTTCCACCCGCTCCCCACCGACGACCCGAAGGTCCGCCAGCCCGACATCCGCCGCGCGCGCGAGCGCCTCGGATGGGAACCGCGCATCCCCCGGGCCGAGGGGCTTCGGCGGACGCTCGAGTACTTCCGCGAGAGAATGAAGAGGGCGTGAGAGCCTCATGCGCGTTCTGGTCACCGGCGGCGCGGGGTACATCGGCAGTCACACCCTCCGCGCCCTGCGCGCCGCGGGTCACACCGCCGCCGTGTTCGACGATCTCTCCTCCGGCCACCTCCGGGCGATCGGAGACGTTCCGCTTCACCGCGGCTCGATCACCGACGCGGCCGCGCTCGCCTCCGCCTTCGCCGCCTTCCGGCCCGAGGCGGTCATCCACTTCGCCGGACTCACCAGCGTGGCGGAGTCGGTCGAAGACCCGAACCGCTATTTCGACGTCAACATCGGAGGCGCCGACCGTCTGCTGGAAGCGATGGAACGGGCGGGAACGGCGCGGATCGTGTTCTCCTCTTCGGCCGCGGTCTACGGCGCTCCCGCCGTGGTTCCGATCCCGGAAGACGCTCCGCTCGTCCCCATCAACCCGTACGGGGTCACCAAGAAGTCGGTCGAACTCCGGCTGGCCCTCCGCGCCCGCGACCGGGGACTGGCCGCCATCTCGCTCCGCTACTTCAACGCGGCCGGCGCCGACCCGGACGGGACGCTCGGCGAGGATCACACCCCCGAGCGGCACCTGATCCCCAACGTGCTCGCCGTGGCGCTCGACCGGGCGCCGGCGGTCGAGGTCTTCGGCGACGACTATCCGACGCCCGACGGCTCCTGCCTTCGCGACTTCGTTCACGTCGGCGACCTCGCGCAGGCCCACGTCCTCGCGCTCGAACGTCTCCGCCCCGGCGAGGCGACCGCGTACAACCTCGGCAGCGCCACCGGCACCTCCGTTCTGGAGGTGATTGCCGCCGGCCGCCGGATCACGGGCCACCCGATCCCGATCGCCGCGAAGCCGCGGAGACCGGGCGACCCGCCCTCGCTCGTGGCGAGCCGCGCCCGCGCGGAGGCCGAACTGGGATGGATCCCGAAGTTCGATTCGATCGAGCGGATCATCGAAACGGCCTGGAACTGGCATCGGGGGACGCGCGGTGGGATTCCCGAGGCAGGCGCCGGATTCTCCCGATAGGAAGTCGATTATCTATTGGTATTATCCTCCCAGAGAGGATAATGCGTGCCCGCCATGAGCGATCCCTCCGACCCTCCCCTCGAGGCCCGCCTCAGCGAGAAGCCGGCCGACTCGCTCCCCGCCCCGATTCCCGACGGGACGACCCGGCAGGCTTCCGGTCCGGTCGCCCCGCCGTCCCACCGATCCGTTCACGCCCTGTAAACTCCGTTGACGCCCTGGCGGGCGCTCACACCTCCGCCGGCCGCAGGTGACCGGTCCGTCTGCGCGATGAGTGCAACTCCTCAACCCTTAAGGTGATACGGGAGCCACACGGCGCGGAACTCGTCCGGCGAGCGCCTCTCGAGGCACAGCCTTTGCGCTTTCAGGCCCGGGTTCCCCGGCGCCGATCGACCGGGAAATCCGCTTGAAGTAAGTCCCGTTCCCTGTTAGGATTCCTTGCGAGACACGCCGCCCGTCGCCGTTCGTGAAGGGATCCGACCCGGGCGGAACGGGACCGCTGCTGCCACCCTGCCCATGCCCCACCTGATCATCAAGGACGGCGCCCAACCCCGGACCGAGAAACTGCAGGCCGAAGTGACGGCGCTCGGCCGCGTGGCGGGCCAGGGCGCCCCCACCGTGGTGATCAAGGACCCCTCCCTCTCCCGCCAGCACGCCGAAATCCGCAAGAAGGGGGACGGCTACGTCATCGTGGATCTGGGGAGCCGGAACGGGACCTTCGTCAACGGCGTGCAGACGAAGGAGCAGTCGCTCGCCCCCGGAGACAAAATCGAACTCGGAAACGTGGTCATTGTCTTTGATCGCGAAATCCCCGGCCGCGACTACGCCCCTCGCAAGAAAGGCGCAGACGCCGAGTCCTCTCCGGCGGCCCCGCCGGACCCGGCCGAGACGAAGCGTCGCGGCGACACCGAAAAACATCGTCGGGCCGAGTCCCGTCTGTCTACTCCGGACCTGAATGAGTGGCACCGCGTCTGGTCGCTGAACCCGGTTCCGGTGGTCGCCGGCGTCGGGCTCCTGGTGCTGGTCATCGGCGGTCTCTCCTACCTTTCCCGCTGGCGCGCCTCGCAGGTGCCGCTCGTGGTCGGAAACCTCATCGCGGCGGGTTCCTGTGACGAGGGAACGCAGGGATGGGAGGCGGCCCCCGGGGGCCAGGCCCGTCTGACGGGCTCGTCGCACTCTCCGCACTCAGGCAAGGGGGCGCTGGAGATCGACGCCGCCGCCGGCGAGGGACTCGTGCAGGCGATCCAGTCGGCCTCGCCGTTCATGCCCGAGCCGGGACGTGCCCTTCGCGTGGCCGGCTGGATCCGGGGCGACTCGTTCGGCGGAAAGGTGGCGCTCGGGGTGCGATGGTACCGTCCTGAGGAGGACCTGCCCTGCGATGAGTCGGTGGCCGCCTCCGGGGATCCGACCTCCGCCTGGACGCTGCTCGACGGGATCCTGGTTCCCCCCCCGGATGCCGTCTCCGCGCGACTCTTCGCGGCGGCGATCGGTAGAAGCGGCAGGGTGTTTCTCGACGATCTTTCGGTGGTCGAGGTGGCGCCTCCCGCCGAAGGGACCGGCGCCCTCGGACTGGACGCCCCCTCGGGACTGCGGGTCGAGATCGATGGCCGCGGCGTCTTCAGCGCGCTTCACCACGGGTCGCCGGTTCTCGCCTTCGGGCGTCCGGTGCTGTCGGCCGGACCTGTCTCGTTGCCTCAGACCCTGTCCGTCTCCGGCGGCGCCTGGGCCGCCAAAGGCGCCGCGCACTCGCTGAACCGCTCCTGGATTCACCCTTCCGACGGCCGCTCCTTCGACGGATCGGTGGGCGCCTCCGTGGACGCCATCGGGGCGGTGCTGTCGTATGAGTTCCCGAACCCGGGTTCGGCCGAGTCGAGAATCGAGATCCAGGTCCCCTGGCGGACCGGTCGGGGTCCGTGGAAGGTGATCGATGCGTCGGGGGAGCGGCCGATGTCCGACTCCTTCACGGTGAAGGAGGCCCTCGGGCTGTCGCTGGCGATGGGCGATTCGGAACTCCGCTGGTCCTTCGACGGGCCGGTGGGGATCGATGTCGATCGCGCGGGCGGGGTGGCGGAGGTCGCCATCCGCTATCGCGCCGTGTCCCGGGCCGGCTTCCGGCTCGCGGTGGAGCGCGGGACCGCCCGGGCGTCCGCCGGCAAGAACGATCCTCTGCCCCAGGGAACCGCCCTCGAGACTCAGGGGGCCCTCGGGAAGGCGATCGCCCACTACGAGGCCGAGGCGAAGGTCGACGCGCTCTCCCCGAAGGGCGCGGCCGCCGAGAAGCGGCTCGGTCGTCTCGAGTCCGAGGCCGCGGCCCTGCTCGAACGCGCCCGCTCCGGGCTTCGCATGGCGCAGCAGTTCGCGCGCCCCGCCCTCTGTGAGCCGGAAATCGAGACCTGCCGGGCGGCCTCTGCCAAGTACGCCGGGTGCCGATTCGCCGACGAGTTCACGAAGCTGGCTTCCGAGATCGCCGGGGTGCGCGACGCCCTTCTCGAGGCCGGCGCCCGCGCCGAGGCCGAGCGCCTCTGGAACCTCGCCCAGTCGGCCGCCGAGTCCGGTCAGCCGACCCTCGCGCGGGCCTATTGCGAAGCCATCGCCGGCCAGTACCCCGACACCGATTGGGCCGGACGGGCGAAGGAATTGAAGACGAAACTGGACGCCGGGGGGGACCGCTAGCCCATGCCCATCGGACTCGACATCGGCTCGCACGCGATCAAGGCCCTCGCCGTCCGGCGGGTGGGGGGGAAGTTCCAGGTCATCGGCGCCACGCGCGTCCGCCGGGCGTCGGTCGAGTCGGATGAGGCCCGTTTCCCGGTGCTCACGAAGGAGCTGTACACGCTCTTCGCGACGGCGCGGGTTTCCGCGCGCGAGTGTGTCGTCGGGCTGACCGGACGGGACCTGAATCTCCGCTTCGTCCAGCTCCCGCCCGTGCAGGGGAAGGGCGATCTCCGGCAGATGATCGGGTTCGAGGTGACGCAGATCATCGGCCGGGGGGGGGCCGAAATCTACTCCGACTACGCCGTTCTCGACGTCGAGGAGAAGTACCCTGAGATCTCACTCCTTCTCGCCATGGCGAAGCGCTCGCTCGCCGAGGATTTCTACCGGACCTGCATCCGGGCCGGACTCGGGGTGAAGGACCTCACCCCGAACGCGATCGGCCTCTTCACGGCGTACCGGAACGCGGGCTCCGCGCGGCCGGGCGAGGTGACGATGCTCCTCGATATCGGCGCGGAGAATACCGACCTCGTGCTTGTGCGCGATGGCCAGCTCCTGTTCGCCCGCAACATCTCCACGGGCGCGAAGGTGTTCACGGACACGATCCAGGGGGCTCTCAAGTGCTCCGCCTCGAAGGCGGAGGATCGGAAGATCCGGGACGGCTCGCTGGTCCGCGGCGAGGCGGAGGCGCCGGGCGCCGCCGACATCCGCGGCCTGCTCTTCAACGCCGTCGGTCCGCTCCAGTCCACCGTTCATTCCTCGATGCAGTTCGCGCGGGCCCAGATGAAACTCGATCTCGAAGTCGGACGCATCCTCCTCTCCGGTGGCGGCGCGCGGCTGCGCGGGTTCCCGGAGTATCTCTCCTCGGTGCTGGGGAAGTCGGTCGAGCGCTTCAATCCCTTCGGCGGAGTCGACCTCTCCCGGCTTTCCCCCGCCACGGCGGCCGAACTGTCGTCGACGCCGACGGACTTCGCGGTGGCGCTCGGTCTGGCGCAGCTCGGAAGCGAGGCCTCTCCCGCGACGGCGCTGAGCCTGCTTCCGGATTCGGAGAAGAAGACTCGCTCCTTCTGGAAGCAGGGGTTGTGGCTCGCCGGCGCCGCGGCCTCCGCGCTCAAAAGTCGCTTGAGGCCGCGCAGTACACCCGGCTGGACACCCGGCGGAAGGATCTCCAGTCCCGCGCCGCCGAGGCCGAGGCGCGGTCCGCGGAACGGGACGCCCGGCGCGCCCGCGTCACCGCGCTGACCGCGGAGAAAAACCACGGGGCGCTCTTTCTGAAGGCGATCTCTCTCGTGCGGCAGACGGCGCCGGAGGGGGTCTGGGTCTCGGGCGTGTTCTACTCACCCTACGATCTGCCCGAGCGCTCGGATGAACCGGTGCGGCCGCCGACGGTCGTGGTTTCCGGGACCGTTCAGGAAACCGATCAGGCCCCTCGCGCGGTGATGGATCTTTTCAAGTCGCGGATCGAGGTGGCGGCGGGGGACCTGAATGTGGAGATCAAGAAGTTCGACAAGGTCGATCCGGCGGCCCCGACGGGGCCGATGAAGTTCGAGATCTGGATGAGCCGGCCGTAGGAGTCATCATGGGGTTCTTTCAGGACGAGAAGCGCTTCGTACTTTCCGTCGGCGGAGGCGCCCTTGGCGCCGGACTGCTGGCGGCGGCGGTCCTCTGGCCGCTCAAGTCCGGTGCGGCCGAGTTCCGCACGAAGTCGGATCGCGCAAAAAAAGACATCGAGGCCGCCCTCTCGGCGGGCGGGTCGGCGGGCGACGCCCTCGCGGCGATCGACCGCGAGACCCAGGCGCTCACGTCTTCCGCCCGGGCGCTGGAGGGGGCGGTGACCCTGAGGCCGAGGGCGGCGGCGCTTCCCAAGTCCCCGGACGTGGTCTACCTCCGCGGGCAGGTAGCGGAGGCCCAGCAGGCGCTGAACGCCATCGCCGGGGCGTCGAGCTGCGAGCTCCCGGCCGACTACGGGTTTCCGCCGGGGGAAATCCCGAAGGAGCGCATCCCGGCCCTTCTTCGACGGCTCGACGCCGTTCGTCTCGCCCTCGAGGCCGCCGTCCGATCGGATGTCTCCCAGGTGGTCTCCATCCTGCAGGATCGGGCGGCCGAGGATACGCTGCCGAAGAGCGATTTCACCGATCCCCTGATCGAGCGCGACCTCTTCGTGGTCCAGTGCCGGGGGACCGCCCGTTCGATCGCCTCGATGCTCCACGCGCTGCAGCAGGACGGGAGCTTCCTCGGGATCGTCCGGGTGGAGATCAAGAAGGAGAAGCCCGATGCGCCGTTCTCCGAGGCTTCCCTCGCCCTGACGGTCCTCTCCGTCCGCGAGAAGCCGCTGAGTGATGAGGAGGAGGCAGAGGAGGAGGACGATTCCGGTCCCATGAAGCGGACGGTTCCGGGGCGATAGAAGGCATGCGCAAAGAACCCCTCGTTTTCGGCGTGTCCGGCCTCGTCATGCTCGCGTGTCTTTTCCTGACGGCGAGGGGTTGGGAGCGCCCGTCGGAGTGGAGACCGAACCGGACCGCCGGAGGCGCGGAAACCGAGTCCGCCCCGATTCCAACCCCCGCCACCCTGGATTCCGACTTCACGCACCTGTGGGATGCTTCTGGAGGGGACCCGTTCACCTCTCTCCAGGGCCGAATGCCGCTCCCGCCGTCGATCCTGGCCGCGCCGGTCCCCTCGCGGCCGGCCCCGATCCTGCCGCCCCCGCAGCCTCGACCGGACTTCGCCGCCTGGCCGACGCACCGATACCCCTCCCTCGCCCCCGGCGCGACCCGAGTGGCCGCCGAGGCGCTTCCGCCGATGGACGCCCTGCAGTCGCTCATCGGCGCCCCCCTGCAGACCCCGCCTCCCGCCCCTCCGGAGCGCAAACCCGACCTCATCTTCCTGCGGAACGGCGGGAAGGTGGAATGCGAGGTCCTCTTCGACGGCGATCCGGCGGCGGACGTGATCGCCCGGGTGAAAGGACAGGTCAGCCACTATCCGCGTTCGAACATTCTCCGGATCGAACGTGTGTTCACCCCGGCGCAGCAGGTCCAGGAGCAGAGCCGGAAACTGGCCCGGGACGACGCCTCCGGCCGTTACAAGCTCGCCCAGTTCGCCCTCGAACAGGGGCTGTCGATCGAGGCGAGGCGCGAGCTGGAGCAGGTTGTCGCCGCCAATCCCAAGCACCTGGATGCGGTGCTGGCCCTGGGGTGCCTTCTGAGGGAGGCGATGGATCTTGATGGAGAGCTGCGGGTCTACCGGCGCGCCGTCTCGGTCGGGATCGGGCGGGCGGAGGAGGTCTACGCCCGACTGGCCGATCTCTACGAGTCCATGGGACTGCGCGGCGAGGCGGTCCGCGCCTGTGAGCAGGCCCTCGGTCTCCTGCCCACCCATGCGGGCGCGCGGGCGAGGCTTGCCCGGAGCCTCCTGGGACAGGGCGACGTCGCCGCCGCCTCGGCTCACTGCGCCAAGGCGAGGTCGGTGGGGGCGGAGAGCCCGGAGGTGCAGGGGGTGGCCGGTCTGATTGCTCTCCGGCAGGGGGACTTCGCGGCCGCGCAGGCCTCGCTCAAGGCGGCGACGGCGGCACCGGGAGGCGCGAGTGATTTGTGGAGTGCGCTGGGAGTCGCCTCCTGGTGGGGCGGCGACCCGGCGGCGGCCGGCGCCGCCTTTCAGAGGGCCATCATCACGTTGCCGTCGATTTCGACCGGCTGGGTGAATCTGGGCCTGTTGCATCTGGCGGCGGGGCGGTACTCCGAAGCGGACGCCCTACTCAGAGAGGCCTTTCGGCGCGACCCGGCCTCCGCCGATGCCCTCGCCGGACTCGGGGCGCTCGCGGTCGCGCAGCAGAAGTGGACGGAGGCGGACGCCTCATTCGCCGCCGCGCTGGAGATCGCGCCGGATCACGTGGCCGCGGCCGCCGCGCGCGCCTGGCTCGCGCTGCAGGGCGCCCGACCGGCCGAGGCCGAGCCGCTCGCCCTCGCCGCGGCCCGGGCGGACTTCTCGCACGGCGAGGCCATCCACCTCCTCGGAATCGCCCAGGCCGCCCAGGGACGCTTCCGCGAGGCGGTTTCCACCTTCAGCCTTCTGGCCTCGCGCGACCGGAACCGCCCCGGCCTCCACGCGGCGCTGGCGGCGGCGTACGCCGGGGTCGGCGAACTCGATTTCGCCGAAGCGGCGCTCAAGGCGGCGCTCGAAGTCGACCCCGCCGACGCCGAGGCGAAATCGGTGGCGGCCTGCCTCGAGTACCTGCGCGGAAACCTGTCGGAGGCCCAGCGCAAGTTCGAGGCGCTTCAGAAGTCGGGCGCGGGCAACGCCTACGTGACTTCGGCCATCGCGCGCATTCAGGACAGCGCCGGGAAGGTCATGTGGGAGGATCACTTCGAGCGGGCCGACCGTGCCGCCCTCGGACGGGGGTGGACCGCGTCGGACAAATTCGGCGTTCATGCCCGGATCGCCAGCCGGCGGGTCCGCTTTTCGGGGACCCAGTCCGGAGAGGATTGGGGCCAGACCACCATCGACCAGCCGGCCGACATCGATCTCTTCGTCTCGGCGGAGGCGGACCTCGACCCGGCGGGGGCGGAAAAGGCGCTGTCCGGAATTCACTTCGTGGCTCACGGAGGAACGGGGGGAGGCGGGAAGGCGGCGGCGTTCCTCGGACGGACCGAGCGGGGGAAGATCGCCTGGTGCATCGTCACCGACGGCGACAAGCCCTCTCAGTGGACCGAGGCGGGCGACGTCCCGGCCGGGCCGCTCACACTCTCCATTGAGCGCACGGTCCTCCACCGCCGCGACGCCGGGTTTCAGTTCCGGGTCAACGGTCACGTGGTCGCGGAGACGAAGGTCGACGACTGGCGTCCCGGCGGTCGGGCCACGGTGGGTGTATTCGGTGCGGCCTTGAAGGGGCAGGAGTGGAGTCTGGACGTGCGGAGGTTCCGCATGGTGGAGCGCAAGAAGGAGGACCGGCATTGAGAGGGCGGAGCGTGAGGTGTCATGACGAGCGCCGCGAGGCACCTGTTCGCGAGGCAAGGGAGGCGCTTCCCGCGACTTCGCCGTCGCGGGAGGGAACGAACTTCCCCGGTGGGCGGGTCGTTCCCTCCTCAGCTTTCACGATCGTCGAGCTCCTGGTCGTGGTCGCCATCATCGGAATCCTGGCCGGGATCCTGATCCCCACGGTCGTCGGGGCCCGCCTCCGGGCCAAGACGCACGCCACCAAGCAGCAGATCGACCAGTTCCGGGTGGCCATCGTGGCGTATAATACGAAGTACGGGGACTTTCCGCCGAGCAGCCTCGCCCGCTTCGGGGTCCGGGTGAACGAGACGAACAACGGAATCGAGTCGATGGTGGCCTGCCTGAGCACCGATCAGCCCGGCGGGCATTACATCGAGTGGGAGGAGAAGTCGCTCTGCAACGTGGACGAGGACACCGTGTCGAAGAATCCGACGAAGTGGTGGTTCGGCGACCTGCAGCTCCGCGAGGTGATGGATACCTTCGGAAATGTCTTTGTCTACTTCCACCACCGCGACTACGCGAAGCCCGGGGCGGTGGCCAAGTACCGATTCGGAGAGGAGACCGTGGACTGCACCCCGAAGAAGAGCGGGGCGACGGGGGCCTTCCACAATCCGGACGGGTTCATGATCTGGTCGATCGGTCCGAACGGAAAGAACGACGACGGCGAGGAAGACGACATCGGAAACTGGTAGACTCGGGTTTCGGGTTTCGGACTGCTCAATCCATGGGAAGGAACATCATTCCCGGGAAAAACAAGAGCCGAGTCGAAGCCGCGGTGACGCTGATCGAACTCCTGGTCGTCGTCACGATCATTGCGGTGGTGTTCGGGCTGGGGCTGGCGGTTCTTTCACAGACGAACAAGGACATGGGGCTTCGCGGCGCGGTGGGTCAGGTGAACAGCGTCCTCCGCTTCGCGCGCGCCACCGCCATCAACGAGCATGCCCCCTGCCATGTGGAGGTGGACCCGAAGGAGCGGCGACTCGTCTGCGTCGTGAAGCGGACCATGGGCCTCTGGCACTGCGAGGACCTCCGGAGCGACGGGCAGACCACCGGCGCCTTTTCCCGCGATGGAAGGGTCTCGGGCGGCGTCCCTTCGACCGGCCGGTTCGGAAACGGCCTCGGGTTCGAGGGGAAGGGGGGCAGCGTCGATTGCGGCCCCATTCCCATCTACACCTCCGATCAGGGGCTGGAATTCGAGGCCTGGGTCCACCAGTCGAGGCGGGTCGAGCAGACGGTGATCGAGAAGAAGGGCGAGTACGCCCTGGGGATCGACAAGACCGGGTTGCCCTGGGCGCAGGTGGGCCGCCTGAAGGTGACGGCCCGCGGGCAGCAGGTGCCGCTCCATTACTGGTGCCATCTGCGGGCGCGATACGACGGGGACGACGTGCGGCTGTATGCGAACGACCGCCAGGTGGGGTACGCGAAGGGAAAGGTCTCCCTGAGCGATTCCGGCGCGTCGCTGACCCTCGGGTCGACCTCCGCCCCCTACGTTGGCACGCTGGACGAGGTCCGCGTGAGCGCGCTGATCGCTTCGCCGCAGCAGGAGTTCAGGCTCCCGGATCACGTGGCGATCTGGATCGGCGACGCGCCGGACATCAAGGAGGTGCCGGAGGGGGAGGAGGTCGCGGTCACGCCCTCTCCGCAGAAGGCGGAGAAGATCTACTTCGATGGAATGGGGCGGCTCGACGCGGAGCGTCATCCGGGACCCTTTCGTCTGACCCTGGTTTCCGCGCACGAGAAGGCCACGATCACGATCACGAGGATTGGAACCGTCGAATGAACAGCAGGAGGTGCCACATGCGGTCTAGCCCGGCGGATCGAGGTCTGGCGCTTCTCATCGTGCTGATCACCCTCGGCGTTCTGGCGGTCATCGCCACCCCCTTCGCCATTTCGATGATGCTCCAGGAGCGGAGCAGCCGCAACTACCAGAAGGACGTTCAGGCCCGGATGGCCGCCGAAGGGGCGAAGAACCACGCCATCGCGGCCCTCCTGCGAACCCACGATTCGAGCGAACGCCGCGGCGGCGCGGCCCCCTTCGACACGCCGGACTCCGACAGTCTCGAAGAGCTGGCGGTGGACTGGTCCGAGCCCTCCGATCTGGCCGGCAAGACGGAGGTCGGAAACCCCCGCGGGGACATCTGGGGGGTGACGGTCGAGGACGAACAGGGAAAGATCAACCTTCGTTCGGCGCCGGATTATGTGCTGGCGAATCTCCGGTCGCTCGTCAACGAGACGAGCCTCGATCTGCGCCATCTTCTGACCGAGCACTCCTACCGGGCCTCCCAGTGGGTGAATCCGCAGTCCTGCCGCGGGTTCGGAACGCGGGCGATCAGCGCCGACGAGGCGAAGGCGCTGGGTCTTCCCGGTCCGACCACGGCCGAGGCGCTCTTCATCGACGACACGCGCTCCTACGGCCCCGGCGTCCGGGTCCGCCTCACCCATGGACCCGAGGTCTTCTTCGCCCTCTGCGCCAAGACCGTAAAAGGCGCCGTGGTCCTCGACACCCGCCCCCCGGAGACGCTGACGAGCCCGCCGGCCGTGGTCGAAGCCGAGGCGCGTCACCCGGTCAACCTCAACACCGCGCCGCGGGAGGTGATCGCCGCCTGTCTCATGGGCCTCAAACTCCTGGGCCGGACCGAGTCCGCCATCGATGCCGGGAAGGCCGCAAAAGTCGCCGACCGGGCCGTCCAGCAGGTGTTCGCCGACGCCGAGGACTTCCGCAAGTTCATCGTGAAACTCCGGGAGGAGCAGGTGATCTCGCGGACGGACGGGCGCGCCATTCTGATGAACGCGAAGAATCCGCTCGACCCCCTGCTGGTGGGGACCGGTACGCTGCCCTTCTGCTTCCGATCCCACGACGTGTTTGCGATCGAGGGAAGCGGCACCTGCAACGACGCCTCCGCCAATCAGCGGGCCCACCATGCCTTCCGTGAGGTGGTGGCCCTGACGCCGCCGCGGCCGGTGGAATGGCGGATTGAAAGCCAGGTCGACTTTGAACGCGAGATGACCGGTCCCACCGGCAACCTCATCCAGTCGTATCCCGCCTGGATCGCCGGCGGCGGGAAGGCGAGCGAGTCCCGGGGGCGCGGCGTCGGCGACATCCGCAGCGTGATCGCCCGGGACACCCGGGGGGGGGGACTGGTCTTTGAAGAGCACTTCGACCGCACCCTCGAGGGGTCCCCGATCGGAGGAGGCTTCACCATCCCGCCGGAGAAGCTCTTCGGCCGCCCGGACCCGACGCCCCAGAAGCCGACGCCCGACATTCAGGCCGGCGGGATCGAATTCTGGGTTCGCTTCGACGGCTTGGGGGGGGGAGACACGGTCCTGTTCGACTCCGGGGTGCAGCCTGAGGAGAACCGGCTGACCCTGCTCTACGACGGGCGCGACCTGGTCCTCCGGGCGTACGATGCCACCCTGGACCGCCGCAGTGCCGTCGTACGGGCCGCCGACCTCGAACTCAAGACGGGAGTGTGGTACCACGTCGGGGCCTACTGGAAGGGGACCCGATATGCCCATCTCGCGCTCATGGTGGACGGCCGACCGGTCGGTCGCTTTGCGCATGCGGACGACCGCGGAAACGAGACGATCGGCCGTCTCTCGGGGAGCCTGTCGAGCGTGTCCGACGTGATCGGCGTGAAGGGGGCCGAGACCTTCCCCGATCCGGACCGAGATGAAAACGGCGACATCATCCCGATCGCGATCGAGGTGGGGGGCGAGGTGATGTCGTACGTCGGCAGGTCGGGCGGGTCGCTCACCCTCAAGGGGTCGGTGGGACAGAACCCGGTGGTCTATCGCGGCGATCCGGGGAAGGGGGGAAATCTGCAAAGGTTCCGCGGGACGGTCCCGGTGGCGCACCCCTCCGGTGCGGCCGTCTCGATCTTCGGGTACGCGAATCTGCTCAAGGCGGAGCAGTTGTCGCCCCAGGAGCTCGGGGCGATGTTCGCCCAGGCCCTCGTTCAGATGCTGAATCCGCAGGGGATGCCCGGAATGCCCGGACTCCCCGGCTTTCCCGGGATCCCGGGCGGGGGGCGGGAAGGGGACAACGGGGGAATGAAAGGCGAGGGGGAAAATCGGGGTGACTCCCAGAGTCTCGGACCGGGAGGCGACACCCTGGCCGCGGCGCTCCCGGATCCGTCCGTCCTCGCGGTCGAGGACGGAGCAGGACCCGTGATCCGGCAACAGGCCCCCCCCGGCGGAGGGGGCAATGCCGGAGGGGCGACCACCCCGGCCCGGCCCTTCAACCCCTTGGTCGTGGACCGGATTCCGGTGGTTTACGCGCAGACGATGGAGAACGTTCCGACGAGAACCGCCTTGTGCATTCTGGGTGTGATCCCTTACGTCTTTGCCCTGCCGAAGGGGGGGCAGATCATGGGATTGGGGGTCGATCCGAACGAGAACAAGATGCTGGCCGCGCCGTCGGACACCGATCCGATTGGAGAGGGCGGCGGCGCCGGCAACGGCGCGGGCGGCGGCGGGGGGGGGGAGGGTCGGGGGCGGGGGAAGGGCGGCGGGCTCAAGGGGGGGGGGGACGGCCGGAAGGACGCGCCGGGGGGGGGAAAGGGCAAGGGGGGCGGAAAGACCCAGGGGGCCGGCGGAGGAAGCGGGGGGGGGGACGATCGGTCCGGGATGAGGACAGGGGGTTCAGTCGACTCCGACTCACAGACCCTTTCCCTGACGGAGGTGCTCGCCATCCCGGCCGGGGGATCGCCGGTGAACATTCCGGAGGAGATGGCCAAGTATCCGCCCCGTGGCTTCCTCCTGATCGGGACGCCCCTCCACGACCGCGTCGTCCGCCAGATCAGTCAGAACACCGCCTGCGGAATGGAGATCGTCTACTACTCGGGTCACAACGACAAGGAATTCACGGGGATCGAGCGGTCCCATTTCGGAACGAACCCGGACCGTCTGCCGCTCGTCACCACGCTCTGGTACATCAACGACAAGTTCGAGATCGTCTTCATCCTTCGGACCCTCCCCGCGATGGTCTACTCCATCCAGATCTCATCGATCGCCGGCTACAACTCCCCGGCCCTCGTTCAGATCGACGACGAGTGGATCCTCGGCGATCCCTACTCGTGGAAGGGCGAGGACTATCTCCTGGGGCTCCAGTCGCCCGCGCCGGTACCCGGGGGAAGTGTACCGATCCCGCTGGAGGGGTGGCGATACAGGGACGGGATGGGGGACGGTCTGGCGGGGTTGACCATCGACCTGCTGCGCGGTTTTCCGTTGCACGGCATCATTCCGAACGGTCCCCCGCCCGATCCGCTCGCCGGTCCCAGGGATCACAAGGCCGGGATGAAGGTGATCCCGGTGTTCGCCGTGCAGGACCCGTGGTGCGGACGCGGCGACTGGGTGACGATCGTCGAGAAGGGGCAGGCCCAGAAGGACCGGCAGCGCGTGCGGAGGAACGAGTCGCTGTACAAGAGTCAGGATCCGGGGAACATCAACGCGTCGAACTTCGTGGCCTTCTGGGATTTTGTGAAGCGAGAGCATCGTCCGGATGGAAAGCTGAACCGGCTGCTGAAATTTCCGAGCGGCGAACTTCTCTCGGAGCTCCCCGCGTCGGCGAGGGTCGGCGCACCCGATCCCTCGATCGCCGCGAGCGGGGAGCGGCCGGCCCGGGGGACGATCGACGAGATCCGCGGCTTCGGCGGCCCGAAGGGAAACTTCCTCGTGGACGGGATTCTCGACAGGGGCGACCGCGGGGTGAAGATGAACGGAGTCCGCGGAATCCCCGCGACGGGGGGAGCGATCAAGGTGGGAGACGAGATCATCGGCTACGGGCAGGCGGGCGGGGTGATGCTGAGCAACTGCGCCCGGGGATATCTGGGCTCGGTCGCGGAAGTGCACGATCGCGGGGAGCGGGCCTTCAGTCTCTCCTTCCTGCCGATCACGGCGCTCGGGGGGAGCATGACGAAGGAGGGTCGGCGGGTGCCGCTGGGATCCCAGACGAGCCAGTCCCTGGCCCTCGGTGGGCTGGGCGCGGTGGCGCAGTCGGCCCGGGGGACACCCGGATTCCCGGCCTCCGGCTATGTGCGGGTCGACGA
This sequence comes from Planctomycetota bacterium, assembly GCA_016192525.1. GTDB lineage: Bacteria > Planctomycetota > MHYJ01 > JACPTZ01 > JACPTZ01 > JACPTZ01. The sequence continues at coordinate 18,083 of JACPTZ010000007.1, forward strand.
CGAGATCGTCGGCTACACCTGGAACCGCGGGAGCCGGCTCGAGATGCCCGAGAATGAGAAGGGACAGGGGATTTTCCGCGGGGCCTTCGGCACGCCGGCGTCGTCGCACTCCGCCGATGGTCCGATCTTTGCGATCCCGTATCGCTACTTCGACCGCTACCGGGCCGAGTCCTTCGACAGCCAGATGCAGTATTTCCAGGCCGGCACGTGCATCGCGAACGCGACGTGGCGGCGCGTGACCTGGGAGGCCCAGATCCCGGTCGGGGTCCGACTCCACGTTCTGGCCCGGGTCGACGGAAAACCCGAGTGGACGGTCCCCCCGACGAACAAGCCCGGCGGCCTCTACGAATTCACGCAGCCGGCGGGGAAGAACCCCATGGAACTTCGGGGCGACCAGCTGGAGATCCGGATGTACATCGAGTATCTGCCCGGGGCCTACGACACCGACGCCTGGAAGTCCACCCCCGTGATCGACACCCTTGCGGTCGAGTACACCCGTCCGATCACCACGCTGGTGCATGAGGAGGAGTGAGGGAGCGGGGGCGGGCGGGGCCCCGCGGTCGTCCGCGGGGGTTCGATCCGGGCCGGCTACAGGACCCTGCACATGAGCGAAGCTTCTCCCCGATTCCGATCGGGGGACCGACCCGCCCGGGGGGGTTTTACCCTCATCGAGATTCTCGTCGCGGTTGGGGTGTTCGTGCTCCTCGGAGCAATGCTGGTCGGCATCCTCTCCGGAGCGATGCGGCTGTGGGATTCCGGCGAGGTCCGGCGCGACACCTACGAGCGCGCGCAGGTCGTGTTCGAGCAGGTCACGCGCGACCTCGCCAACGTCTACGCCGACCCGGATCCCGCGCTCCCGCAAAAACAAACATCGGTAGGCGCCGCCGGACTGCCGCCGGAGGCGTACCTGGCCGAGGCCGATCCTGCGCTGGCGTTTCACTCCCAGCCGGAGGAGTCGGGCTCCTCGTGGCTGGCCTGCACCGTCGTGGAGGGGCAGGCGCTCGGCGGCGTCTACTTCCGGATCGATCCGGCGGACGACACCGGCACCCTCCTTCGCGGCGTCTGGGAACCCAACACCCCGTCGGCGAAACTCGTGCGGGTGGAAGGGACGAAGGAGATTCCCCTTCGACCGGCCGTTCCGGAGGCGTTGATCACGTCGCCGAGGGAGCTGGCCTCCGCACTCAAGCGGTCGAAGTTTCTGGAGGGCACCTCCAGCAAACTGGCGGCCGGCATCCTCCACTTCGGGCTCCGATTCTGGACGCCGACGACGACCACGTGGGAGGCGTCGGTTCGTCCGCGCCGCAACCCGCGTCCGGGCGAGAGCTGCGGATCAGAGACCCGCTGGGACTCCAGCACGCGGTTCGACCGCCAGTTCTACGCCTTCGACACCCGCGCCCGGGACTCCGATCCGGTAACCGCGATGGTGCCCTCTCTCGTGCGGCTTGAGATCGTGGTGGAGCCGGAGTCACGCCGCCGGCGCGGGACGAAGATCCCGGATGACCTCGATACTGCCCAGAAAGAGATCCGGGTCGACAGCACCCGCGATTTTCCCGAACCGCCGAACTGGTTCAAGATCGACGATGAGTGGTTTCACTACACCTCGCGCACCTCCACTTCGTTCACCGTGGACCAGCGCGGCGCCCGCGGATCGGCCCCGCAGAGGCACAAGGCCAACGCCCGCGTGCGATATGGCGAGACCTTCGTGACGGTGGTCCAGATCCCCTGCGCCAAGGCGAGATAGCCGGATCGGACCGATCCCGCGGCGCCGCCGGCGCTTCTTCGGGGCGCGCCGCGCAACCGGCGCTGCGGGGTGTTTCCCCTCCGAGGCCGCCGCGCCATCGGCGTCTATGGTCGCTTTCTCAGAAGAAAAACCCGTCGCCTGACGATCTCCTCCCGCTATAATGCCCGATCCATGCCTCGAGTTCGCTCCAGCATTCACCCGCGAAATCCCGGCGGCTTCACGCTGCTCGAGATACTCATCGCCCTCATGATCCTCTCGGTCGGGCTCACCAGCGTCATCCTTCTCTTCAGCGTGGGCACCTCCTCCCACAAGCGGGGCATAGACGCCACCGCCTCCTCTTTCCTGGCCCAGGCCGTCTTCTCGGAGTGGAAGGAGCGCCTGGCCAACGGAGCGCCGGTCGACCTCCCGCACGACCTCAAAGCCCAGTCGATGGAAGGGTTTCCGCAGCCGTACTCGTACGACCTTCATCTGGAGGCGATTGATCCGGAGGGCGTCGAAATCTTCTGCCGGATCGTCGTCCGCTGGAAGAAGGCGGGGGAGGAGGAGACGGAGCAGTTCACCAGCGTCCTGCTCCGGAGGAGAATTGAGGAACCCCGGCGGAGGTAGACCGGGCGCCGGACCCGGATGATCTGGAGTGAAGAATGACGAAAAGCCCCGCCCTCTCACTCCGCAAGCGCGACATGCAGGCCCTGCTCGAAGAGCACGGGCTCCGGCTCCGGCGACGGCACGGGCAGAACTTTGCGATCGACCCGAACTTTCTCGACGGGGTCGTGCGTGAAGCCGGGATCGCCCCGACGGACACCGTCCTCGAGATTGGGCACGGCCTTGGAGTCCTCACGGCCCGGCTGGCCGCCGCCGCGGGACGCGTGGTGGCGGTCGAGATCGATGCGGCGTTTGCCGAACTGGCGCCGGAATTGGTGCCCGAGGCAGCGAACATCTCGTGGGTCCATGCAGACGCGCTTTCGGGGGATGGGTCCCTGGCCCCGGAGGTCTTCCGGTCAATGGGTTCGGCCGGAGATCCGGCGGAAGGTCCTGTCGCCCCTTCGGGGCTTGCTCCGGGTGGGCGGGCGAAACCGGGGGCTCCGCCCCCGACTGTTATCTCCGCGCCCCTTCGGGGCGCGCTCCCGAATCGCCGTCTCCTCGTCTCCAATCTTCCCTACCGCGCGGCCACCCCGATCTTTTTCGCCTGCCTCGCCCGCGAGGCCGGGATCGACGGCGGCTGCGTGGTGGTTCAGCGCGAGGTGGCGGAACGCTGGGCCGCGGCCCCCGGCTCGGAGGCCTACGGCGCGGCCTCCGTGGGGGTTCAGGCGGCCGCCCGTCCTGAGATCGTCCGACGCATCCCGCCCGAGGTCTTCTGGCCGCGGCCTCGCGTGGAGTCGGCCCTCGTGCGGTTCGAATCCCGTCCCGATCGCCCGGACCGCGCCTCGGGCTCCCGGCTCCAGAGGTTGACGACGCGACTCTTCTCCGGTCGCCGGAAGACCCTGGTCGTCGCCCTGACACGCCTGCCGGGCGTGGACGGTCGCGCGGCCGCCGGGGCGCTCTGCCGGCGGGCCGGGCTGGACCCCACAGCCCGGGCCGAGACCCTCCCTCCCGAGGCCTTCCTCCGGCTTTCCGATTTTTTTTCAAAAGTGGGTTGACTCCGTCCCCTCCATCCGTATAATTGTATGATTTCGTATGCGGGCCACCTTCGCCCGACGGCGGAGTCCGGGAGACCTAAACGCCGGTGTCGTCTCTTATTGCGCAAGAATCGATCCTCGAGGTCCAGCGCGCCACTGATATCGTCAATCTCGTCGGCGAGTACCTGCCGCTGAAGCGGGCGGGGACCTCGCTCAAGGCGCTCTGTCCCTTCCATGACGAGAAGACCCCCTCCTTTTCCGTGAGCCCGACGCGGCAGACGTTTCACTGCTTCGGGTGCGGCAAGGGGGGAAACGTCTTCGGGTTCGTCATGGAGATGGACAAGGTGACGTTTCCCGAGGCGGTGCGCCATCTGGCCGAGCGGGCCGGCGTGACGCTCCGGGAGACGGGCGGCGTGAAGCGTCGCGAGGACGGGCTCGATCGAAACGAACTTTACCGCGTCCACCGCTGGGCGGTCGATTTCTATCACCGGCGGCTGCTGGACGCCCCGGACGCGGCCGGGGCGCGCGCCTATCTCGCGGAGCGGGGACTGACCCCCGCCACGATCGGGCGATTCCTGCTTGGGTATGCGCCGGACGCCTGGGACGGACTTCTCCGGGCGGCCGCGAAAAAGGGCGGTATCCCGGTCCGGGCCCTGCAGACCGTCGGGCTCGCGATGGCGAAGGCGGACGGCGAGGGGCACTACGACCGCTTCCGCCACCGGGTGATGTTTCCGATCTTTGACACGCGCGACCATGCGATCGCCTTCGGGGCCCGGGTGCTGCCCGGGCCGCCCGGCAAGACTTCCCCCGAGGCCCGGGACCCGGGGTCCAAGCCGCCGAAGTACATCAACACCCCGGAGACCCCGATCTTTTCGAAGGGACGCGAGTTCTACGCGCTGAACTGGGCGAAGCCGGCGATCTCGAAGGCCGGCGCCCTCGGGATCATGGAGGGATACACCGACGTCATCCTCGCCCATCAGTTCGGCTTCGAGCATTTTGTGGCGACCCTCGGGACGGCCATGACGCGCGAGCACGTCCGGCTCGCGCGGCGTTACACCGAGCGCGTCACGGTCCTTTACGACGCGGACGCCGCCGGGATCAAGGCCTCTGAGCGCAGCCTCGATCTTTTTCTCGAGGAGGACCTGTCGCTCTCCGTGGCGACGCTCCCCGCCGGGCTCGATCCCGCCGACTGCCTGCTCCAGCGCGGGGCGGAGGTCTTCGCGGAGTCGCTGGCGAAGTCGGAGGAACTGTTCGCGTACCGGATGCGATCGCTCCGGACGAGGCATGCGACCGATACGGTGTCCGGTCGCGCCGCCGCGGTCGACGGGATGCTGGACACGCTTGCCGGGGTGACGAACCCGGTGGTGCGCGACCTTCAGTTGCAGCGGCTTTCGGCGGAATTCGGAGTGCCCGAGCGGACGCTGCGGGAACGCCTGGCCGGGATCGTCGCCCGCCGGGCCGGGCTCGCCACACGCCGGTCCGACACCGCCGCCCGCGAGAAGGCCGCCGGGGCGGAGCAGGCTCGTCCCGCGGAGGCGGAGGTGCAGGCGGCGACTCCCGCGGCCCGGGCGGCGGGGCTGGAGCTGATCGAGATTCTGCTGACGAGGAACGACCTGGCCGCGCGGGTGCGGTCGGAACTCGGGGCCTCGGACTTTCCGACCCCCGAGTCGGCCGCCGCCGCCCGGGTTCTGTTCGCGGAACTGGACCGCTCCGGGTCGGTGGATGCGAGCACCTTCCTGACGTTGTGCGAGGACCGGGTTTTCTCCTCGGCCCTGAGCGGCCAGCTCGAACGGGCCGCGAGGCTGCCGGCGCCGGAGAAGAGACTGGATGGACATCTGAAGTACGTTTCCGGAGTACTGGCCCGGCGTCGCGCGGCGGAGTTGCGCGAGGCGGTGCGGAAGAAGGGGGCGGCGGGGTCTTCGGAGGATTTGGGCCGATACCTGGAACGGCTGAGCCTGGAACAACGCAACCTGAGGGGTTAGATGGCGACGGAAAAGACCGACCCGGAAATCCGGGCGCTCATCGAGGAAGGAAAGAAGAAGGGGTTCATCACGTACGATGAGATGAACAAGGTCCTTCCCGACGACGTCGTTTCCGGCGACAAGATCGACAGTATTCTCCTCATGCTCGACGAACTCGGCATCGAGATCGTCGACGAGGCCGACACCGAGGAGCGGGAGGGATCGGGCGAGGAGGCGCACACCGCCGAGGAGGTCCCCGAGGAGGCGGGCGAGCCGCACGAGGCCGAGCAGCCCACCGAGAAGATCGACGATCCGGTCCGGATGTACCTCACCCAGATGGGCGAGATCCCGCT
>JACPTZ010000008.1 GCA_016192525.1 Planctomycetota bacterium
TTTCCCCTCCTACGTGGCGACACAGCGGAAGGTGGAGGAGGCCTACGACGACCGGCACCGCTGGCTGGCGATGTCCATCGCGAATGCGGCGGGGAGCGGGAAGTTCTCCAGCGACCGGACCATCGAGGAGTACGCGCGGGAGATCTGGCGGGCCGTCCCGGTGCCGATCGAGAACGGGAAATCGTAGGGGCGGGGCTTGTCCCCGCCCGCCTGTTCTGTGGCCCAGTCCGCCGCCAGGCAGGCGGTCCCGGTGCCGATCGAGAACGAGAAGTCGCAGGGGCGGGACCCGCCCGCGCCGGCCGCTACGCGTGATACCCGGCGAATCCCGACTCCTCCCCCTTCCCGAGCCCGCGGGCCTGCGCGAAGGCGGCCCGGAGGACCGGCGCGTATCGCGCGACGTCCCGGCCCAGCCTTCGCGCCCTCTCGCGAACGCGATCGTTGACGAGGACCCACTCCGGGGAGAAGTCGACATCGCGGGCAAAAACGTTGAACGGCAGCGTGAACCCGTGGCAGGCGTGGAAGCTCGCCTTGGTGGAGGCGATGGACAGTTCCGCGCTCGTCCCGCCGCAGACGGCGACCACGGCGGCCAGTTTTCCCGCGAGTTCGGGGTAGTGAAAGTCGAACCAGTTCTTGAGCGCCCCGCCGATGTTCCCGTGGTACTCGGGGGTGCCCAGGATGAAGCCGTCGGCCCACTCAGACGCCTCCCGAATGCGGAGGACTTCCGGGTGAGAGTCCTGGGCCGTCGTGCCGTTCTCGAAGAGCGGGAGCCGGACCTCGTTGAGGTCGATGAGGCGCACCTCGGCTCCGGCCTCCCGGGCCGCCTCCGCGGCCACCTCCACGAGCCGGCGCAGTCGGTGAACGTCCCCCATCGAGCCGCTGACGGCGACGATGCGCGGGGGGGGTGACCGGGTTGCTCTCGTCATGGGAGTTCACCTCGGAGCGGCATGTTAACGGCGGCCGGCTCCGCTGTCAATGCGATCCCGGAACCAGAAAGGCCTCCCCATGGAGTACCGTCTGCTGGGCCGCACCGGTCTGCAGGTCTCTTCCGTCTGCCTCGGTACGATGCAGATGGGATGGCGCATCGATGAGGCGAAATCGATCGAGGTCCTGGACGCCTTCATCGAGCGCGGCGGGACCTTCATCGACACCGCCGACATGTACTCCTCCTGGGTGGAGGGAAACCCGGGCGGCGTGTCGGAGGCGATCCTCGGCCGCTGGATGAGGAGCCGCGGGAATCGCGACCGGATCGTCCTCGCCACCAAGTGCCGTGGGAAGATGTGGGAGGGTCCCGACGGCGAGGGCCTCTCGCGAAGCCACATCCTCCGGGCGTGCGAGGAGTCTCTCCGCCGGCTTCAGACCGACCGGATCGACCTCTATCAGACGCACTGGGACGACGACGTGGTTCCGCAGGAGGAGACGGCGTCGGCCCTCGATGACCTCGTGAGGGCCGGAAAGGTTCGGTTCGTCGGCTGCTCCAATTTCAAGGCCGCGCGGCTCGGTACGGCCCTGTCGATCTCGGATCGCCGCGGACTGGCCCGGTATGCGTGTCTGCAGCCGCTCTACAACTTCATCGTGCGCGAGAAGTTCGAGGGAGACCTGGAGCGGCTGTGCCGAAGCGAGGGACTGGCCGTCATCCCGTACTCTCCTCTCGCCGGCGGGTTCCTCACCGGCCGCTACTCGCAGCGGTCCGCTCCGCCCGGCACGGACCGGATCGAGAACAACCTGCAGCGGTACGGCACTCCCCTCGGATACGAGCGGCTCGAGCGGCTTCGCACCTTCGCGCCACCCCACGGCCTCACCCTCATTCAGGCCGCCCTCGGCTGGCTCTACGCCCAGCCGGCGGTGACCGCCCCGATCGTCGGGGCCAACAGCGCGGCGCAGCTCGAGGAGAACCTCAAGGCCGCGGAGACGCGACTCACTCCGACACAGGCCGGGGAGGTCGGGTAGCCCGCCCGCCGGATCAGACGGTCGGAAACCCCTGTCGCTCATGGGCGGCGCGTTCCGATTCGGAGACAAGAAGGTCGCAACCTGATAGCATCCCTGGTTAACCACCATTGACCCGCCCGGAGGATGCATCATGTTCTGCGGCAACTGCGGCGCTCAGATTCCAGGCGAAAGCAGGTTCTGTGGAGGGTGCGGTACGGCCGTCTCCTCTCCGCCTCCCCCCCCGGCGGCCCCGCTCCCTTCTGTCCCTTCGCCCTATCCCCCCCCGCCGCCGCAGGCCTATCCCCCGGCCCAGGCGCCCTACCCGTCCCCGGCTCCCGCCTATCCGCCGCAGACGCCGATGTACGCGCCGCCGGCGGCCCCGGTCGCTCCCGCTCCCGCGTATGCCCCTCCGCCGGGGTACGCCCCCGCGCCACCGGCGTGGACGGGCTACCCGCCCCAGGGACAGCCGGGGTATGCCGCGCCGCCGCCGGTGCGAGCCGACGGGCCCGTCCCCCCGGACATGAACTGGTTCGTGGTGATGATCCTCTCGTGGGTCACGTGCGGACTCGGGGCGATCGTCTGGATGTTCAAACAGGCGCTCTTCGTCAAGCGGATCGACCCATCCAGCCATGCCGTGATGATGCTGATCTTCGCGATCCTGGGAATGGCGGCCCAGGTGGCGCTCGCGGTCGTGGGGATGGCCTCCGGCTCGGAAGACGTGATGGCGGGCATGAACGCGCTGATGGCGCTCCTGAATCTCGTCATTGCCGTCTTTCTGCTGGTGGCGATCTTCGGGATGCGCGGTTCGCTGAACCGGTATTACAACACCGTCGAACCGATCGGGCTGGATCTGGGCGGCGTGATGACCTTCTTCTTCAGCATCCTGTACTTCCAGTATCACCTCTCGAGAATCGCCGCGATGAAGAGGACCGGTCGGATGGGATAGACGCCCGCTGCACAATATGGCGCGCTCCGCTCCGTTGGAGGAGTATCGGAGGCGGTTCATCCACCGGAGGTACACCATGCTCCCTTCCAGAGCGCTGGCTGTAGTGCTGGTCCTTTCGTTCGCCGCTCCCCCACTCGCGTCCGGTCAGTCCGCGGAGGCGGTGCGGGCTCTCGAGAAGTACCGGGAGAGCCGCCCCACGGACGACGATCTCGCGATGTACCGTCCCATGCCTGAGCGACGGCCACGCAGGTGAGGGGCAATGCCCTCGCCGACCCGACGGTCGTCGGGCTCCTCCAGCCGTTCATGGTGACCTTCTGGTACGGCCATCCGGACGACGATCCGCCTGCTGAACTCCTCCCCTACCTCCGTCCCGGCCCCGACGTTCGACTGGCCGGCGGACGGAGCAACGTGAAGGCGCTCGTCATGGATGCAGACGGGACCGTGGTCGACGCGTTCGACTCCATGCCGGATCGGGCTCGCCAGGGTCCGTTCCACGAATCGATGCCGGCCTGGTTTGAAGAGCGCCTCTCGATGGCCCGCGAGAAGCTCGGGATTGCCCCCGGAAAGGGGTCGCCCCGACCGCTCGAACTTCCGGAAGCGCCGAAGGGCGAGCGGGGGATCCGGGTGTTCGTCCGCCTCAAGGACCCGGGAATGCCGGCCTACTACGCGCCCGTCGTGGAGGTGGCCACACCGACCGAGGCGGACTGGAAGACGATGGACCATCCGGACAAGGCGCGGGCCGTGGACGCCAGTGCCCTGAAGTCCGCGTTCAAGTTCATGTATCCGCCGGGTGTGATGGAGCGTCAGGACAAGCGGACGATGATCGCCTGGGGGGTGAAAGACGCGGAAGGCACGCTCACCCTCTCGCCCGCCGGGTCAAAGGGCCCGGAGCGATATGCCTTGTTGAAGGGGAAGGTGAGGCTCACCGACGAGGGTCCGGACGGCTTCTCCTACGAGGGGGACTTCGAGGCGGTGCTGACGTACGCCGCGGACAAGCCGGAGGCGGTCTCGCTGCGCGGCACGTATCTCGCCGAGTACCCCCGGAAGGACCCAAAGTCGGACCGCCCGCGTCGCATGCCGCTGGTGGTGGCGATTGAGTCGGTGCCGTAGGGCGATCGATCCCGCAGGTGGCCGGGTGGCATGCGTCCGTGACGCCCTCACCCTCCCCTCTCCCACGGGGATAGGCGCGCCACGGAGGGCCGCGCCCAAGGGTCCAAGTCTCAAGGTCCACCGGGCTCTGTCTGAATACGGGCGATCCGAGCGGCGCGTGCGGTAGCACAGGCGTACGAGGTTCCCGTCCCGTCCCTTGTCATCCTGAGCCTCGGCCGCAGGCCGTGGCTCAGGATGACAATGCGGTTACCTCGTACGCACAGGATCGAGAGCCTGTGTTGCCGACTTCCTTCTGGCGGGCGAGTCGAAAGGTCGGTGGGCCGCGACCACCGACTCGTCCTTCGACTCGGCCGCGGCGACAGAGCCGCGCCCTCGCTCAGGACGGACGGATTCACCCGCAGTCCTGGATGTGACGGATCATTGGCCTCTGCGTGGCGCGAGCCCAGCCCACAAGGCCCGCACCATGGCGCGAACCAGCGAGTCGTCAAACCGCCCGCCGTGAACGCCGAGCCGCTCCATGAGCGCGAGCGAGTGGAGGGAGGCAAACAGGGTCAGAGCGACGGCCCCCGGGTCCCGCGTGGCGATGGTTCCACGCCTCCTCTGGGCCATGAGAAATCCGGTCAGCCCCGACCGGATCCGCTCGAAAGGGGATCCGGAGTGGCGCGAGGCGAACTTCTCGAAGTCGAACGAAGGGTGCGTCATCAGCGACATCAGGACGGGCAACACCTCCCGGAAGTACTGCAGCAGACGCAGCGCGATCTCCTCCAGGTGCGCCGGGGCAGCGGACCTGTCCGAAGGCACCGCGAACAACTGCTCGACGTTCATCGCCGGGGGCACCATGGCGGCGAAGAACAGGTCCGCCTTCGTCGGATATCGCTGATAGAGCACCGCCTCGGAGACGCCCGCTCGACGGGCGATCTCCCGGGTGGGCGCCGCGAACCCCTTCCCGATGAAGATCTTTCGCGCGGCGGCGAGGAGTTCAGCGTCCTGGATGAGTTTGCGGCGTCCCATAGGTCTCCCTCAAGGGTGGTGGAATCCCCCGCCGGCGAGGTGCTTCGCGATGAAGAGCAGCGCCAGGATCACTCCGACGACCGCCGCCGCCCTCGCCCAGCCGGGAGCGCCGAGGTCACGGCCGGGATCCTGGGTCGGCATGAGCCGCCGCCCGAACGGAGTGAGGCCCTTCGGCTTGTACGCCGACAGGCCCGTATTGAGTATCAACACGAGCAGGGCCGCGGCGGCGTCCGCCACGAGCTGGATCCGAAGGCCGCGCAAGTCGTCTGAGGAAAGCGATGACTCCACGGCCCGCGACGCGACGATGCCGATGGGCCGCGTGTGCAACAGGAGGAGGAGGGTGGCGGCGAGGGTGAATACGAACTTGGCCACGACCCAGGAGTGCCGGAACAGGCCCCACTCCGTGCCCCGCGCCATGAGCAGTCCGCTCAGAAGCGAAGCGAACGCGAGAGGGACGATCACCCACCAGGTGATCGTCTCCGTCGCCACATAGTGTGCGCCTGCCTGCCGCGGATCCTGGGCGAGCAAACCCGCGACGGCCAGCGCCAGAAAGGCGGCGACCGCTCCGAGCCAGCCGACCGAGAACACGACATGCGCCATGAGCGCGAACCGACGGGCGCGGGGAGTCATGACCATCTCAGGTCTCCAGGCCACGCGGTTTCACCGGATCGCCTGGACCCGCGCCCGGACCCAGGCGACCCACCACGGCGCCGATGACTCCCCCCCCGTCGAAGGAGTGGCGCTCCATCGATTCAAAGCCAAGTTCGCTCATCACCGACTCTGTCCCTGAAGAGTCCAGGGGCGCCCCCCCGGGCCTCAGGTTGTGCAGCAGGCCGACGACGAAGAGCGGAGAGGTCATCGCCTTCAGAAGGGAGGTCGGCGGCTGCCAGTCAACGATGACGGCGCGCCCGCCCGGGCGAAGGACGCGGCGCATTTCCCGGACGGCCCCCTCCCGCATCGCCCCGGGAAGGTGATGGAACACGAGGGTGCTGAAGGCGACATCGAACGAGGCCGCCGGGTAGGGCAGACTCCCGGCGGAGCCCTCGACCACCGACACCGGGATCCCCGCCGCCGATGCCTTTCCCCGGGCATGCGCCGCCATCTCCGGCGACGGCTCGACGCCGTGCAGCGACCCTGCCGGGCCGACTCTGCCGGCGGCCCCGAGGAGGAGCGACCCCGTGCCGCAGCCAACATCCAGGATCGCACAGCCCGGCTGCACGCCGCCGAGGTCCAGCATCCACTGACGGAGTCGCTTCTCCCGTCCGAGCGTGATCACCCGGACCAGCCAGTCGAAGTGCCTTGGCCGATGAAGGAGCGCTCCCACCTCCGGTTCGGACGCTTGAAGCGACCGCCGTCGTCGTGTGAGGAGGAACGCGATGCCGCCGAAGACGGCCACATGGGCGAGGACCAATCCCCCCACGGCCAGCGGTCCGTACCACCAGGACGCGCCGTGGAAATGCAGGGCCAGGGCGAGTCCGCCGGCCAGCGTCAACAGGATGGCCAGCGGGGCCGATCGATGGGGAGGGCCGGTGCGATCGGGGTCCGTCGAAGGGTGGGCTTCGATCATGCGCGGTCTCCTCCACGGACGCGATTCAATATAAGCAAGCACATGCTTATAAATCGCCGTGACGCGCCTCGTCAAGGAAAGTGCTCGTGGGGAGTCCCGGCCCCGGCGAATCGGGAGAGCCGTACCCCTGGGGACGCACCCCGCGCAGGAGAGCGGGTGGAGGCGAGTGGAGCGGTCTAGTTCGAGGACGGTGCGTCTCACCAGAGGTGCCGGGAGGCGAAGGCGTGTCCGAAGCTGAAAGAGAGAGGTACGAGGTTATGGCCTTGTCATCCTGAGCCCGGCCGGCCGCCGTTTGGCCGCCCTGAGCTCAGCGAAGGGGAAGGATCGCCAACATCGGAGTTTGCGAACCACACAGGCTGGTGATCCTCGCCCCGCAGCGCGTGCTGCGGGGCTCAGGAAGACAATGGCACGGGTCGGTAATCTCGTACGAGTACCCACGGCGATGCCGCTGGAACGGTAGGACAGGCTTTCCAGCCTGTCCG
>JACPTZ010000009.1 GCA_016192525.1 Planctomycetota bacterium
CACGATCAACAAGGCGATCGTCCCCGGCTCCGGCATGCCGGAGAAGTCATCCATCGCCATCAGCGATCTCACCTACGCGGAGATCTATCTCTCCGGCCCGACCTCGAACTACCAGCGGGTGATCGCGAACCCGGGGAACTTTCTGACGGCCTCGGTGCGGAACGCGGACGGCACCTACACCTACACCCTGCCCGCGATCCCGGCGACCTATCTGGCGCCTCCGAATGACTCCGCCTCGTTCGGCACCACCGACGGCGAGAAGCAGGGACAGGCGCTCGAAGCGGGGACCTACACCATCGGGATCGCCGCCTACAAAAACTACACCGTCGGAACCCAGACGGTGAAAGATGTCGTCAATTACACGAAGAACATCCAGCTCAACACCGCCGCCGCGGAGGATGCGCGCGAAGTGGTCAAGGACGACAACTGCAACCGCTGCCACGCCACTCTGCAAGTCCATGGCGGGATGCGGCGTAAGGTCGCCCTCTGCGTGCTCTGCCACGTCTCCGGAGGCGAGGACAAGAACCTCACGACCGTCGACGTGGACGGCGACGGGGACATGGACGCAGACGACCAGACGGTCGGCGCCAGCATTGACTTCCGGGTGATGATCCACAAGATCCACAACGGGGCGCACCTGCCGTCGGTCAACGGCGTGGGCGTGACCGCTCTGGGCGTCAAGGACTACACCGTCACCGCCGAACCGTACAACCTGGTCGGATACGGAAACACGATGCACGAGTACTCGGAGGTGGCGTTCCCGGTCTGGCCCAGCCTGACCACCGCCATGCCGCGGGACCTCGGATACTCGGCCCTCACCAGCGCCCAGAAGACCACCGAGGGGAGCCTTCTCACCGGCGTGGTCGCCTGCGACAAGTGCCACGGCGATCCGGACGGGAGCGGCTCCATGACCGCTCCAGCGGATCAGGCGCTGAGCCGGATTCCCAGTCGCCGGGCCTGCGGGTCCTGCCATGACGACATCGACTGGACCCTGCCCTACCAGAGCAACGGCATGACGATGGCGGCGAATCAGGCGGACGCCGGCTGTGCCGCCTGTCATCCGGCGTCCAATTCGACCGCATGGTCGGCGACGAATCTGCCCGTCGTCGAGACCCACAAGCACCCGTTTGTCGATTCGGCGGTCAATCCCGGGGCGAATCTGGTCATTACCGAGATCCGCAAGAACAGCGCCGCCGGAGCCGACCTCACCACGAACGCCGCCGCCAACGGCGACGCCATCTGGATCAAACTCACCTGCAAGGACGATGCGGGGAACAACATCCCGCTGGGGGGGCTGAGCACGGTCAGCATGGCCTGCCTCGGTCCGACCACGAACCCGCAGCCGATCATCCCCTTCACCAGCGTGACGGGGACCACGGTCTCCCCGTTCGACTACGCCGGGCGGCAGTCCATGGCCAGCACGAGCAACAAGGCGAGCATGAGCCGGGTCGTGGGGGCCACCGCGCAGGAGACCCTTCTCGTGGAGTTCACGAGCGGTACGGCCTTCAACGTCTTCGGAATCACGCCGGCGACGGGCGCCGTGGCCTGGGGACCGACCGCGGGCACCGCGCTTCCGGCCTCCACGAGTCACAGCTTCGGCGTGGCGCCGTCGTCCATCACCCTCACCGGCGCGGGCGCCTCCGGTACCGCGCAGACCATCACGATCGACTTCAGTTCCAGCACCGTCTTCACCGTCACCGGGTCGGTGAGCGGGGCGCTCGGCGGCGGAACGCTGCCCAACGCCACGAGCGCGTCGATGCTCTTCACCTCGACGGACGGGAGCATCTCGTTCATCGTCACCGCCGGCGGTTCAAATACCTACTCCGAAGGAGTGAAGGACAAGCTGTATCTCTCGCTCTTCAAGGGACCCGTGGCGAATCCGGTGATCTTCACGATCTATGCGGGGACCTCCACCGTGGCCGCCGCCGACCGCATCTACTACGACGTGATCCCGACGGCCGCCGACTACTCGCTCAAGATTCCGGTCGACATCGTCCTCGAGTACCTGGGCGATGCGACGGCGGGCGCCCACCGCCAATGCCCGATACGTGGACGTGACCACGACGGCCAGCTTCCAGGTCACCGACGGCGCCCCGGCCAGCACCACCTACGCGGTGATCGACATCGCCGGCGCGGTCGGGGCCCGCGAGTATGTCCAGGTCGGCTACGTCGATGCCACGAACAAGCGGATCTGGTTCCGGACGCCGCTCCGGTACGCGCACGCCCTCGGCGCCACCCTCGAGAAGCCGACCCTCACCTTCCGGCAGGAAGGGACGACCTCCGCCTACTACACGCTTAATCCCGCCACGGGTCTTCTGACGGAAGGGGCCACCGGGTTCACGGCCGGGAACGGCCTCATTCTGTCGTACCGCACCGATCTCACGTTCGGATGGAAGCGTCACACGGGCGATGCCGTGCAAGGCAGCTACGTTCCACCGCCCTGCGACTCGCCGGACATGGCACAGGCCTGGGGGGAATGGGCCGGACTCGCCTACCAGAACGGCACCTACACCGCCTATGTCTGGGGCGCCAAGTACCTCGATGTCGGGCGGCAGAATGAGGTGCAGACGATCCGCGGCACGGGGCCCGCTTCCAAGGCGGACTTCTTCTACGGCGCGGCGACCACCCTCGCCGAGCACAAGTTCATCTCTTCCGACTCGAATTGCGATCGGTGCCACGACTATGTCCTGATGCACGGCGGCGGTCGACGGGGCCTGACCGCCTGTCTGCCCTGCCACAGCGTGGGTGGGACGGAGGACATGCCGAAATACAACCTGACGAATGCCCAGTACTCCAGCAGCAAGGCGACCACGCGCACGACCGTCGAGTTCCGGCAGATGCTCCACAAACTCCACATGGGTGAAGAACTGACAAACGCCTCCACGTGGGCGGTCATCGGCTACGGCGGGAGCTACAACCAGTACTCGGAGGTCGTGTTCCCCACGATGCCCGGACTGGCCAAGCACTGCGACGTCTGCCACGGCTCGACCGACACTTCATGGAAGCAGCCCTCCTCCCGGGCGCACGCCAGTCAGACCGTCCCGACCCGCAACTGGTTCATCGTCTGCAGCTCCTGCCACGACTCCACCGATCTCGAGGCGCACGCCCAGATCAACACGGCGGGGTATGCGGACGCGGGCGCGGGGGCGAACTACGTCGAGACGGCCGGGACGGAGGCGTGCGGGGCCTGTCATGGTCCAGGCGCCGAACGCAGCGTGGAGTTGATGCACAAGAACCGGTAGGGGTCGGGTGGCACGGGCTGCTCGCAGCCCGTGCCCCGGCCGGTCCGGACGGACGATCTGTCCGTGCCCCTCACCAACCCCGCATCAAACACATCCCTCGCCGATCCCGTAGAAAGAATGTCACGGCGGGGAGACCCTCCCGGTTTCCTTGCCCCCCCGGCAGAGTGAGCGTCCGCGCCGTCCGTTGCACCTCCGACGTCCTCCCACGGGCCTGCGATCAGCGCCCTTGTGATCCCCCGCAGTGCGTGCTGGCGCGTCCCCGCGTTCACCCCTGCCCCGAACCGGTTGCACCCCTGTGAGACCCGCCGGATTTCTCCGGTAATCACACGGGAGAAACAGTCTTTGACGCTCCATGTCCCGGGCTGTACCCTCGCGCACCTTTGGTGCCTGATTTTCGACCGCTTCGGAGGGGGCCGAACATGGCGAAACGGGCCGGCATTCTGATCTGCACTCACCGAGTGGTCTTCGGCCACCTCCTCCTCGACGCCCTCCAGCGGGGCGCCCGATATCGGCGGGTGCAACTCGTCCACGACGCCCGGGAGGCCGTGCGAGTCGCCGGCCGCGGGGCGGTTGATGTCGTCCTCCTCGAGCCGGGGAACCCGGGATTCGACGTCTTCCGCGACGCCGCCCGGATCCAGCGCCGGCACCCCGGCGTTCGCGTTGTCTTCATCGCCGACTCCTCCCCCATCGGCTGGGTGGCGAGGGCCGTCCGGATGCGCGCCTCGGGCTATCTGGGGAAGTGCGCCACCCTGGACGACATTCGCCGCGCCATCGACACCGCCCTCAGCGGACAGCGGTTCTTCACCCCGTGCGCCTCACGGGTGGTGGGCGATCTCGCCGCCGACGCCGGGGATGTTCCGGACCTGACCGACCGGGAATCGGTGGTCCTGCGCGGCATCTGCGACGGCCGCTCTTCGAAGGAGATCGCACGGTCCCTCGGGCTGGAGGTCAAGACGGTCGACTCGATCCGGGCCCGGATCATGGAGAAGACCGGGACCGCCCGCGCGACTTCGCTCGTCCGCTACGCCTGCTCCGAGCGGCTCGTCGACATCGCCTCGCGATTCGAGCCGCGCCACACCGCGGGGTTCCACCGGCATTGACCGATCCACCCCCATCCTCCGGACCGATCCGTCTCAGCGTTCTCCTGGTGGAGCCCGATCCGAAGGGGGTGGAGGTCTACGAGTCGGCGCTTCGGCGAGTCGATCTGTCGTCCCGTCTCCTCGTCCTCGCCACCGCCGGGCAGGCGATCGACTATCTCGCCGGGAGGGCGGAGTTCGCCGACCGAACCCGGTTTCCCGTCCCGCGTCTCGCCATCCTCGACCTGGCCCGCCACCGCGACGCCGGACTGGAGGTCCTGCGCTGGCTCCGCGGGCAGTCTCCCCCGGCACGTCCCTCCATCGTGTGCCTGCTCGCGTCCGCGAGCGACCCCGATTGTGCTCTCGCCTGGGAACTCGGGGCGCACTCCTGCCTCGTCAGGGCGGCCGACCCTGAAGCCTGGGCGCGGCTGGTCCACCTCACGCTCGAGTACTGGCTCGCCTTCAATCTGAGGCCGGGGGACTCGATCTAGCCCGGATTATTCATGAACTCTCGCGCACGTCCGGACGACGAAGCGGCTGGGCGGATCCCCGAGGCCCCGAGTAGGCCCCGCAGCACGTGCTGCGGGGCCGTAACGAGGGGCCGGCTCCAGGTGCACTACGGGGCTTTGGTTCACGAGTAATCCGGGCCAGATGGCTGTTTCAGAACCGCCGCGGGTAGGGGCGGGGCTTGCCCCCGCCCCCTGTCGGCCGGCGTACTCGCCCCTCGACAGGGGGCGACCGCCCTTCGGCGGGGCTTCCGCCTCCGCCCTCCGGGCTTCTGCGGACAGGCAGGGCAGGCAAGGGTCGACCCTACCCGCGGCGGTTCTGGAACAGCCTCTTGGCCAGGACCAGTCCACAAGCCGATTCCCCGTAGGGGCACGGCGGCGCCGTGCCCCTACAAGCCATGTCCCCGAGCCTGTGCACCAAACAGACCGTTCAGGTCGCTCGCTTTCGACAGAGCCTGCTCGGGGCCCGGGGAATCCGCGGACATGCTCTCCCGTCCGGGATGACATCTCCATCGGGTGCCGCGTTCTTGCCGCAGTTGGGATCGGTCGGCCCCGCCACTTGCGGAGGATTCCCGATTCCACGAGGGGGAACCGGCGCCCGCCCCGTCGGACTTGGTAACCTACGGACCATCTCTCCAAGTTGCTTAACCAGGGGCAGTTACGAAGTCGTCCGATGCGTGCGCGGACGATGCGCGGCACTCCATTCGCATTTCATCAGCAGCGGAGAGAGATGGAGGCGATGCGGGGCGCGGAGCCGGCCCGGGAAGTGAGAAGAGGCGCGACAGCCGGGTCGGCTGTGCGACCGTCGATCCGGCCATGACGCACGACAAACTCAAGACTCTCCGGAGGCACCATGCAGCGGCGACGTCGAACCGACTCCGCGGGTGCCCGCTTCTGACCACCTTGGTGACTCTGCTGTTCCTCACCCGCTTTGCTCACGCCGACGATCGTTCCTGCACCGATTGTCACTCCACGGGGGTGGAGAGCGCCCCGGTCGTGACGGTACCCGCGGGGAGCGCGCATGCCGATCTCGCCTGCGCCGACTGTCACTCCGCCCGGGAGAGTTTCCCGCACGATGACGGGGCGCCGCCCGTGTCGTGCGCCGACTGTCACTCGGAGGAGGACGCGGCGCTCCGCGGATCGGCGCATCTGTCGGGCCTCGTGGCCAGCCTCACGAGGGCGCAGAAGGGAACCCCGCCGCTTCCGGCCGCGCTGTGCCTCTCCTGCCACGGCGGCGCCCCGCACGACGTCCGCCGCGGATCCTCCACGGAGTCCGCCACTCATCGCACCCGCATCGCCGCCACCTGCCTCGTCTGCCACGCCCGGGAGGGCGGCGTCGGCCCGCATGTCTCACCGGAAAGGTACCTGGAGGGGGTCCACGAGAAGGCCGTCCTCTCCGGAAAGACCGAGGCTGCCGTTTGCACCGACTGCCACGGCAGCCACGCGATCGACCCCGGGACCTCCCCCGCCTCGCCGGTTCATTCCTCGAAGCTCTCGGCGACCTGCGGCCGCTGCCACCCGAAGCCGCGAGCCGAATACGAGGCCAGCATCCACTGGCAGGCCGCCGCGAAGGGCGTTCGCGAGGCCCCCGTCTGCACCGGCTGCCACGGGGAGCACGCCATCCGGTCCCGCCGGGACGATGCCTCGGCGACGGCGAAAGGCAACGTGACGAAGACCTGTTCCTCGTGCCACGCCTCCGAGCGGATGATGTCCCGACTGGGAATCCCCACCGACCGTGTGGCCACCTTCGAGGATTCCTTCCACGGCCTGTCCGGGCGACTGGGAGACCTTCGGGTCGCCTCCTGCGCCTCCTGTCACGAGCACCACGACATTCTGCCCTCGACCGATCCGGCGTCGTCGATCCACGGCGAGCGGCCGTCTCACTGGCTCATCGGGTTCGTGCGTCGGATGTACCGCTGGCTCATTGCGATCGTGATCGGGGGGATGCTGCTCCACAACGGTCTGGACCTTCTGGCCAAGGCGCGCGGCTGGCCCGCGGGGGAACGGGCCGTTTCACTCGACCCGTGCTTCACCGTGAACGAACGGATCCAGCACGCCCTCCTGGCGGGCTCCTTCATCGCGCTCGCGGCGAGCGGCTTCGCCCTCGCGTTTCCCGAGTCGGCTTTCGCGTGGCCCTGGCTGCAGCTGGAAGCGGGGCCGGAGACCCGGAAGTGGGTCCACCGGATCGCCGCGATCGTCCTCATGGGGCTCGCCCTCGGGCACGGGCTGTACCTCCTGCGCTCGCCGCGGGGTCGCCTGCAGATCCGCGCCCTCTGGCCGCGACTTCAGGACCTGCGGGACTTCCGATCGGTGGCGACGGGGCTGCTCCGCCGGCCGCCGGCCCCGATTCACCTCCCGCACTACACCTACGCGGAGAAGATGGAGTACTTCGCGGTGATCTGGGGGACGATCGTCATGGCGGTCACCGGTCTCGCCCTCTGGGCGGTCGACTCCGTCCTCGCGAGGTTCCCGTTCTGGGTGACCGACCTCATGACGACCATCCACTTCTGGGAGGCCGTGCTGGCCTGCCTCGCCATCCTCTGCTGGCACGGCTACTGGGTGGTGTTCGATCCCGAGGTGTATCCGCTCAGCATGAAGTGGTGGACGGGGGGGGGACGGAAGAAGGACGAATGACGAAGGACGAGGGACGAAGGAGGAAGGACGAAAACAGAAGAACGAAAACAGAAAGATGCGGAGCAACAGCAAAACAAAACAGAAGAAACGGATGAGAAGGAGCAAGAGCAAGAAGGAGCGGGGTACGAGGTTGCCGTCCCCGACATTGTCATCCTGAGCGAAGCCCGCCTCCGTCTGGCGGGCGAAGCGTAGGATCACCAGTACGGGAGCGGAGGGTGCGCATGTGCTGGTGATCCTTCGCTACGCGCCGCCGAACAGATGTCGGCGCTTCGCTCAGGATGACAATGCGGCAACCTCGTACGGAGCGGGAAACCACACCATGACCGAGAAACACCCCGAGATGCATCCGGTGCCGGCGAAGCTGAGTTTGTGGAGGCGTGCCCTGGCCAGGGTGGGGATCGAGACAAACCCCGCGAGCCGGTGGCACGTGCGGCTCCGGCCGCGCTTCTTCGCCATCGTCCTCGGAGCGCTCGTCCTCGGGGTCATCGCGCTGGCGGTCCTCGCGGCGTGGTCGACCAGTCCGTCGTTCTGCCGCTCGTGTCACATCATGGAGCCCTACTACCAGGCGTGGGCGAACTCGAAGCACAAGGAGGTGTCCTGCGTCGAGTGTCACTATCCCCCCGGCAGCCCCCAGACGATCCTGTGGAAGAAGTTCCAGGCGCTCTCCCAGGTGGCCAAGTTCGTCACGCGCACGTACTCGTCCAAGCCCTATGCCGAGGTCGAGGATGCTTCCTGCCTTCGGAGCGGATGCCACGCCGCCCGGCTTCTTCGCGGGCGGGTCGTGAGCGAGAAGGGGGTTCTCTTCGACCACACCCCGCACCTCGTCGTCGGGAAGCACATCGAGGTCACGTGGGACACCTGCTTCCTCTGCCATCTCAAGAAACCCGCGATCGCGGCCGGGGCGGCGACCTCCGCTTCCGCGCCGTCGCACGGCGGGGCCGACGCCGCGGAGCCCGGGGACCCGCACCGCGTCGCCTGCCTCGACTGCCACCTTCTTCCGGACGAGCCGATCCGAGCCGGGAACATCACCTACAATCACAAGGAGTTCCTCCATCTTCACGGAGTCGCCTGCCGGGCCTGCCATCTCGAAGTCACCCAGGGCAACGGAGAGGTGGTCGCCGACCGGTGCGTCACCTGCCACAACCAGCCGGAGAAGCTCGCCCGCATCGGGGAGGTGGCTTTTCTGCACGAGAATCACGTCACGAAGCACAACACCGCCTGCTTCCACTGTCACCGGGAGATCCGGCACGGGGCCCAGGCGGCCGGAACCAAACCGCTCACCTACGATTGCGCCACGTGTCACACCGACACGCACGACCTTCAGCGCGCCATCTATCGCGGGGTGGGCGCCCGTGGAGCGCCGCCCATGCCGAGCCCGATGTACCTCGCGAACGTCGACTGCGTCGGGTGCCACCTCGTGAAGAAGGCCCCGGGGAACGGCGTGAGTCATGAGGAAACGCTGGTCGGATCCGAGAAGGGATGCACGGCGTGCCACGGACCCGAATACAACGGGACGCTCGACAGCGCCCACACGATCATTCGGGAAGGGGTGTCCAAGCTGGAGGAGAAGGCCCTCTCGCTGCGGACCTCCACCTCCGCGCTTTCCCTGTCGAAGGCCGATCGCGCACTCCTGGACGCCGATCTCGACGACGCCGTCCACAACATCGGATTCGTTCGCGACGCCCACAGCGTCCACAACATCTACTACGCCGCGCAGATTCTCCGGTCGACCGACGACCGTCTGAATGCCGCGGCCGGCCGGCTGAAGGTGAAGGTGGCCGACGCCTCGGAACTTCCGGTCATTTCCGGCGGATTCTGCGCCACGCTGTGTCACGCCAAGGTGGGGGTGAAGGTGCCGTCGGAGAAGGTCCTCTACAAGGGGAGGGAGATGCCGCATCTGCAGCACTTCGAACAGGGGATCGCCTGCACGAATTGCCACACGTTCGGGGTGCACAAGCAGGTGGAACTCAGGAGTCCGCCGCCCTGCGGAGAATGCCATGAGGAGTAATGACCGGCAGATGGATCGCGGCGCGCGGGCGTCGCGGGCGGGGCCGTCCCCGGGGCGCGCCGTCCGGGGTCGGCTCGGTCTCTGGGTCACCATCGTGGCTCTCCTCGCCTCCTCCCGGGTCCTCGCTACCGATCCCGACTGTCTCGCCTGTCACTCGAAGCCCGATCTGGCCCCCGTCACCGAGCGGGGGAAGCATCTCAACCTGCACGTGGCGCCGGACGCCCTCCAGGCCTCCCCGCACGCCGATCTCTCCTGCACCGACTGCCATGCCGCCCCCTCGTTCGACCGGGTTCCGCACCTCGACGGCAAGCCGGGCGCCCACAAGTGCATCGACTGCCACGAGGCCGTCGCGAAGCAGTACGACGCGAGCGTCCACGGTTTCTCCTTCGCGAAGGGGGACACCTCCGCGGCCACCTGCGCCAGCTGCCACGGCGGTCACGACATCCTCCCCGCTTCGGACCGGAAGTCGCGCACGAACAAGTTCAACCTCCCGGCCACCTGCGGGAAGTGCCACCAGAGCCGGGAGGTCACCGCCCGGCACCAGAGCCGGGAGAAGGAGGCGGTGCCGCACTTCATCGACTCGATCCACGGGCGGGCGCTGCTCGTCGACGGCCTGATCGTGGCCCCCAACTGCAACGACTGCCACGGCGTTCATGACATCCTCCCCGCCTCCGACCCCAAATCGCACATCGCGAAGGACCAGGTGCCGAAGACCTGCGGGAAGTGCCACGTGCTGGTGGAGGAGGTGTACAACGGGAGCATCCACGGACAGCTCCTCGCGCAGTTCGACAAGCGCGGGCCGACCTGCATCACCTGCCACACCTCGCACGAGATCGACACCCCGGGCACGCCCGAGTTCCGCCTGAAGAGCGATCGCAAGTGCGGGGAGTGCCACCAGGACCGGCTGGAGCGGTACCGCGACACCTTTCACGGCAAGGCGATGGCGCTCGGCCGCCCCGGGGTCGCCACCTGCTACGACTGCCACGGCCATCACGACATCCAGAAGAGCGGCGATCCGCGATCGCACATCGGCGCGGAGCACCGGCTCGAAACCTGCCGGAGGTGTCATCCCGAAGCCGCCCCGAACTTCGCCGACTACATCGTTCACGCGGACCACACCGACAAGGTCGGGCATCCCGAGCTCTACTGGTTCTACTTCGGGATGACCGCGCTCCTGCTCGGGACGTTCGGATTCTTCGCCGTCCACAGCGTCTTCTGGCTCTATCGTTCCACCGTGGTCTACACCGGGGATTCGAAGCAGTTCCGCGAGCAGAAGCAGAAAGTGCGGGCGGACCGCGAGCAGTACGTCCGCTTTCGTCCTGTAGACCGGTTCCTGCACGGTCTCGTCATCCTGAGTTTCCTGCTCCTCGTGATCACCGGGATGCCGCTCAAGTTCTACTACACCGACTGGGCGCGGTGGCTGCTCGACCACATGGGCGGACAGGAGGTGGCCTCGATCGTGCACCGGCTCGGGGCGATGATCACCATTTTCTATTTCGCGGTCCACATCACCGAGGTCCTGATCGGGTTCTGGGGCGGGAGGGCGAAGTGGCGCGATCCGTCCACGGGCCGCCTCTCGATCCGGCGGATCGCGCGGATCGTCTTCGGGCCGGACTCGCCGATGCCGAACTTCCAGGACGTCCGGGACTTCATCGCCCACCAGAAGTGGTTTTTCGGCAAGGGTCCGAGGCCGCAGTTCGACCGCTGGACCTACTGGGAGAAGTTCGACTATCTGGCGGTCTTCTGGGGGGTGGCGATCATCGGTTTCAGCGGGCTGGTGATGTGGTACCCGGAGTTCTTCACCCGGTTCCTTCCCGGCTGGGCCATCAACGCCGCGCTCATCGTCCACTCGGACGAGGCGCTGCTCGCCGCCGGGTTCATCTTCACCTTTCACTTCTTCAATGTGCACTTCCGTCCCGAGAAGTTCCCGCTCGATCCCGTCATTTTCTCCGGCCGCATCAGCAAGACGGAGCTGCTGCACGAGCGGAAGCGTCTTTACGACCGCTGGGTGGCGGAGGGGGAGCTCGAGAAACACGCCGTCGGGGACGAGTGGGAGTCGTGGCGCTGGATTGCGATCCCGGCGGGGTTTCTCGCCTTCTGCATCGGCGGCGTCCTCGTACTGCTCATCTACTACGCGATGTTCACCCGGCTCGCGTGGGGGTAGCGCGCAGAGTTTCGCCAACCGCGGAAAATTCCGCAGTCCCCCGGACAAGCTGTCCGGTCGTCGTCCGCGAGCGTGAGTGCTATGGGATCAGCCAACTTGTAACATATTATCTGTAATGGTGTTAGTGTGTGCGATAACGTGCCACCCCTGCCGCACCCCCCCGGCACCCCGTTTGCGAAACTGCCCACACAGACAGCGGCAACGCACCTTGATGTGAGGTATCCATGTATCGCTCGCTCCGCCAAACCTGGCTCTGGAAAGCGTTGACCTCCGTCCGGCTGACGATGGTGCTCCTGCCGCTCATCATCGTCGCCTGCATCGCCGGATCGTTGTTCGAGCAGGAACGCGCCAACCGCCTGGTCTATCACTCCGTCTGGTTCAACGGTCTCATCGCCCTCCTCGGCGTCAATACCCTCATCTGCATGCTGAGCCGGGCCACGCTCCGGTGGTCGCAGGCGACGTTCATCCTCAACCACATCAGCCTCCTGGTGATCATGGCGGGCGCCGTGGTGGGCGGGCTCTGGGGATTCCGCGGCATGATGGTCATCCCGGAGGGGGGATCGAGCCGGACGGTCCGGGTGGGGAACGAGAAGGTGGAACTGGAGTTCTCCGTCTTCCTCAAGGACTTTCAGGTGATCTACGGCGGCAGCGTGGTCCATCGCCTGAGCGTGACCCAGCCGGGCCGGGACCCGGCGGTGGTCGAGGTCCAGCCCGTGGTCGGGACCCGCGTGCCGGCCGGTGAGGCCACCCTGGTGGTTCAGGCCTAATCAACCCCGCGCTCTATCTCTCCGTCGAGACGCCCTCCGGGTCCTTCCCGGCCCGTCTGTTCGCGAGGTATCCGGAATTCGGAGACAGCGAACATGCCACGAAGACCGGTCCCGTGAAAGTGGCCTACGAGCTCGACGAGTCCGGCGGCGCGGGGATGTACATCGACCAGTTCCAGAGCGACGTCACCATCCTCGACGCGGCCGGGAAACCCGTCCTCGACGAACGGATCGTCGTGAACAGTCCGCTCCGGTACGGCGGCTTCACCTTCTACCAGTCCGGTTATGACGAGGAGGCCGGGAGGTACACCGTGCTTCAGGTCTCCCGCGACCCCGGCGTTCCGCTGGTTTACGCCGGATTCGGGCTCCTGGCGATCGGACTGCTCTGGAAGTACCTCATTGAGAAGCCGCGCCAGGCGGAGGGCAACGGATCGGCTCAGACCCCGTCCCCGGTGACCGCGGGCGAACTGATGGACCGGTTTCAGCCGCGCGCCCCCGTCCCCGAGGCGCAGGCGGTGGCCTCATGAGCGAGATCCCCTCCCCCCCCTCACGGATTCCGGAGCAGGTCAGGCGGCTGGGCGTCGTGGCCGTTCTCATGGCCGGCGGTTTCATCGTCGTCCGGACCTGGGCCATTTCGCCCGAGTACAAGGACACGTCGCTTCAGAAGTCCGAAGCCGTGGAGCGGGAGAAGGCGAAGCCGGTCCATTACGCCGGCGCCGCCGCCTGCACCGAGTGCCATGAGGATCAGTGCGGGGAGCAGCAGTTGGGCAAGCACCGCAACCTCTCCTGCGGGACCTGCCACGGGGCCCTTCAGAAGCACGTCGACGATCCGCTGAACGAGGCGAACCGGCCTTACGCCCCGCGCGAGCGCGATTTCTGCCCCCAGTGCCACGCGTACGACCCGGCGCGGCCCACCGGATTCCCGCAGATCAACCCGGCGATCCACAACCCGCTCAAACCCTGCATCTCGTGCCACAAGCCGCACGCGCCCGAGCCGCCGGAGACGCCCCAGGAGTGCTCCGCCTGTCACGCGGAGATCGCGCGGACCAAGATGGTTTCGCCGCACGCGCTCCTCGAGTGCACCACCTGCCACACGACTCTGGAGGAGCACAAGACCACGCCGCGCGGCGCGAAGCCGTCAAGACCGACGACGCGCGAGTTCTGCGGGACCTGTCACAACAAGGGGACCGCCGAGAAGAGCGCCCCCAAGGTCGATCTGGCGACGCACGAGGTGAAGTATTTGTGCTGGCAGTGTCACTATCCGCATTCCCCGTAGGGGACGGTCTCCCCTCTCCCGGAGGCCGGGGAGAGCAGGGGAGGTCGGCCGCAAGGCACAGGGGCCGTCATGCAACGTCGCGACTTTTTGAAAGAGTGCGGGCTGTTCCTCCTCGTCACGAAGGCGGTGGAGGGGCTGTTCGGCGCCGGCGCCGCGGCGGCGGAGGAGCCTGCCGGGACGAAGGCGGGGGGCGGGTCGGGGGGGGAGTCGGGGAACGGCGGCGACCATCTGTACGGCATGGCCATCGACGTCGACAAGTGCATCGGCTGCGGCCGCTGCGTGGAGGCCTGCAAGACGGAGAACGGCGTCCCGAAGGAGCCGTTCTTCTGCCGCACCTGGGTGGAGCGCTACACGGTCAAGACCGACAACACGCTCGTCGTCCAGAGCATCACCTCGGCCGGTCAGAAGTCGGACGCCCCCGTGGAGGAGAAGGAGATCAAGCGCAGTTTCTTCGTTCCGAAGCTCTGCAATCACTGCGCGCATCCCCCCTGCGTCCAGGTCTGCCCGGTGGGAGCCACCTTTTCCACGAAGGAGGGGGTGGTCATCGTCGACGAGGAGCGATGCATCGGCTGCCGCTACTGCATCCAGGCCTGCCCGTACGGGGCGCGCTACCTGAATCCCGAGACGCACACGGCCGACAAGTGCACCTTCTGCTATCACCGGGTCACGAAGGGGATGCTCCCCGCCTGCGTGGAGGTCTGTCCCACCCAGGCCCGGATCTTCGGCGATCTCAAGGGAAAGGCCTCACCGCTCCAGCGGTTCGAGCGGATGCGCAAGATCCACACGCTCAAGCCCGGCCTCAACACGGAGCCGAAGGTGTTCTACGCCGACCTTGACGGAGTCGTTCGATGAAAGAGGAACTGGTCCAGCGTCTGGCGGAACTCGCGCCCAAGGTCGAGGGGTTCATCTATCCCAACGAGGTGGAGATCCACTGGTCCATCCTGATCGTGGTCTACCCTTATGTGACCGGACTCGTGGCCGGCGCCTTCATCCTCGCCTCTCTGGTGAAGGTGTTCAAGGTGAAGGAACTCCAGCCGACCTATCGCCTCTCGCTTCTTACCGCGCTCTCGTTCCTCCTCATCGCCACGCTTCCGCTCCTCCTCCATCTGGGCCGGCCGGAGCGCTGCTTCGAGATCTTCCTCACGCCGAATCCGACCTCGGCGATGGCCATGTTCGGGTTCGTCTACGCCTGGTACCTGATGGCGGTCCTGCTCCTGGAGATCTGGTTCGAGTACCGGCCCGACATGATCCGGATGTCGCAGACGAAGCCGTTTCCGTGGAACTGGCTTTACCGCGCGCTCTCGCTCTTCTCCAGCGACGTGAGCGAGCGGGCCCGGGCCTTCGACGCGAAGGCGCTCAAGGCCATCACGGTGATCGGGATCCCGTCCGCCTTCCTCCTCCACGGCTACGTCGGGTTCATCTTCGGGTCGGTGAAGGCGAATCCCTGGTGGTCGAGCGTCCTCATGCCGATCGTCTTTCTGTTCTCGGCGATCGTCTCCGGGATCGCGATGGTGATGCTTCTCTACATGATCATCACCCCGCTCCGCGGGAAGCCGATCGAGATCGCCTGCGTCGACCGCGTGGCCTCCTACCTCTTCTACGCCGTGATCGTGGACTTCTCGCTGGAGGCGCTCGACTTCATCCACCGCCTCTACGAGAGCGAGGAGTCGATCGGAATCCTCTCGACGATGGTGACGAGCCGGCTGTTTGTGAGTCTGCTGGTGATGCAGGTCCTGCTGGGGATGGTCGTTCCGCTCGGGATCATGGTGGTGATCAAGCTCTCGAAGATGAACGACGAGTTGCGCAAACTGCTCTATTTCACGGCGGCGATCCTGATCCAGATGGGGATCTTCAGCACCCGCTGGAACATCGTGATCGGGGGGCAGCTCTTCTCGAAGTCGTTCCTCGGCCTCACGGCGTACAAGATGGAGATCATGGGAATCGAGGGGCTGCTGACGGCCCTGGTGCTGCTGGCGCTCCCGTTTGTCATTCTGGTCGTGTTGCTGAAGCTCCTCCCGGCGTGGCCGGGAGACGAGGCGGCGTCTTCTGCGCCGCCCCCCCCGCCGGTCTCCGATGCGGGACCGGCCCCGGCGATCGCGCCGGCGGTCTAGGAGTGCGGCACGGAAGCGTCGCGGAGGTGAACCATGGACGTGACCCTCACCAACGCCTCATTCGGGGCCTATCTCACCTCGGCCCTCCTGAACGGCATCGGCCTGTTCGTCCGGCGGAAAGCCGTCGCGTGGACCGCCTTTGGCATCATCCTGATCGGCGCCCTTCTGAACCTCGCCGCCATGGGGGTCCGGTGGCAGGCGGCGGGCCGGGCGCCGCTCAGCAACATGTACGAGTCGCTGGTCTGCTTCGCCGCCGGGATCGCCATCCTGTACGCGGTGTTCGATCTCAAGTACCGGGTCCGGCTGCTCGCCTTCCTCATCGCCCTCCTGGCGGTGGCGGCGCTCGGGACAGCGTCCCTCATGGATCGCAACATCCGGCCGCTGATGCCGGCGCTGAAGAGCAACTGGCTGACCATCCACGTTCTCTTCTGCTTCGTGGGGTACGCCGCCCTCGCCGTGTCGTTCGCGGCCTGCGTCGCGTTCCTCGTGCTCCGGCGCGCCACGACCGAGGGACGCCTCGGGGGGATCCTGGACGCCGCCACCTATCGTGCGGTCGGGATCGGATTCGTCTTCCTCGGCCTCGGCATCGTCACCGGGGCGGTCTGGGCCAATGAGACGTGGGGCGGTTACTGGTCCTGGGACCCGAAGGAGACCTGGTCGCTCGTCACGTGGCTGATCTACGCCTTCTGGCTGCACGCGAAGTTCATGCTGCACTGGGACCGCCGCCGGCTCGCCTGGCTCGGCCTGTTCGGATTCCTGGCGGTCCTGTTCACCTACGCCGGAGTCAATTATCTCATCGCGGGGCTGCACTCCTACGCCAAGAGCTGATGCGGCCGACCGCGCGGGAAAGAAAGGAGGACGTCATGCGTCGGGTGAAGGTGGGGGTGCTGGCGGCGGCGGTGGTCGGAATGCTGGTCCTCATGCCGGTGAACTACGGCGAGGACAAGGCGGCGACGCCGGAGTATCTCGGATCGAAGTCCTGCAAGATGTGCCACATCAAGCAGCACAAGTCGTGGTCCGAGTCGAAGATGGCCAAGGCGTTCGAGCAATTGAAGCCCGGGGTCGCGAAGGAGGCCAAGGAGAAGGCGAAGCTCGATCCAAACAAGGACTACACGAAGGACCCGGAGTGTCTGGCTTGCCACACGGTCGGCTTCGGGAAGCCGGGGGGATACGCGATCCCGAAGGAGGGCGACGCTCCGGACGCGATGAAGGAGCGCGAGGGAGTGGGGTGCGAGTCCTGCCACGGCCCCGGCAGCCTCTACTCGCCCCACATGAAGGAGCACAAGGACTACAAGCTGGCGGACGTCAAGGCGATGGGGCTCATCGTGCCGGACGAGAAGAGCTGCCAGGAATGTCACAATGACAAGTCGCCCTTCTTCGACAAGGCCAAGTGGAACTTCGAGGAGATGAAGAAGACGGGCAGCCACGAGCACGTGGAGATGAAACAGGCGCACTAGGACTTCCCTCGGATCCCTCCCCCCCGGCGGGGAGGGGGAAGTAACGGACCTCGCCATGACCAAAGACCTCGAGAACTTTCCCTACGTGATGCTGGTGATCGTCATCGGGGGGACTCTGTTCGCGATGTTCTGCGTGCTCAAGGGGCGCTCCGAAGCGGCGCAGACCGTGGGCGGCCGGGTCGCCCACGGTCCCGCCGAGTTTCCGGAGGTGTTCAACGACCCGCTCCTCGGCGGGCCTCCGCCGGGGGGCTCCGGGGTGGACGAACAGGGCCATTACTCCGTCCCCCCCCCGCCTTTTTCCGAGGGGGTTTTTCCGTGCTCCGAGTGTCACAAGGAGCTCACCCCGGACGCGACCGTCCGGAAGCTCGAAATGGCGCACGAGGAGATCGCCCTCAACCACGGCGGGGAGAACCGGTGGTGTTTCGACTGTCACAACCCGGACGATCGGGACCGGCTCAAACTGGCGAACGGGACGCTGGTTCCGTTCGAGGAATCGTACCGGCTCTGCGGGCAGTGCCACGGCGAGATCTACCGCGACTGGCGGGAGGGAATCCACGGACGACGGACCGGCAACTGGGACGGGGCGAAGAAGTACCTGTTGTGCGCGCACTGCCACAATCCGCACAACCCGCAGTTCAAGCCGATCGCGCCGCTTCCCCCTCCGGTACGGCCGGACTTTCTGAAGAAATGACGGGGTGACGGAATCTGAGCACATGAACACCGGCACGGAAAACCTGAACTCATCCCCGAACGCCTCCGAAGAGGTGGATCGCCGGGACTTCATGGCCGCTTCCATGGGCGTGCTGGCCGCTCTCTCCCTGACCGGGTGCACGAAGGACGAGGTCGAGGCCTTCCTCCAGAAAAACTTCCGCGAACTGGATCCCGAGGAGGTGAAGAGCGCCCTCGCCCGGCTCGAGGCGGACTACTCGGAGCGCTTCGGAAAGAAGGTGACCGTCGAGGCCACCCCCTCCCGCGAGCGGGTCCTCTTCGGGTATGGCCTGGATCTGTCCCGCTGCGTCGGCTGCCGGCGCTGTGTCTACGCCTGCGTGAAGGAGAACAACCAGTCGCGCGATCCGCAGGTTCACTGGATCCGGGTCCTCCAGATGGACAAGGAGGAGGGGATCAGCTTCGAGAAGGCCGAGCAGTACTACGACCCGGCCACGGTCCCCGCCGAGGGGAAGTTCTACATGCCGGTGCAGTGCCAGCAGTGCCGGGAGCCGGCCTGCGTCAAGACCTGCCCCGTCGGGGCCACCTGGCAGGAGCCCGACGGGATCGTGGTGGTGGACTACAACTGGTGCATCGGCTGCCGCTGCTGCATGGCGGCCTGTCCGTACGGGGCCCGGCATTTCAACTGGTCCGATCCGAACCTGCCGGCCGAGGAGATGAACCCGGACACGCACTATCTGGGGAACCGTCCCCGGCCCAAGGGGGTCGTCGAGAAGTGCACCTTCTGCATTCAGCGGGTGAGGAAGGGGCGGTATCCGGCGTGCGTC
Source organism: Planctomycetota bacterium (assembly GCA_016192525.1). Lineage (GTDB taxonomy): Bacteria > Planctomycetota > MHYJ01 > JACPTZ01 > JACPTZ01 > JACPTZ01. The sequence continues at coordinate 18,732 of JACPTZ010000009.1, forward strand.
GAGATCTGTCCCGTGGGGGCGCGGAAGTTCGGGAATCTCCTCGATGAGAAGAGCGAGATCCGGGCCGTCATGCGGGAGAAGCGGGTGTTCGTGCTGAAGGGCGAGCTCAATACGCAACCGAAGTTCTACTATTTCTACGGTCTCTGATGATACGCTTCGCCCGATTCCTGATCGCGTCTGCCAGACTCGTCCTCTCGGGCGGGACGGGCTACCGTGCCTGGCTGGTGTTCCTCGTCGCGCTGATCGCGTGGGGGGGATACTCCTACGCCGGACAGCTGTCGCACGGTCTGATCGTCACGAACATGCGGGACCAGGTCTCGTGGGCCTTCTACATCGGCAATTTCACGTTCCTGGTCGGCGTCGCCGCCGCGGCCGTGATGCTGGTGATCCCCGCGTACATCTATGAGTGGGGGCCGATCAAGGAGATCGTGATCCTGGGCGAGATCCTCGCCATCAGCGCGATCGTGATGTGCCTCCTCTTCGTCACGGTGGATGTCGGCCATCCGGAGCGGGTTTGGCATCTTTTCCCGGTGGTGGGACGTCTGAACTTCCCCTCCTCCCTCCTCGCGTGGGACTTCTTCGTCCTGAATGCCTATCTCGGGCTGAACGCGGTGATCGTCTTCCACCTGCTCTATTCCGCCTACTGCCGGCGGGACTACAACCACGCCCTGATCACGCCTCTCGTGCTCCTTTCCATCCCGGCGGCGATCAGCATCCACACGGTGACGGCCTTTCTCTACAACGGCCTGGCGGCGCGCCCGTTCTGGAATTCCGCCATTCTCGCCCCGCGCTTCATCGCCTCCGCGTTCTGCTCCGGGCCGGCGATCCTCGTGATCCTCTTCCAGATCCTGCGGCGGACGACGAAGTTCAAGATCCGGGACGAGGCGATCTGGAAGATCGCCGAACTGATGGCTTACGCCATGTTTCTCAATCTCTTCCTCTTCGGGGCGGAGATCTTCAAGGAGTACTACTCGCACACCGAACATCTGCTCTACACCCAGTACCTCTACTCGGGCATCGAGGGGCACAAGGCGCTCGTGCCGTACGCGTGGCTCGCGGTCCTGTGCAGCATCATCGCCTTCGTCATCCTGCTCATCCCGGCGACGCGGCGGCACCCGATCACCCTCAATCTGGGGTGTGTGCTGATCTACGCGGGCGTCTATATCGAGAAGGGGATGGCGCTCGTCATGCCGGGATTCACTCCCGACACGCTTGGCGAGATCTACGAGTACGTTCCCACCATCACGGAGGTCTCCATCGGGGCGGGGATCTTCTCCGTCGGGTTCCTCATTTTCACCCTCCTCACGAAGCTCGCCGTGGCGATCGTCCAGGGCGAGTTCCATGCCCCGGGCGTCCCGGCCCCCGCCGAAGAACCCGCCGCCGCGGCCTAAGCGCCTTCAAAGTCGTTTCGACAGGCAGCCATTGTTGTACCCCTCTTCTTCCGGGAGAGGGGAGACGCCATGCGCCGATATCGGAAGAGAGCACCCACAGTTTCGACTTTGAAGGCCCACTAGGAAGCCCGAACTAAATATCTCCACCCCCCTGCCGTCCGCAGGGACTTGGCGTCTCAGCGAAACCCGAGGCGCTGAATTGTCATCCTGAGCGTCGGGCGCAGCCCGACGCGAAGGATCACCAGCTCATACGCCAGGTGTGCTCCAGTACTGGTGATCCTTCGCCCTGCCCGCCGGACGGAGGCGGGCAGGGCTCAGGATGACAATCGCAGCGCCCCGCCGAGAGGGGGGGTGCAGTGAATTACCTCGGGCTGCTTAGAGCGTCACGCCCCCCCTTGTGATTCGTCAATCCGGTCCGTACACCGGCTCGGCGCAGGCGCCGCAACGGTCCAGACGCCTCATCCACTCCCGCGTGTCGCTTCGACGCAGCACTTTCTCGATCCGCCGGACGACGGCCTTTCCCCCGAAGGCGCATGCGACGAGATCGGGCGCCTCGATCGCCCGGCAGAAGCCCTCCCAGAACTTCGGTTCCAGCGCCCCGAGCGCGAGGTGGCCGTCGCGGGTGGCGTAAAGGCGATAGCAGGGGTAGCGGCCGGAAAGCGGATCGTCGGGCGGAAGAGCGCCATGGCCTTCTTTCGCCGTACCGCTCCGCCCGTCCCCCGGGGCGCGCCGCGCATTCCCTGGGGTGCGCCGCGCGAGCGGCGCTCGGCGGTCCCTCCCGGTGAGGCGCCCGATCGCTCCCCCTCCCCGCCGGCCCCCGGTCCCCAGACCCAGCCGACGGAGAAACCCGAGCGCCCGTGTCCCCTCCGCCATCGAGATGTCGATGAATCGCCCCCGGCCGGTGCGTTTCCGCGCGAGCAGAGCCGCCAGAACGGCGATCGCGGCCGGCAGGGCCCCGCCCGCCAGGTCGGCGATCGGGACGGCCGGCATGGCCGGCGATCCCCCCGGACTCCCTCCGACTCCCAGAATCCCGGCCCACGCCTGGTAGGTGAGATCGTGGCCCGGACGCCGCGCCCGCGGTCCGCGCTGGCCGTAGCCGGTGATCGACACATAGATGAGGCCGCGGTTTTGTTTTCGAAGGCGGGCGTAGTCGACGCCGAGTCGCCGTGCCGTTCCGGGACGCCACCCTTCGATCACCACGTCCGCCCGGGCGGCCATCTCCAGAAACTTCGTCCGGTCCGGCGGCGACTTCAGATCAAGCACGAGGCACCGCTTCCCGCGGTTGATGGACCGGAAGAGCGCCTCCCGCGGCGGATATCGCCTCGCCGGATCCCCGCCCGGCGGTTCCACCTTGACCACCCCGGCTCCTAGATCGCGGAGAATCTTCCCGCAGTACGGCCCGGGCAGCAGGGTGGCGAGTTCGAGGACGTGTACGCCTTTGAGGGGTCTCATGCGAGTCAGGGTCATGTCGTGCATCGGCTGTCGTTCTCTCATTCCGAGAGCGTAGCATGACTGTCAAGCGCATGTGGTTGCGATGATGACGATTCGGGGGTGGCCGGGGCAGATCGCTTCCCACGGGCGAGATCCCCCGGGCGCACGGGCGGACGAGCCGCCCGTGGAACCCACCCCTCAGAGCCTGAGAGGAGATGCCACAGGACGACGGACGCCGCGATCTTGTCATCCTGAGCGTCCGCCGCAGGCGGACGCGAAGGATCGCCTCCGCCACACAGATGGCGGACAGGAGCTCATACGCCAGGTACGCTCCAGTACTGGTGATCCTTCGCCCTGCCCGCTGGACGGAAGCGGACAGGGCTCAGGATGACAATCTGACGTCCCACTCGCCCGCTCGCTTCATCTGGAGCTCCAATCCTACAACGCAACTTTGGGACACGACCGCCTGTCGCAACTCGACCCGGCCCTTGTCATTCCGAGCGTCGCGCCGCCGTCTGGCGCGACGTGAGGAATCTGGAGCGAAACGGACTCTCACTAACCCGGATCATTCATGAAAGCAACACCGCAGCCCTGAGTAGCGGCCCGCAGGCCGCGTAACGAGGGGCGGCCCAGGCCATTGTGCCCCGCGTCAGGGCTGGCTCCTCGTTACGGCCCCGTAGCACGTGCTCAGGGGGCGGTTCCTCGGGATGACCGTTCCAAAGTTGCGCTGTAGGACTAACGATGACAGTGCGGCAGCCTCGTATGCGTAATTCTCCGCGGAGTTCTGGAAAATCCCACATCTGTTCTTGCCAGACTCGGGATGTGTTAACACAAGTCGCAACGCCTGCGTGCCTTACACTTCGAGATAGTGGCACGCCCGTTGCGATTCACGTGGATGGCCATGACTCTCCCGCTCCTGTATCTGACTCACGCCCTCATTCTCAGCGCCGCCGGATGCGGCCTCCTGTTCCTGTTCGCCCCATCCCGGCCCCTCTTGGTCACCTGCCGGTTTGCGGCGGCCGGCGCGGTGGTGAGTCAGATCGCGTGGCTCGCCCTTGCCGGCATGACCTTTCCCTACTGTGTCCTCCGTGACGCATGGGGGATGATGGCCTTCGTGACCATCCTCGGCATCGCCAGCGCCGCGGCCGCCGGATGGCGGTGGGGGACCCCGCGCTTCCTCGTGGCGGGGCTCGTGCTGCTCTCGATCGCCCTCGGGGTGGCCCACCTCTTCTACCCTCCCCCGGCGAGCGCGACGGCGGCGCCGATGGGGGTGATCCTTCCGCTTCACATCCTCCTCACCGTGCTCGGGTACACCGCCATGACGGTCGGGTGCGTGGCCGGGCTGCTCTTCCTGGCGAGGAGTCGATCGCTGAAGAGGGGCGGAG
>JACPTZ010000070.1 GCA_016192525.1 Planctomycetota bacterium
CTCCCGGGCCGCCCGGAGTGGATTCATCATCCCGAGGAGCCTCGCAGCACGTGCTGCAGGGCGACGAGGGATCAGTTCGCGCCGTAAACCTTCCCAGTTCGATCGGCGAAGTGCAGGACCGCCGCCACCGCCGCCCGCCAGCGGACCCGCCGATCCTCGCGCTCCCGCCGTCCCATAGACGGATCGAATCGTCGCTCCGTCCGGCGCAGATGGGCCAGGTCTCCGAGCGATCTCCAGAACCCGCTCCCCAGCCCCGCCAGGAAAGCCGCGCCGAGCACCGTGCTCTCCACATTCGCGGGACGCTCCACCTTCACCCCCGCCAGGTCGGCCTGGAGCTGCATCAGGAAGTTGTTGGCGCACGCCCCGCCGTCGACCCGCAACTCACGGATCGGGATCCGGGCGTCGCGACGCATGGCCTCGAGGACGTCGGTCACCTGATGCGCAATCGACTCCAGGGTGGCGCGGGCGAAGACCGCGCGATCGCTTCCGCGCGTCAGGCCGAAGATCGCCCCGCGGGCCTCCCCCCGCCAGTAGGGCGCCCCCAGTCCCACGAACGCGGGGACCACCACCACTCCGTGATGAGGCGGGGCCGCCCTCGAGAGGGACTCGCTGTCGCGGCTCTTCCCGATGAGCCGGAGCGCATCCCGCAGCCACTGCACCGCCGCTCCGCCGATGAAGACGCTTCCCTCCAGCGCGTAGACCGGCTCCCCCCGGGGTCCGCAGGCGAGCGTGGTCAGGAGCCCGCCCCGGGAGGCGATGGCCCGGGCCCCCGTGTTGAGGAGCAGAAAACAACCCGTCCCGTAAGTGTTCTTGAGACTCCCCGGGGAGGCCCCGAGCTGACCGAAGAGCGCCGCCTGCTGGTCCCCCGCGATCCCGGCGATCGGAACGCCCCCCCATGAACCGAACGTCCCGCTCGACGGGCGAACCTCCGGCAGGGCGGATCGCGGAACGCCGAACGCCCTCAGCAGACGCGGATCCCAGCGGCGCCGGTGGATGTCGAAGAGCATCGTGCGCGAGGCGTTCGTGAAGTCGGTGGCATGGACCCGCCCGCCGGTCAGGTTCCAGAGCACCCAGGAGTCGATCGTTCCGAAGGCCAGACGGTCGCCGCGGGCGAGCGAACGGGCCGCGGGGACATGCCGCAGAATCCACTCCATCTTGGTGGCGGAGAAGTAAGCGTCGATCGTAAGCCCCGTCCGGCGCCGGAGGACCGGCCCCCATCCGTCGCGGCTGAGGTCGGCGCACCTCTCCACCGTGCGGCGGCACTGCCAGACGATGGCGGGGGCGACGGGACGGCCGGTGTTGCGATCCCAGGCGACGACCGTCTCGCGCTGATTGGTGATCCCGACGGCCGCGAGGGCCGCGGGGCGGATCCCGGCCATGGCCATCGCCTGCCGGATCGTCCGCCGCACGGAGTCCCGGATCTCCAGGGCGTCGTGCTCGACCCAGCCGGGGTGCGGAAAGTGCTGGGCGTGTTCCCGGTACGCGGAGGCGATGAACCGCCCGCGGCGGTCGACGATGACCGCGCGGGTGCCGGTGGTACCCTGATCGATGGCAAGGATCATCCGCTTCTCCTACCCCGGCAGCCACACGGTGAAGGTGCTCCCGGAGCCGGGGGTGCTCGTCGCCGTCAGGGCGCCGTCGTGCGACTGCACGATCCGGGAGGCGATGGCCAGGCCCATCCCGGTCCCGTGCGGCTTCGTCGTGAAGAACGGGTCGTAGATCTGGCCGAGGGCGGCGGGCTCGATCCCGGTGCCCTGGTCGATGAACTCGATGGAAACCCCGGATCGCTCCGCCGGCCGCTCCTGCTCCTGCCCGTCGGTCCCCGGGACGACCCTCCTCGACGGCCTCGCCCGGATCGTCACCTCCCCCCCCTCGCGGCTGGCTTCGACCGCGTTCACTCCCAGGTTCAGGAAGACCTGCTTGAGCAGCGCCGCCTCGCCCCGGCAGACCAGATTTCCGGGGAGGTCGGCGGAGATCTTCACCCCGGGGTTTCTCTCGTCCTTCTCCAGCTGAAGCGCCACCTCGCGAAGCAGGTCACCCACCTCGCACCGGCCGCGGGTAACTGTCTGCTCGCGGGCATACTCCAGAAAGTTCGTGATGATCCGGTTGAGGCGGTCCGACTCTTTGAGGATGATCGACATCAGCCGGCGGTCGTCCTCGGACAGGTTGGGAAGCGCCTGGAGTTCCTGGATCGATCCACGGATCGAGGAGAGCGGGGTCCGGATCTCGTGGGCCATTCCGGCGCTCATCTCGGACAGGGCCTGAAGCCGCTCGTTCCGTCGGCGGGCCCGCTCGATCTCGTGCTGCAGGCTGACATCCCGCACGAGGACAATCACTCCTCGGACCGTTCCCCGGTCGTCCGTGAGAAGCGAGGTGGTGGCCTCGACATCGAGGTCGGTCAGCCCGGGCCGCGGGAGGCGCAGGTCGACGATGGCGGCCCGCGGCTCTTCGAGCAGCGTCCGGAGCGGGGCGACCGCCGGAGCGGACAGCACCCCGGAAACCGGGTCCCCCACCCTGGCGAGGTCGCCCGGAAGTCCCAGGAGCGACCTCAGTTGGGCGTTCATGAAGATGACGCGCCCGGATCGGTCCACCGTCAGCACGCCGCCCACCATGTGGTGCAGGATCTCCTCGTTCAGGATGCGCACCTGCCTCAGTTCGCTGACCAGCCAGCCGGAGAGCAGGGCCACGACGTGGAGCGAGATGGCGTAGACCACGAGGTAGCCGAGGATGAACTGGAACTCCAGCGGGAAGCGGACCAGCAGTTCCTCGACGTACGGTTCGGGGATGAGCGGGAGGGGGACCGGCGCTGAGGAGGCCGGCCCGGGCCGAGACGAGCATGGAGGCGGAGAGGACCGTCGCGAAGAAGAGCGAGGCGAAGATGCTCCCCACCCCCCCGGTGAAGTAGACGAGGAGGGCCTCGCAGACGACGTCGACCGCGATCTGCGCGAGCGCGAGCCGCCGGGGCGGCGCCCTTCTCCAGGCGGCGAGGAGCCAGACCAGATTGACGGAGAAGGCGAAAAGGAGGACGTAGTAGGCGTAGAGGAAGCGGGAGTATTCGAGGGGAGGTCCCGTATGGACGGTGCGCAGAACCTCCGACTGATGGAGGTAGATCGCGCCCATCCCGAGGACGGCGATGCCGAGGCGGCCGTAGACCAGCCAGCCCAACCGCCGCGGGAGCCCGCCCAGGTCCGGGGATTCGCGGACGCGATCGGGCATCTTCCCCACGCTCCGCCTACTTCTTGCTCAGGGCTTCCTGGATCTTCAGAATCGGCAGGAAGATCGCGAGCACGATGCCACCGACGAGAAGACCCATCGTGCCGATCATGATCGGTTCGATCAGGGAGGTCAGGGCGGCCACGGTGGCCTCCACCTGGGCGTCGTAGAACTCCGAAATCTTCTCGAGCAGCTTTTCGAGCGCCCCCGACTTCTCCCCGATCGAAATCATGCGCGTCACCATGAGCGGAAACACCCCGGTCGCGGACAGCGGCTCGCCCAGGGTCTCGCCCCGTTTGACGCTCTCCTTGGCCTTGTTGATCGCCTCCTCGACGAGGACGTTCCCCGCCGTATCGGCGACGATCTCGAGGGCGCCGAGGATCGGAACGCCGGATTGAAGCAGCGTCGAGAAGGTCCGGGCGAATCGTGAGATGGCGACCTTGCTGAAGAGGTCCCCGAACACCGGCACCCGCATCGAGAGCCAGTCGAACTGCCGCGCCCCCATCGGAGTCTTCTTGTAGTACACCAGGCCGACAATGATCGCCACCAGGCCGCCGAGCGAGTGAAGGAAGTAGTTCTGCATGAAGTCGGAGGTCTTGAGCAGCGCCACCGTCGGGCCGGGCAGTTCGATGCCCATGGAGAGGAAGATCTCCTTGAACTTCGGAACGATGAACACCATCAGCCCGACCACGATCCCGAGGATCATGCACAAGGAGACGATCGGGTAGGTCATGGCCGACTTGATCTCGCGCTTCAACGCCTCGGCCGCCTCCATGTACTCGGCGAGACGGCTGAGAATGGCGTCGATCTGGCCCCCGGCCTCCCCGGCGCGGATCATGGAAACATAGATCCGGTTGAAGATCTTCGGATGTTTGGCGAGGGCCTCCGAGTAGGCCGACCCGCCGCGGACCGTATCGACGATCTCGCCCATGACCCGCTTGAACCCGGGATCTTCCGCCTGCTCCTGGAGGATTTCCAGGGTCTCGAGGAGCGGGATGCCGGCGCCGATCATGGTGGCCATCTGGCGGGTGAAGATCGCGAGGTCCTCCGTGCTCACCTTCGCCTTCGGGGGGCCGAAGAGACTGTTGAGGTCGAACCCCTTCGACTTCTTCTGCTCGCTCAGCTTCATCACGCTGAGGTTCTGGCGCCTCAGATTGGCCTGAGCCTCGTCGCGATTGCCGGCCGAGACGGTCCCGCTCACCGTCGTGCCGCTCGCATTCTTGGCCTGATACGCAAATGTCGCCATGAGGTGTCCTCCTCCAGCCGATCCTACATCGTCATCCTCAGGATCTCTTCCACCGTCGTCAGTCCCCGCAGGGCGTTCCGCACGGCGCAGCGCCGCAGGGTCATCATGTGCTTCTCGTCCGTGGCGTACTGCATCAGGTCGATCGCCGAACGGCCCTCGATGACCATTCGGCGGAGCGACTCGTCCATCTCCATGGACTCCACGAGGGCGAACCGTCCCTTGTAGCCGTTCGTGCAACGGTTGCATCCCACGGCCCGATAGACCGTCCCCTGCTCCGCCTCCTCGCGGGTGAATCCCAGCGAGGTCAGCCGGTCGAGCGGATACTTCTCCGGCTGGCGGCAGTGCTCGCAGAGCTTCCGGGCGAGACGCTGGGCGGCCCATGTCGACCAGCCGGGTGATCGTCGAGGGGGCGTCGTTCGTGTGAAGCGTCGAGAGCACCAGATGCCCCGTGAGGGCCGCCTTGATGGCGATGTCGGCGGTCTCGAAGTCCCGGATTTCGCCGATCATGATGGTGTCCGGATCCTGGCGCAGGATCGAGCGCAGCGCGGCGGCGAACGTAAGGCCGCGCTTGTTGTTCACCGGGACCTGGATCACCCCCTCGAGCTGGTACTCGACCGGGTCCTCGACCGTCACGATGTTGTCCTCGGGACAGAGGACCTCCTTGAGCGCAGAGTACAGCGTGGTCGACTTTCCGCTCCCCGTCGGGCCGGTGACCAGGATCATCCCGTAGGAGGCGTTCACCGCGCGCCGGAAGCACTCGAGCACCTCCGACTCGAAGCCGAGGGCGTCGAGCGAGAGCGCGAGGGCCGACGAATCGAGGACGCGGATGACGACCTTCTCGCCGTGCACGGAGGGAAGCACGGAGACGCGGAAGTCGACCTGGCGTCCCTCGTATTTCATCTGAAACTTCCCGTCCTGCGGGACGCGGCGCTCGGCGATGTCGAGTTCGCACATGATCTTGATGCGGGAGACAACCGCGTTGTGCATCTTCTTCGGGGGGGAGATCGTCTCGTACAGCACGCCGTCCTTGCGGAAGCGAACCTTGACTTTCCGCTCGTAGGGCTCGATGTGGATGTCGCTCGCCCGATCCTTGAGGGCGCTGGAAACGATCGAATCGACGAGCTTGATGATGGGCGAGTTACCCGAGGAGTCGTCGGTGATCTGGGCGAGGTCGACATCCTCCTCCACGGCCTCCTTCTGGAGTTCGATGTCGGCCTCCTCCATCTTCTCGATCAGGTGCTTGATGTCCTCCTCGCCCGGATTGTACGCCTTCTGGATCGCCTTCCGGATGGCCCGCTCGGTGGAAACGACGGGGCGGATGTCGCACCCGGTGAGGAGCCGGATGTCGTCGAGCTTCAGCACGTCAAAAGGATTGCTGACGGCGAGGGTGAGCGAGTTTCCGATCCGGCCGATGGGGAGCGCCGCGTAATAGGTGGCCCAGTCCTGAGAGAGGGACTGCAGTGCCTTGTCGTCCACGCCGACCCGTTCCACGTCGATCGGGGGGATGTTCATCTCCTGCGCGATCGCCGAGATGAACGACATCTCGTCGGTGAAATTGCGCTCGAGGATCACGTCGGCGATCGGCTTGTCCTGAGAGAGGGCGAGGCTCGACGCCTCCTCGGCGCGAGGCTCCTCGAGCACCCCCTTGCGGACGAGGATGGTCTTCACTTTCTTGTCGAAGCTGCTCAGGGTCGTCTTCATGGCCCTACCGCTTCAGGGGCTTTCCGTCCGCATAGTGCGTCTGGATCGCCTGGAGGACCTGGCTCTGCGTGCTGACGTAGAGGTAAATCTCGCAGCCGGTCCGCTTCTCCAGATCGGCAAATACGGCCTCGTCCAGCAGCCCGCTCACCGCCACGACCAGAATGCGCCCGATCTTGTCGAGCGGAACCATCTGGTCTTTCAGCAGGCGGTCCACGGGAAAGAGCGGAATCAGGTCGTCCGGGATACGGTAATGCGTGCAGTCGAGGTACGGCAGTCCGAACTGGGTGACGATCGTCTTGGCGATGTCGTACTCCGAGACGTACCCCAGCTTGACCAGCGTGGTCCCGAGCAGGTCCCCCGTCTCCGCCTTCTTCTTGAGCGCCTCCTGGACCTGGTCCTCCGTGACGAGTCCCTCGCTCACGAGGATCTCGCCCAGACGCTTCTTCGTCAGTTTGGACAGGTTGACCATCCGGGTCCGTCTACACCTTCTGCAGGGTCCGCTTCAGGTCGTCGGCGTCGGTCGTCACCTCGAACGCCGTATCCTGCGTGATCTGGCCGGCCTTTACGAGGTTGGACAGGTTCTGGTTCATGGTCACCATCCCCATCGCGCCGCTCGTCTGAATGATCGAGTAAATCTGGTGCGCCTTGCCGTCGCGGATCAGGGCGCGCACGGCCGGATTGGCCAGCATGATCTCGGGACAAAGCACGCGTCCCTTGCCGCCCGCCTTCATGAGAAGCTGCTGGCAGAAGACGCCCTGCAGCACGAACGAGAGCTGCGTGCGGATCTGGGCCTGCTGGTAAGCCGGGAAGACGTCGATGATGCGGTTCATGGTCTGGACGCAGTCGGAGGTGTGCAGCGTGCCGAAGGTGAGGTGCCCCGTCTCGGCGATCGTGAGGGCGGCCTCGATCGTCTCCATGTCGCGCATTTCCCCGATGAGCACCACGTCCGGGTCCTGGCGCAGGATGGAGCGCAACGCCCCCTTGAAGTCGCGCGTGTCGCTCCCGACCTCGCGCTGGTTGACGAGGCAGTTCTTGTTGCGGTGCACGAACTCGATCGGGTCCTCGAGCGTGATGATGTGACCGTAGTCGTGCGAGTTGATGTAGTCGATCATCGCGGCCAGCGTGGTCGACTTCCCGGAACCCGTCGCCCCGGTCACGAGGATCAGCCCCTTGGGGGTCTCGCAGAGCTCGGTGCAGACCTTCATGGGGAGGTTCAGGTCGGTGAAGTTCTTGATCTTCGTCGGAATGATGCGGAGGACGGCCCCGACCGCGCCCCGCTGGACGAAGACGTTGGTCCGGAACCGGCCGAGCGATTCGATCCCGAAGGAGAGGTCGAGCTCGAGGTTCTTCTCGAACCTGGCGATCTGTTCGCCGTCCAGGATCGAGTAGACGATTTTCTGCGTCTCCTCGGAGGTCATCGCCTCGTGTTCCGTTGGCTTCAGCTCGCCGTGGACGCGGATCCGCGGCGGGGACCCCGCGGCAATGTGAAGGTCCGAGCCGCCCTTCTGCACCAGAATCGCGAGAAGTTCTTCGAGCGTAACCATGCGGAAGGCCCTTTCATGCGCTTGAGGGATGATCAGCAGATGTCAATCATCGAGTTTTCCGAAAGCAAGAGTGCAGAACAGCCTGCCTCAGAGCGAAGTTGGACGTTGCGGCACTTCGGAGGGCTCAGGGCTTTGTCTTTCCGGGTTCTCCCTCTTCGCCGGCCTTCCCTTCCAAGTCGGGCGCACCTCCAGTCCCACCCGGCCCTGGAGTTCCGGGGGATCCAGGAAGGCCAGCGCCCGGTCCTGAGATATCGCCGCCGTCTCCCGCGTCTCCTCCAGTGCCTCCGACCCTGGCGCCGTCACCGCCCTGTCCGCCGTCTCCACCCCTCCCGCCCATGAGGGTCCCGCCTTCCCCAACCTTCGCGTCACCCCCGTCTCCCGCATCTCCCCCACGCACTCCATCCCCTTTCGACCTGCTCCCCGCCTTGTTGCCGTCTCCACCTCTCCCACCTTCTGCAAGGCCAATGTCGGTCACTTCGGCGTCGCCACCATTCCCGCCACCTCCACCGCGCCCACCTTCCGGGCCCCCCACTCCGCCGGGTCCCCCGTTTCCACCCTCGGACACGCCATCCCCAACGACCTTCGACTTCCCACCATTCCCGCCCGTTCCACCCCACTCACCTTCCGCGGCCCCGTCCCCACCAGCCCCACCTGCGCCAGCCTCACACATACCGATTCCACCGTCGGCCGGAACGGCAATGGTCCTCCCCCCATCTCCCCCCCTGCACCTGCACCCCCCTTGCCGCCGTTGCCCGCAACCGCGATGTTCACGGCACCGCCGCCCACGGCCCCCCCCGCCCGCGCATCCCCGCCATTGCCTCCCCCGACAC
>JACPTZ010000010.1 GCA_016192525.1 Planctomycetota bacterium
CGAGCACCTGCCGGTCCGCCGCAGCCCGAAGGGCGAAGGCGGATGCCCGGCCTGCCGGCTGATCGAGATGGTCAAGCGGGTCTCGATCGACGGCGGCGCGGGCGTGAAGAACCGCAAACCCGCTCGATAGGAGCGTGTTGGACAATCCGCGGAAAGCGGTAGCACAGGCTTTCCAGCCTGTGCGTTCCAGCCTGTGCGTTCCAGCCTGTGCGTTCCGGCCTGTGCGTTCCGGCCTGTGCTTTCCAGCCTGTGCGGGACAGGCTGGAAAGCCTGTCCCACCGTTCCGGGACTTTGCCGGAGCGATTGTCCGACGCGATCCTGGGAGGTCCGACGATGGCGAAGTCCAAGAAGAGTTCGGCCAAGGCGGGATAGCCCGGATCTGAACGAACGATCGCGGTGGTGTTTACTTCCGCCCTTTCCTGCGCTTGCGCGGCTTCGCGGCTTTGCTCCTGGGAGAGAGATGTTTCTTGCCGCATCAAGCGTCGTGGCGGAAGTCCGCAAGTCGTCCAGATAGCGCGTCTCCGCCGCCGCTTCCGCCTCCTGCCGTCGCCTCTCCGTGAAAGTGTCGTACTGCGTTTCCGCTCAGACGATCGCGTTCTCGTGGCTCACCGAGCCCGCATCCGGCAACGCCGGCAATTCGGTATCGCGCAGGAACTTGTCCAGAAACGCCGTCCAGTCCCGCATTTTGATGTCCTGCCGCCGCTGGGCGCGGAACTTGGCCTGGTCGAGGAACATGACCACGATGCGGTTGAGCGTGTCGATCTCCTTCTCGGTGAGGTAGTTCTTCGCGGTCGCCACATCGCGCTTCAGGACGCGGTCTCCGCTCCAGGAGGTCAGCCCCATATTGGACCGCGCCGCGTCCGCGCGCCTTCGGACGATCTCGGCGGCCGTCATGCCGGCGGCCGCGAAGTGCATCTTGTTCTGCATCGTGGCGAAGAAGACCTGGGTCTCCTGCTCGCCCTCGTGGTAGTCGGTAGCCAGGGCGAAGATTTCGCGGATGCGCTGATAGACCCGTTTCTCGCTGGCCCGGATTTCCCGGATGCGGGCGAGCAGTTCGTCGAAGTGGTCGGCCAGCCGGTCGCGCCCCTTCAGGCGTTCGTCGTCCAGGGTGAAACCCTTGACGATGTATTCGCGCAGCCGTTGCGTGGCCCAGATACGAAACTGCGTGCCGCGGGCGGTGTTGACCCGATAGCCGACCGAGATGATGGCGTCGAGGTTGAAGTACTCCAGATCACGGGAAACGCGCCGGTCGCCCTCCTCCTGAACTGTTGCGAATTTTGCAACAGTTGCCTCTCGCCGAAGCTCCCCCGTCTCGTAAACATTTGCCAGGTGGCGACTTATTCCGGACTTGTCCACCTGAAACAGCTCCGTCATCTGGTTGATGGTCAGCCAGACCGTCTCATTCTCAAGCCGCGCCTGGATGCGAGACCCGCCATCCTCCGTCTGATAGAGGACGATTTCGGAGCGGGGTGCCGGTGATGGGCCGGGGTCGTCATTCTTCCTCCTCCCGTACGAGGTTGCTGCATTGTCACCCTGAGCTCAGAGCCTGAGAAGAAGTGCCCCGGAATGACAAGCGCCGCGCTTTTGTCATCCTGAGCGTCCGCCGCAGGCGGACGCGAAGGACCGCCAGGCCTGCCCCCTGGAAGGCGCGTATTCCGGGGCAAGGCTGGCGATCCTTCGCTACGCCCCGCCGAACGGATGGCGGGGCTTCGCTCAGGATGACAATTCGGCGGCTCGCTCCTTGGCGCATTCCTTCTCAAGCTCTCAGCCGGCCGCTGCGCCACCGGAAGTCCCCCTTCGGATCGGGCGGCGTCGACGAGACGATCGGGGTCCATCTTCTCGGCCAGTTCACTCAGCACTGTGGCGATGTTTCCGAAATGCCCCGCGCCGATGGGGTAGTGGAGCGGGTCGTGGGCCGCAGCCTCGGGCGCTGAATCGCGCCTGGTCCCCGTCCCCTTCTTCACATCTACGGTCGGCCTGCGCTCGACGCCGCGTCTGGTGAGGTGTTGGATGCGCACACGCCCGGCGACGGCGGGTCGAAGAAGATAGTTCTACTGTCACGGTTCGCGCGCCGGTCGCGCCCGCACACCGTAGCCCTGAGTAGCCCTCCTCGGTCGACGCAGGCGACCGAGGAGGGCGCATCGAAGGGCGGGCCCGGAGACGAAGCGCCGTTCGCTTCAACCGTCCCTTCGATACGCGACCGCTCGGCAAACGGCGCCGAGCGGTCGCTACTCAGGGACTCGGTCTATCCCCGTTCCGGTGCCACGTGTGCGACACGACTCCCGCGATCGGTGACAGTAGAAATAGCAAGGACCGGGGATTCGTGCAACACATAGCCATCAAGGGACCTATGTCGTCCCGTTGTGCCTACATCTTCGCCCGCAGCGGCGTCCACGCCTGCGAGTTCCCAGTCCGCCGAAGCTCGAAGAGCGAAGTTCGACGGCGCCGCCGCGACTCCCCCCGTCCACGGCGGCGTCACTACAGGGGGCGGACGCGCACGAGGCCCGTTGACCGTCGGTCCCAGGTGATATAGCATGCCCTCACGCCAGGCCGCTACGTGGGCGTGGCCGAGGTCGAGGAGGACGATGAACCGTACGTGGTTACCGCATTGTCATCCTGAGCTCAGCCGGCCGCTCCGCCACACAAATGGCGGACGGGCGTTTGGCCGGATGAGCGAAGGACCGCCATCGTCGGAGTCTGCAAACCGCCCACGCTGGTGATCCTTCGCCTCGGCCTGCGGCCGAGGCTCAGGATGACAAGGAACGGGACGGTAACCTCGTACGATGAACTCTTCACGACAGGAGAGAGAATGAAATCGAAAGCGCAGGACAAGAACGGGAAAACAGTTGAGGCATCTTTGAAGAAGCACCCGATCTTCGGGATGGCCTTTGCCCGCGTGTATCCCCTCTACGTGCAGAAGGTCGAGAAGAAGGGACGGAAGAGGAGGGAACTGGACGAGGTCCTGTGCTGGCTGACGGGCTACACTTCGCAGGCGCTGAAGGAGCAGATCAAGCGGAAGGTCAACCTGGAGGCCTTCTTCGACCAGGCGCCGGAGCTCAACCCCAATGTCGGAATGATCACCGGCACCATCTGCGGCGTCCGGATCGAGGAGATCAAGGACCCGCTGATGCGCAAGCTCCGGTACATGGACAAGCTGGTGGATGAGCTGGCCAAGGGCCGGCCCATGGAGAAAGTTCTGCGAAGTCACGAGCGTCGAGCCCGTTGACTTGAGGTATGAGGTTACCGTCCGTCCCTTGTCATCCTTCGCCCGGGTGCATCCCGCCTGAACGGCCCCCCCCTCCGGGCCTGTCATCCTGAGCCTCGGGCGAAGCCCGAGGCGAAGGATCGCCAGCCGATGCGCCCCAAAGACGCCTACGCTGGTGATATGACAACCTGAGGGCCGTTCACGCGGGATGCACCCCTTCGCCCAGCCGGCCAAACGCCTTCCTGCGGCCGGCCCGGCGATCCTTCGCCTCGCCCTGCGGGGCGAGGCTCAGGATGGCAATGCGGTAATCCCATACGGAGATTCGATTCGGGGAGCCGACACTCCGACCGTCGCCACGGCGACCCCGTCGAGCACGCCGACGGTTTCTCACCGGGCATCTTGACTCGTCGCGCCGTTCCTGATTGACTGGAGTCTGCTCCAGGCGCCAACTCTTCCCACGATCGGAGTCCTCCCATGACCGAACCCGACCTGAAGAAGGCCGTCCAGGAACGATACCGGGAGGCCGCCCTCGGGGCGGCGGCCGCGGGGGGGGCGGCGTGCTGCGGGGGCGGGGCGGAGGAGGCGAAGTGTGACCCGATCACCGCGGATCTCTACTCGCCCGAGGAGATGCTCGGCCTGCCGCCGGCGGCCGCCGCGGCCTCGCTCGGGTGCGGAAACCCCACCGCCCTCGCGGAACTTCATCCCGGAGAGACCGTCCTCGACCTCGGCTCCGGAGGCGGGATCGATGTCCTCCTCTCCGCCCGTCGCGTCGGTCCCACGGGGAAGGTCTATGGGCTCGACATGACCGATGAGATGCTCGCCCTCGCCCGGGAGAACCAGCGTCGGGCCGGCGTGACGCACGTCGAGTTCCTGAAGGGCGAGATCGAGAACATCCCGCTCCCCGACTCCTCCGTCGATGTCATCCTCTCCAACTGCGTCATCAATCTCTCCGCCGACAAGGACCGTGTGTTTCGCGAGGCGTTCCGGGTCCTCCGGCCGGGCGGCCGACTCGCCGTCTCCGACATCGTGGTCCGCGGGCCGGTCCCGGATTCGATCCGCCGCAGCGTCGAACTCTGGATCGGCTGCGTGGCCGGCGCGCTCGACGAAGGGGACTATCGCCGCAAACTGGAATCCGCCGGATTCTCCGAGGTCACCCTCCAGTTCACCCGGACCTATCGCGCCGCCGACGCCCGGGATATGCTCGCGAAGGCCGGGATCGACGCCGATGCCATCGCGCCGCAGGTGGACGGCAAGTTCGCCAGCGCGTTTGTGCGGGCGAGAAAGCCGCCGCGGTAGGGACCCCGACCGCCCCTCACCTTCCCTCTTGCGTTCGCCTGAGAGCCTGAGAAGGGGTGCGCCGACGAGCGGTGCGCCGAGTTGTCATCCTGAGCCCTGCCCGCCTCCCCCGAGTAGGCCGCCGCAGGCGGCCGTACCGAGGGGCCGCCGGGCAGGGCGAAGGATCACCAGTACTGAAGCAAACTTGCCGCATGCGCCGGCGATCCTTCGCGTCGGGCTGCGCCCCGCAGCACGTGCTGCGGGGCTGCGCCCGACGCTCAGGATGACATCATGGCGGCGTTCCTCGTCCTGTGGAATTTCTTCTCAGGGTCTCAGGCGAACGGGAGCGGGCGGTCGGTGGGCGCCCGATCCGGGCACTGCGCCCAGGCTTCACGGAGCGGGGGCCCGTGCAGGGCCGTCGAAAGCGGCGGCGGGGCGCCGCACGACCGACGATCTTGACGGCCTCCGGCCCCGCGGCGTAGGCTGGCGCCCGCCATGACTGAACACGCCTCCCCGCCGGCCCTCCCCGCCCTGCTCCGCTGGAGCGGTCCCGGGAGGGTCCTCGTCTTCGCGCTCTCCTCCACCTCCATCGGATGCCTCCTCGTCGAGTTCTACGGCCTCTGCTCGATGCGGGCGGCCACCCTCGCCGCGCTCCTCCCCGCCATGGCGGCCCTCGCGCTCCTCGCCCTCCATGACCGCGCCCGGGGAGAGGGCCGGCTGTGGAGAGCCGTCGCGGCCGGCGCCGCCGCGGGATTCGCCGCGGCGTGCGCGTACGACCTCTTCCGCCTTCCCTTCGTCTTCGCCCGCGAATGGGGAATCGATTCGGTCGTGCCGGCGATGAACCTCTTCAAGGTCTTCCCCCGCTTCGGGGCGATGATCCTCGGCGAGACGGTCGAGCAGGCGACCTACTCGCTCCCGGCCCACTTCGCCGGCTGGGCCTATCACTTCTCGAACGGGGCCACCTTCGGAACGATGTACCTCGCCCTCATCGGCGACCCGAGGCGGCGCTCCTGGGGATGGGCGGTGGTGATGGCCCTCGGGCTCGAGGCGGCCATGCTGCTCACCCCGTACACCGGGTTCTTCGGCATCCCGGTCGGCGCGCGGTTTGTCGCCGTCACGCTCGCGGCCCACCTGGTGTTTGGGGTGTGTCTCGGGCTGGCGGTCCGAAAGGGCGCGACGTTCGCCGTCCAGCAGCCGTGACCCCGTCGCCGGCGATGCGACCCTGCCGCCGCCAGAACTCCTTTTCGGCTCATCCGGCTGAGGCCTACGCATGCCGACGCGAACCCGGAACGGAACGAACCACGGATTTCGCGAATTCCACGCAGGGGGAAACGACAAGAACAATGCGGAAACAGCGGAGAGAAGAAGGTGAACCACTGAAACCGCTGAGGCCACTGAAACAGAGGAATTGGGAGGGGGACGCGCGCGTTCTACTTCGCCACCATCACGGTCCCCGCGAGGCGATCCTGCAGGCTCGGACCGGACGCGAGGATCGCCCAGAGGGCGCCGGCGAGGAAGAGCGCCATCGCCGCGCCGCACCCCGCCAGCGTTCCCTGCTTTCCGGCCAGCGGCGCGAGAAGGGCGAGCAGGAACGGCAGCCCCAGCACGGGCGACCAGGCAATGAGCGCGCGGATGAAGATGCGAGGGCGCGAGGCCGGCGCGCCGTCGGAAGCCCGCGCGAAGTCGATCCCGAGGACCTGCACCAGGAGGCCTCCCCGGAAGAGCAGCGCCGCCAGGAGTCCGGGGAGGACCACCAGGACGAGCAGCGTGAGTCCCGCCGCGCCGATCACCGTCCAGGTCAGGGCCTCCGGCGAACCGAAGCTCGCGCCGGCGGCGCCCGCGTGGCGACGGACCCACGTTCCGACGAGCGCCTCCGCCTCGGCCTCCTCCTCCGGTTTCGGGACTCCCCGCGCCGCCAGGATGGCCTCCACCCGTCCGCGCCCCGGCTCCGGAATCACGCTCCGAGCGTACATGCTCGACCAGGTCTCCGGGTTCTCGACCGAGCTCCGGTACCGCGACGCGATCAGGACCTCCATCGCCCCGACCTCCTTCGCGATCGCCTCCTTCTCCGCCGCATCGGCCGGTTCCGTGCCTTCGAGAGTCTCGATGCGGGCCAGGCAGAGGCGAAGCGGCAGGATGTCCGGGTACTTCTCCGTCCAGGTCCGCTGGAGCGACAGTCCGTACGCCCCGAAGGCCGCGCAGAACGCCGGGAAGAGGATGCAGCCGATCGCGTGCGCCAGCCGGCGCCGGCGCGAGATCTCCGGGGGGCGTCCCAGAGTCGACCGAATCTGCAGCGCCAGACCCCGCAGGTCGGTCGCGTTTCCGATCGACTCGACGATCGTCCGCGCATGGAGCGCCACCGGGACCGAGGGCGGGCGCGCCCCGTCAAGCGCCACTTCGAGATGGGAGGGATTCGCCCCTTCCAGCGCCGAGGGCGCCACCCGCTGGAGAAAGGTCCGGGCCGAGGCGAAATCGAGGGTGCGGGGCCCGTCCGGGCGCGTGGCCTCGGCGGTCGTGAGCACCGCCGCGGCGGCGCCCGGGGCGGGGAACTCCAGGATCTTCGCGCGGCCGTCGCTCGTGATCCAGACGTGATCGAGCCGAAGCGCCGGCGCCCCGGCGGCCGGGGACTTGAGCGCGGCGTCAAGTTCGTCCGCGAGGTCGAGAAGCCAGTATCGGACCCGACCCCAGGGCTGTCCTCTCCGGATCAGAGAGAGGAGCGGGGTCCCGGGCGGCGCCTCGAAGGCGTCCCAGCATTCTTCCGGCGTCCGGCGGCGGCCGAGCCAGCGCAGTCGACCCGGCCGGGCGGTATCCACGAGTTCGACATCCATGCCCGCGCCGCCGGCCGGGAGGCGGCGGATCCACACCTTTCGCAGGAGGCGCGTGTCATATCCGAGAAGCAGCTCGCCGGGACCCGATCGGTCCAGCGTCTCCAGCACGTGGTACGGGCCCAACTTCGCCGCCGACTTCACCTCGGTTCCGACCTCTTCACTCGACGCTGATTCCGGTCGCGCCACGTACGCGGTCGCCTGGACCACGCGCGTGCCGGAGATCAGGTCCTGAAGCGCCGCGTAACCGTTGCGCTTGCGGGCCGTGACGAAGAGCGAGGCGAGGACGAGGTAGTAGGAGTTTCCGATGAGCATCTGCCGCCAGGTGTTCTTCGCCGAGAACAGGTCGATGGGGCCGGACATCAGATAGAGGAGGGAGGGGACCATCGGGAGCACGGCGAAGACCGCGGATCGGAGGAGCGCCCTCGGAACCCCGATCGCGCTGCGGTCTCTGCCGATCACCCGGAGCCCGCAGATCATCTTCCCGAAGGAGGCCCCGCGCATCCCCTCCGGGAGGGCATAGTAGAGGAGGATCAGGGAGGTCCACAGGAGGAGAATCTCCACCGACATGCCTGCCTGCTGCCGCTCCATCGCCGAGAGGTAGCTTTCGAAATCGCCGAACCAGGCGAAGACGGCCAGGCTCATTCCGGTGGTGAGCGTGAAGAGGTCGATCCCGCCCGCCGCGATCCGGAGTCCCAGCGTGGCGGCCGTGGGGGAGGCGGAGGCGTAGGGCAGCAGGGCGCGGCGCAGGTCGGTGTAGTTCGCGAAGCGGCGCGCGGGCTGCTTCTCGAGGCATCGCAGCACGGCGGCGGCGAGTCCGGCCGGGATTCCGGGGCGCCACTTTGCGGGCGATTCGGCGGGACGTTCGAGGACGGTAGCGAGGAGTTTCACCATGTTGTCGGCATCGAACGGGGTGCGGCCGGTGAGGAGGTGATAGAGAGTGACCCCGACCGCGTAGATGTCGGAGCGGACATCGAGTTCGTCCCCGCGCAGCTGTTCGGGAGAGGAAAAGGCCGGCGTGCCGAGGAAGGTGCCCTGCGCGGTGACGTGGGTCTCGCCGCGGGCGAGGGTGGAGATCGAGAGGCCGAAATCGCCGATCTTCACCGCGCCGGCCGCGTCGACAAAACAGTTCGAGGGCTTGATGTCGCGATGGAGGACGCCGAGCCGGTGGGCGGCTTCGAGTCCGGCGACGATCTGGAGGATGGCGTCCACGGCCGACCCGACCGGCATCGGTCCGTCGCGGGCGACGCGCTCCTGGAGGGTCCCGCCCGCCACCAGTTCCATGCTGATGGCCGGGGTTCCCTCGATCTCCTCGGTCCCGAAGATGTAGACGCTGTTCGGGTGATTCACGGAAGCGGCGAGCCGGCCCTCCCGGATGAACCGCTTCTGCGCCTCCGGGGAGTCGATCGAGCGATCGAGCACCTTAAGCGCGACGCGTCGCCCGCTCCCGACCTCTTCCGTTTCGTAGACGGAGCCCATTCCGCCCTTTCCGAGCAGGCGAAGGATGCGGTACGGTCCGAACGTCTCGCCGACGCGCGGCATGGCGGCGGCGCCGCGCCGGGCCGGGAGCGGAACATCCGACACCCGGGTGGGATCTGAGGCGGGACTTTCGGAGGAGGGGGGACGCGCGCCCTCGGGGAGTCGGACCGTCGGGACCGCGGCCGGCTCCGCCGCGCAGGCCGCGCAGAGGATACTGGAAGCCGCGCCCGTGACGGGGGCGCCGCATTTGGGGCAGAATTTATCGCCGGGTTGAACCGAGGCGGCGCAGTTGGGGCAGGCGGCAAGGGCCGGGGCCGAATGTCTGTTGGGGTGAGTCGGCGACTCGGGTTTGCGGCGGCGGGCGGCAACGGCTCTTTCGATGTCGTCATCGGCGCGGGACACAACGGGGCGGGCCGCTTCGGGGCGAGTCGGCGACTGGGGTTTGCGGCGGCGGGCGGCGATGGCTTTTTCGATATCGTCGCCGTTGTTGGAGGCGGGGGCGGGGCGGCGGGCATCGAGGGCGCGGAAAATCTCAACACCTTTGGCGGTGAGGCGGGCGCGCTGGGCGGCGTAGTCGTCGTCGCCAATTTTGCCGGTGGCGTGATCAAAGTCGAGGTCGCGCAGTTCGATGAGCACGGCTTCGCGCTGGGCCACGAGGTCGTCGCTGGCGGCGGCGAAGGGGCGGGCGCTGTGGCGCTGCAATAAAGGCCGGGCCACAAATGCGGCCACGGCCACAACGAGAGCGAGAGCGAGGAGGAGAGAACCCAAATCCATATGAGAATTCACAATGCGCAATTCACAATGCACAAAGAC
>JACPTZ010000039.1 GCA_016192525.1 Planctomycetota bacterium
CAGCACGTGCTGCGGGGCCGTAACGAGGGGCCGGCTCACGGTGCAGGGCCATTCGACTGTGCCGCCCCTCGTTACGCGGCCGGAGCCTGCCCTGAGCGAAGCCGAAGGGGCCGCTACTCGGGGCTACGGGGCTTTGGTTCACGAATAATCCGGGCTAGAACGGCGACTCCGCCCGCGTCCTCGCCCTCCGCTCGATCGCGTAGGCCATCCAGCGGGGAAGGACGGGGAAGACGGCGACGAAGCCCCGGCGCGCGTCCCGATACGCCTCCTCGTAGCGATGCGCGGCGCCCGGGGCGGTTCGGCGAAACCAGGGGAGGCCCGGCGTCGGCCCGCGTCTCTGCTCAAGTTCCGCCCGGACCGCCGGCAGTTCGCCGCTCGCCAGGGCCAGCGCCACGCAATAGTTGGGCTGTCGTTCCCACCAGTCCTCGCAGACGTCGATGAGATCATCCAGCAGGGTGAACCACCGGCTCGCGCGCGAGACGATCTCCTCGTCGCTGTGCGGGTGAACGGGAACGCCCTCGAACAGCCTCTTCCCGGAGCAGAGCGTCGTCACGACGCGGACGTTCTTTGCCCGCTCGATCTTCTCCACGATCTGAAGCGCGCGGGTTCCCTGCGCAGAATCGCTGAAGTCAAGCGACTCCCACTCATCCTGGTGAAACGTGGATTCGATCGCGGCGTTCGTGGCGGCGACCAGCGTTCTCAGAAGGTCGCGTCGCGCCTCCGGAGGGAGCGGGGCGAGTCCCTCGCATCCGCGCTTCACGTCGTCGTAGAGTGCGATGAGGCGGTCGCGCTCGGCCTGGATCCCCGCTTCGCGCGCCGCCTCCGCGGGAAAGACGAAGAACGACTCTTCGGATCGACCCGCGTCGTACGCGGCCTGGAGGGCGGAAAGTCCGTGCCGGGCGATGAAGGCCTCGATGATGGCGTCGCCGTAGAAGAAGAGCGCCCGCTTGAGGTCCCAGAAGAGGCGGTACAGCCCGGTGTCGATGAAGGCGGGGACGCCGTAGATGATCCCGGCGAAGAGGAGCGTGGGATCGCTCGCCGGTTTCATGTGGAGTTCGACGGGAAGTCCGCGAAAGGCCCGGCGGAGAGTGCGGATGAGGCGGAAGTCGCGAAGCGTCGAAAGCACGGGAGGTCACCCGGGGGGACGGAACGACAACGGCAACAATAGGTACGGGGCTACCGCCCCCTCCCACTGTCATCCTGAGCGAAGCCCGCCCCGCAGCACGTGCTGCGGGGGCGAAGCGAAGGATCGCCAGTACTGAACCGGCAGGTGCGTATGTGCCGGTGATCCTTCGCCTCGGCCTGCGGCCGAGGCTCAGGATGACAATGCGACGGGACGGTAACCTCGCACGGCACGGAGGACACCAGGGGAGAGAAGGGGGTCACTCGCGGACGCGATCGACGAGCGACGTGAACTTTCCCTTCGCGAGTTGAGTCTCCACCTTGTCCCCGGGCGCCAGCGGGGTCGACTCCCGCAGGATCAGCCCGTCTTTCACCCGGCGGGTGATCGAATAGCCGCGGTTAAGGACCGCCTCGGGGTCGAGCGCGTTCAGACGACCCCTCAGTTCCCCGTATCGCTGGCGATGGACGGCGAGAAGACGCTCGACCGCCACCTGGAGTCTCCGGCCGTTCGCGTCGAGCGTCTGCCTCGCCCGGGGGAGCCGCTCCGGAAGCCGCGCCAGGGCGGGGCGGACGGAGAGCGCATCGAGCCGGCGCCGCATCGCCTGCACCCCTCTCCAGAGCGCGCCGACGAGGCGACGCTCGGCATTCAGATTCCGCAGCCTCACGTAGCGCCGGTTCAGGATGGCGCGGGGACTCTGGGCTTCGAGCCGTCGGGCGGTCTCGCCGAAGCGCTTCTGTCGGCGGGCCAGCACCCGCTGCATCGCCCCATTGAGTCTGGACGCGAGCTCATCGAGCCGCTGTCCGCGCGCCTGCACGGCATGATGAGGCTCGCGGAGAGCGGCGCTGCCGGCGAAGGCATCCAGGGTGCGGCGGTGATCCCGCAACAGGGCGACGATTCCCTCATGGAGCGCCGAGCGTCCCTGATCGAGCCGGGAGAGGACTTCGGTCTTGAGCGGCACCACCAGTTCGGCCGCCTCGGAGGGGGTCTTGGCGTGGACGTCGGCCACGAGGTCGCTGATCGTGACATCGACCTCGTGCCCCACCGCGGAGATGACGGGAATCTTCGAGGCGTGGATGGCTCGGGCGACGATCTCCTCGTTGAACGGCCACAGATCCTCGATCGACCCTCCGCCCCGGCCGACGATCATGACATCGATCTTCCCGCCTGGGGCGAGCGGCGCGGCGGGATCCTCTCTCGAGTCTCCGCCCCCCTCCTCCGAAACCGCATTGAGCAGTCGGATCCCCGCCGCGATCTCCGCCGCCGCCCCCTCCCCCTGAACGCGGGCCGGAGCGATGAGGACGCGGACGTCCGGACACCGGCGGTCGATGATGTTCAGCATGTCGCGGAGGGCGGCGCCGACGGGCGAGGTGACAATCCCGATCGTCCGGGGGAGAAACGGGATCGGTCGCTTGCGAGCCTCATCGAACAGCCCCTCCTTCTCGAGCCGGTCCTTGAGCTGCTGGAAGGCGAGGAGAAGCGCCCCGAGTCCCTTGGGTTCCGCCTCGGCGACGATGAGCTGGAACTGGCCGCGCTTCGTGTAGAGCGAGGTCTGCCCGCGGACGACCAGTTCCTGCCCGTTCTCGAGCGTGAAAGGCAGTTTCGCCGCGCTCCCCTTGAAGAGGACGGCGCTCACCTCGGCCCCGGCGTCTTTCAGCGTGAAGTAAGTGTGCCCGGAAGGATAGAGCCGGCAGTTCGAGACCTCGCCGGCCACCCAGACCCAGCCGACGCGCTCCTCCAGCACCCCCTTCGCGAGCTGGACCAGTTCGGTGACGGTGAGGACGTGCCGCTTCTCGCCGGGCACCAGCCGGAGACGGTCGTCATCATGCGGGAGGGCGGAGAAGAGGGACATGGGCCAATGACGAATGAGGAAGACGGAATGACGAAGGACGAGGGACGAAAGATGAAGAACGAAGGACGAGAGACGAAAGACGAAAAACGAAGGACGAAGGACCGAAGACAGAATAAGAAGGACAGTGAAGTAGAACGGACGGAGCCTGGCGGTGGACGAAAAGAGGGACCAGGGACAGGGAACGGGCGCTCGGGCGGAACGAGTCGTGGGGTTCGCCCCCTCGGCGCCCCTGTCACGCCGTGACGGACGGAGACGGTTTCCGCGGCACCCCCTCCCGAACCCTGCGATGGGCCTCCCTTATCTCGACGGGAAGCCCACTCTCGAACCGGATCATCTCCTCGATCCAGGCGAACCGGCGACAAATCGGGACCCGCATCCACTCGTCAATCGCCTCCGGGCTCACGTAGGTCCAGTAGCCGCGGAGTCGGGCAGCGGTGCGGGACCCCCGCCGGGTTTTCGACTTCTGCCCCGGGCCAGAGGTCTTTCCGCGCATGGATCGATGGGAGTCGCTCATTGTTCCATCGTACGAGGTTACCGTATTGTCATTCTGAGCGTCGGGCGCAGCCCGACGCGAAGGATCGCCAGCGCCTCCGCGCGAATGTCCCTTGCCTCGGCCAAGGCTGGCGATCCTTCGCTTCGCCCGCCAAACGGCGGCGGGCTGCGCTCAGGATGACAACATCAGGGACGGTAACCTCGTACCGCCTCCTCCCGGGTGCGCCCCTCGCTGAAACACCCGGGCCGGGCGGGAACGTCAACGCTGTACTTGTAAGGCCCTCGTTCCTTCGGATCGTGGGTGACAACCACTTCGAAGAGCCGAGTTTTCCTCGCACGGGTCAGGGGTTTCTTCATGAACGGCAGTATACTCAGTTTGGGGCGACGGTTCAAGCGGGGTTCGACCCTCCCGCTCCGCCTGAAGGCGGAACTACGAGCGCGCCCCCACCTGCACCCGCTCGATCGACTTCGCCCGCCCCGTCTCGGAATCGATCGTGGCGATCGCGCCGCAGATGCGGACGTCGTCCGTGGCCACGTCGAAGAGGTGCGGCATCTGCGTCATGAAGGCCGCGAGGACGCGGTCCTTCCGGCGGCCGAGCACCGAGTCGTACGGGCCGGTCATGCCGAGATCGGTGATGTAGGCGGTGCCTTGCGGCAGGACCCGGTCGTCGGCCGTCTGGACGTGCGTGTGGCTCCCGAAGACGAACGAGGCCCGGCCGTCCACATGCCACCCCATCGCGATCTTCTCGCTCGTCGCCTCGCCGTGCATCTCCACGACGATGACCGGCGTGGTGCTCCGCACCTGCTCCAGGAAGCGGTTCACGGTCGCGTACGGACAGGCCGGGTGCGGCTTCATGAAGACCCGCCCCACGAGGTGGATCACCGCCACCTTCACGCCGGACTGCGTCTCGTACACCCCCCACCCGGCGCCCGCCGCCTCTTCCGGAAAATTCGCGGGGCGGAGCAGTTTCGGGGGTTTGTCATTCCGCTGGAGGAGCGGGATGATCTCGCGCTTGTCGTAGACGTGGTCGCCGCCGGTGCAGACGTCGCAGCCGGCCTTCGTGAGATCGTCGAGCGTCGAGGGCGTGATCCCCGCCCCGTGGGCGGAATTCTCGGCGTTCGCGACGACGAGATCGATCTGCTTCTCGTGGCGGAACTCCCGCAGCCGGTCGAGCAGGATCTGCCGTCCGGGCTGGCCCACGATATCGCCGATGGCGAGGATGCGAAGCGTGCTCACCGCGCAAACTCCACGGCCCGCGTCTCGCGCAGCACGCAGACCTTGATCTCGCCGGGGTAGTTGCGCTCCTTCTCGATCTCCTTCGCAATGTCCCGCGCGAGGAGGACCGCCGCCTTGTCGTCGATCTTCGCCGAGTTGCAGATGACCCGCACCTCGCGGCCGGCCTGAATCGCGTACGAGGCCTCCACCCCCTGGAATCCGCTCGCGATCGACTCCAGCCGCTCCAGCCGCTTGATGTACTTCTCGAGCGTCTCGCGCCGCGCCCCCGGCCGGGCGGCCGAGATCGCATCCGCGGCCGAGGCCACCACCGTGTACGGCCAGGCGGCGTTCATCTCCTCGTGGTGCTTGCCCGCGGCGTCCACCACCTCCGGCCGCTCGCCGAACCGCTTGAGGAGGTCGGCCCCGATGGCCGGGTGGCCCCCCTCGAGTTCGTGGTCCACCGCCTTCCCGATGTCGTGGAGAAGCCCGCAGCGACGCGCGAGCGTGGGATCAAGGCCCAGCTCCGCCGCCATGGCCTGCGAGAGATACGCCACCTCCGTCACGTGCTGGTAGTTGTTCTGCCCGTACGAGGTCCGATACTTCAGGCGTCCCAGAAGCATCACGATCTTGGGGTGGATGTCGCTGAACCCGAGCTCGAAGCAAAGCTGCTTGCCGGTGTTCATTACGACCTCTTCCATCTCCTTCTTCGTCGCCTCGATCACTTCCTCGATCCGGGCGGGATGGATGCGGCCGTCCGCCACCAGCTTCTCGAGCGAGCGGCGGGCCATCTCGCGGCGAACGCCGTCGAAGCCGGAGATCACGACCACCCCGGGCGTGTCGTCCACGATCACGTCCACCCCGGTGGCCTTCTCGAACGCGCGGATGTTGCGCCCTTCGCGGCCGATGATCCGCCCCTTCATGTCGTCGGTGGGGAGATCGACGGTGGAGACGGTCGTGTCGGCGGTGTGTCCGCCGGCGAAGCGCTGGACGGCGATCGAGATGATGTCGCGCGCCTCCCGTTCGGCGGTCTCCTTCGCCTCGTCCTTGGCGCGGATCACCATCGCGGCCATCTCGTCCTTGAGCTCGCCGCGGAGCTTCTCCAGGATCATCTTCGTCGCCTCGTCCTTGGAGAGACCGGACAGGCGCTGGAGGACTTCCTTCTGCTCCTTCAGAACGCCGTCCACCTCCGCCTGCCGGGCGGAAATCTTCTGCTCGAGATCGGCGACGCCCCGCTCCTTGGTCTCGATCTGCTTCTCCCGCCGCTCGATCTGCTCCGCCTTGCGGTCGACCACGTCCTCCCGCTTCGAGATGCGGCGTTCGTACTCCTTGACCTCCCGCATCCCGTCGTCGACCGCCTTCTTCGATTCCTCCCGGATCCGCATCCCCTCTTCCTTGACGCGGAGTTCCGACTCCATCTTGAGTTTCGTGGCCTCCGCCTTGGCGCCGCTGATGAGCGCCTCCGCCTCGGCCTGCGCGTTGCGTTCCTTCCCCTTCGTGATCGACCGATAGACCGCGGCGCCGATCGCCGCGCCGCCGCCGAGTCCGACAACTCCGACGATGATCGTGATGGGTTCCACGAGGCGTACCTCCCGACGCCCCGGATCCCGGCTGGCCCCCTGGAATCGGGGCCGCTGCGGCGACGCCGCAGCACCGGACGGGGCGAGAATGAAACAGGATGAACGGACGCTGGGTCGATGGGGAGGGAGAGACCGGAGGGAGGCGGGACCGGCCGGGAGGAACGCCGGGCGATGACCGGGGAGTCGATCAGCCGCGCGCGGGCGCCGGGACGGGGCGGGCCGACGGCGTGTCGGCGCGCCCGGCCGCGCCCCGGAAGGGGGCGGGTCGGTCGTCCAAATGCGGGAACAGGCGGCGGCTGACGATCGTACGACTCATGGGTGTCCGGTCACAGCGCGATTAAACGGGGAACGGGTCCCCGTGCGGCGCTCTCAATGCGGGTGCCCCGAGCAACACGTCCGGGAGGCATCTCCTTCTGAATTCCATCGGGTCAATCTATCGCGATCGCCGCCCGTCCTCGGCCCCGCGGCGTGCGCCGCAGGGCCCGGACGGCGTGAAGTACAGGGCTGTGACGGGCCGACCGAGTGCAAACGACGTTCAACAGCGCGATTGTATCGGCGGAGGTGAAGGGTGTCAACGTCAATTGTGGGCGGAATCGCGGCCTATTCGATGAGCCTAACCACCCGCAGACGGGGCGGGAAAGCGGGGACGCGGAGGAGGAGAAGGTCGCAGATCATGCCGGTGCCGGAGGCCACCCCGGCCCGCCAGACCATCATCGGGTAGCACGGCGCTCCGCGCGGCGGCCGGGGATCGTAGAGGGAGGTAACCAGTTCGGCGGCCAGGCCCCGAGGCGGACGGCGTCGGCGTGGGCGATGAGGTGAGGCGTTGGACGAGGAACACCCCGGCGGCGATGCCGACGAGGAGGAGCGCAACCGCGCATCCTCCGGCGACGATCAGGAACTTCTTCATGGGCCGGCTCCATGGCGGTGGATCGACCCGCACAGAGTAACCGCACAGCGCCTCCCGATCAATGTCGAAGCGCCGCAGCCTGAGCGACCTGGGGGACCGGCCTGCACCCCACGACCGATGCAAGTCCGCACCCACATGACAACGAAGCAGCCCCCACCCCTTGACGCGCCACGAACTGCTCCGTGGCGTTCCGTAGTGCGTCCCGTAGGGGCGCACTTTTTCTTTGCCGTTGTTTCATTGTTGTTGCTTCTCTGTTGTTGTTTCTTTGCCGTTGTTTCTTTGCCGTTGTTTCTTTGCCGTTGTTTCTTTGCCGTTGTTTCTTTGCCGTTGTTTCTTTGCCGTTGTTTCTTTGCCGTTGTTTCTCTGCCGTTGTTTCTCTGCCGTTGTTTCTCTGCCGTTGTTTTCTCCGTCGCAGTCTCGATCAGGTCGGGGTACAAGCAACTGCCTCTGATCGCCTGGCCTCCGAGCAGCCCCGCCCTCAGCGACGCACGGATGGCGGACACGCGCACGACGGGGAGCGAGGCTTCTTCCTTGCGGTTTCTCCGGCCTGCGGTAGACTTCTCGCGAAGGAGCCGCGCGACATGAGAGTCCTCGTCCTCGGCGGAACACGGCTCATCGGACGGGCGATCGTCGAGGAACTGCTGCGGCGCGGCGACGAGGTCACAGTCCTTCACCGCGGGAAGACCCCCTCGCCGTTCGGCGAGCGGGTGCGCGAGATCCTCGCCGACCACGCCAACCTCGGCTCGCTCGATCTCCCGACGTTCGACGCCGCCATCCACGTCATCGCGCTCACGGAGGCGGACACCCGGCGGGCCGTGGACCGCCTGCGCGGACGCGTCGGGTTCGCGCTCTTCGTCTCGAGCGTCGATGTGTACGAGGCATGGGCCGGGGTCCTTGAAGGACGGCTCGTACACGAAGGCCCCCTGCGTGAGGACTCCCCTCTCCGCTCCCGGCTCTATCCCTATCGGGACCAGATGCCGGATCGGGGCGACTACGACAAGATCCTCGTCGAGCGGGTCGCCCTCGCGGAGCCGACTCTCCCGGCCTGTGTCCTGCGGCTGCCGATGGTCTACGGTCCGCACGACGCGCAGGAGCGGACGCGGCCGATCGTCTCGCGGATGATGCGAGGCGAGCCGGTCCCGATGGGCGGCGGGGCGGAGTGGCGGGTGACGCGCTGCTTCGTCGAGGATGTCGCCGGGGCGGCGGCGCAGCTCCTGGACCGCCGTCCCGCAGGGGAGACATTCCACGTCGGCGAGACCGAGGCCATGTCGCAGCGCGCTTGGGCGGAGGCGATGAGCGCGCAGGTGCGCCTCGTCCCCGACGACGAGTTGACGGGCGACCTCACCGTTTTCCGCGCGATCCCGCAGGACATCGTCCTCGACACCGCGAAAATCCGCTCGCTCGGCTACCGCGAGACGGCGCGCGACCCGCTCAAGCGCACGGTGGAGTGGCAGATCGGAAAACTTCGGGAGGGAGGGGGTTAGGTGTGCAAGACCGACTTGAGAGCGCGTTAAGTTCGTATTATATCTGTATAGTTCTTGCAAGTACATATGGTGTGTGCTAAGCGGTCTTACCTAAATTCTGAGAAGTTCTGTATGCCAGCGAGAGGGTCGTCTTCGGATTCTGGTTTAAGACATTGAAGGCGCCCACCATGGCGGCTTGCAGCCTGGGAACGTCCCCGAAGAAGTAGTTGTTTAGGGCGCTGCGCTTGAGGTAGCCCCAGAGTCCTTCGATCGCA
>JACPTZ010000040.1:0-10259 GCA_016192525.1 Planctomycetota bacterium
TACCCCCTCCCCTCCGGGGAGGGGGAAACAACAACCAAAGCACCCGCACGATTAGCGTTGACGGATCACTACTCCCATTTCGCCCTTTTCACCCGCCACTCTCCGCCGTCCTTCTCCCACTCGAACTGCACCAGCAGCCGCCCCGGCGGAAGACCCGTCGAATCGGCGGGAATGAGGTACATCGTCCCTCGCATGCGGCCGACGCCGTTCTCCACCACCAAGGTGTCTCGCTGCCAGTTCACCCATTTGAGGGGGGTCTGCTTGAGCGAGGCTTCCACCATCTTCCGCGTGGCGGCCGCATCCCCCGCCTGGGTGACGGCGCCGGAGTGCATCCAGTGAAGCGCCCCGAGAATGTCCCCCCGTCCGAGTGCGTCGGCGGCCTTCGCCTCTTCGGCCGCAATCGCCTCCCGGTCGGTGACGATGAGCCGCTCGACGATGACGCCGGCCACGAGGAGCAGCAGGAGGAGGCCCGGAACGAGCCTCGACCGCGGTCGTCGCCCGGGCGGTGTCTCCGTTCGCTCGCAGGTGCGCGTGGGTGTCGGCATGGGACCCCCTCTGACGACAGTATACCCTGAAAACCGCTTCCGTGAGATGTATACGAATGAGGCAGAGGGGGGTTCGCCCCACGCGTCATTTCCATAATGATGCAGGTGCATCATTGTGGAAATGGCGTATCCTCCCGGGCGGCGTGTCGCGCGGGCGGACCGCGGCGAGTCCTTGCCTCGCCCACCTCCGGAGGATAGGATCGGGCTGAAAGGAGAGACTCAGATGCGCAACTGGCGTCACCCGACGGCGGGGATCCTCCTCCTCATCTGCGCCTTCCGGATCGGCTCCGCCCAGGACACCGCGGGGGGAGAACCGGGGAAAGGCGACCCGAAGGCGACCGAGCCGCTGCACGTCGCCCTCATTCTCGATGTCTCGCTCAGCATGGACCCGCAGTGGGGGCCGAACCAGAAGGCCGGCCGGAACCCGCTCGGGGCGATGCAGCGGGCCGCCCTTTCCGTCCTCGGGGCGTTCGACGCGCGGGATTCGCTTGCCGTCGTCTCGTTCGCAGGCGATGCAAAGGTGGAGTTCAAGCTGACCCGGCTCGAGAGCGCCGACCGGATCGCCGCGGGGCGGAAACTCCGCGAGCTTCGCACCCGGGAGGCGACCAACTTCGAGGCCGGCCTCAGGCTGGGACTCCAGGAACTGCGAACGGCAAAGGGCCGCCGGGTCGCCCTCTTCCTCTCGGACGGCACGCCGAACCGGGGCGCCCACGAGGAAGTGCTCGCCGAATACAAGAAGGAAGGCATCCCGCTCTACACAATCGGTTTCGAAGGGGAGGCCGACTGGAAACGCCTGCAGGCCCTCGCGGAGGAGACGAACGGGAAGTTCGCGCCGGCGGACGAGGCGAACCTGCTGGAGATCCTGGGACGATTCGAAGGACAGAGTCGGGGGCTCTCCGAGTTTGCCGCCTCGATCGGTACGGTGCACCGGAAGGGGGAAACCAGAACCGTCCCGATCAAATTCCCCGACGGGGTGAACCGGGTCCGCGTCGCCCTCACCTGGTCGGGAGACGACGAGGGACTGGAACTGGCCCTTCAGACGCCCCAGGGGGCGCAGGTAAGCGCCTCAACGCCGGGCGTGGAGATCGACCTCGAGCGCGCGGGGACGCTGCGCACGATCAAGGTGCAGTACCCGGAGGCGGGAACCTGGTCGGCGATCGTCACGGCCAACCGGGTGCCGGAGGCGGGGGAGATGTTCCGGATCTCGGCCCGCGCGGATCTCCCCTCCCCCGTCGAATGGGCGCCCTTCCGCTCGTCCTATCGTCCGGGGGAGGTGGTCCGTCTGGCGCTTGAAACGGCAAAGACGCCGGGATTCACATGGCAGGTGACGGTTCGACCCCCGGGCGGAAAGGAACTGGGCGTGGACCTCGTCGACAATGGGGTCGAGATCGACGAAAGGGCCGGGGACGGGCTCTTCAGCGCGGAGTTCTCTCCCGGGAAGACGGGCATTTACAGCGTTGAGGCGGTCGGTTCGCCGACAGACGGAAAGGCGCCGTCCATCCACGTGACGGGGGCGTTCGTCGTCGGGAGCGAGGAAGAAGTGCTGCGCTAGCTCTTCCGGCCCCACCCGGGAGGGGGTCCCTTCAGCGGCCCGGCGGGAGGCGGCGGTCCCGGCTCCACCAGCTCGGCCACGGGGAGGTTGTCCGCGGGAGCGGTGGGGGAGCCGCCCGCCAGTTCGGCCACGGGAAGATCGAGCTCCAGGGCGAGGCCGCCCGCCCCCTCCAGGCCGGCCATCTCCTCCGCGATCCGCCAGGCCAGCAGCGCCGAGTAGAACTCCGGGTAGTTGATCTGATACTGCTTGAGCGACTGCTGGTCGATCACGCGCTCGACGGTCAGGTACTTCCCCGTGACCGCCGGCGGACGGGTGCGGATCATGTCGTCGTTGACCTTCATGGCGGTCGACCGTTTCCGGAACTCCCCGAGGAGGGTGTTCCAGTTCGTGAGACTCTCCGGCCTCAGAAGCGGTCCAAGCCCCGAGTAGTCCAGTTCCCCCTGGTCCAGCCGCACTCGGCAGAAGGAGCCCTCCCTCAGCAGATAGAGATCGGCGATCAGCTTCTCCGGCCCGGCCTTCTGCTTGAGGGCGGCGCGGGCGGCCCGGGCCCTTGCGAAATCGGCCTTGGCCTCCTGGAGGTGATTGACCAGCATGCTCCCGATGGGGCCGGCGACCGCGAAGGCCACATGCCCCATCAGTCTCCCCCCCCGGGGTTTCTCCACCTTCGGTCCGGCCAGGGCGGCGCCCCGAAACTCTCCCGCCATCCTCCACGTGACGAGCAACCGGAGGGCGTCAAAAGGCGCGATCAGGTCTTCCTTGTCGAGCAGGAACAGGAGGCCGTGGTCGGTGAACCGGAACGACTGGACCGTGAGGGGGGGCGGCATGGAGCAGAGGACGTCGTAGGAGACGATGTCGGCGGCCACGCCGGCGTCGTGGAACGGCCGGACCGCGGCCTCGGCGGCCGCCGGATCCGGGGCGATCTTGAGCAGATCCGGGAGCGGGTACTTGAGAAACAGATTGGTCTCGAACGCCGCCTGACCGAGGAGCGGCGCGACGGCCGCGGCGGCGACGCCGTCCCGGAAAGGCGGGTGCGAGACGACCAGCGAGACGTCGGGCATGACGGGCTCCTCTGGCTTTGGACCTCGGCAGATGATAACCTCCCGACCTTCGCACGTCCACTTTGACGGGGGTGGCACGGGCGGCGGGCGGCCCGTACCACCCCGGTTCAGCGGGAGTCAATGGACCCTCTTCAGATCGTCGTCTGTTCCGCCATCTCCTTCGTCGCCGGCGCCATCGACGCCATCGCGGGCGGGGGCGGCCTTCTCACGATGCCAACGCTCGCCGCGTTCATCACGCCGGTGGGACAGATCGTCGCCACGAACAAAGTGGTGGGAACCGCGGGCTCAACGGCCGCCTCGCTCCGGTTCTGGACGAAGGGGAAGATGGACCGACCGGTGGCCTTCCTGGGCGGGGCGTTCGCGGCGGCGGGGGCCGTCGGAGGGGCTCTCCTGCTCGCCCGGCTCGACGCCCGCCGGCCGGAGGAAATGAGAGTCGTCTTCGGTCTCCTGCTCGTCGCGATCGCGCTCTACATGGGGCTCAAGAAGGAGATCGGAGGGGAGAACTCGTACGCCGGTCCCACCCGTCACAGTCTCACGATCGCCGCGCTGGCGGGACTGGCGATCGGCTTCTACGACGGCTTTTTCGGGCCGGGCACCGGCTCGTTCCTGATCTTCATCATGGTCCGGTTTCTGGGTTTCGATTTCGTGACCGGGACGGGAAATGCGAAGTTCCTGAACTGGTCCAGCAACGTCGCGTCGCTCCTCACCTTCGCGTTCCAGGGTCTCGTCCTCTGGACCCTCGCGATCCCGATGGCGGCGGCGAACGCCCTGGGCGCCTGGTGCGGGGCCTCCTTCGCGATCCGGAGGGGCGCCGGACTCGTGCGCTGGGTCTTCCTCGCCGTGGCGGTCGCCATCGCGGGGACGATGATGGCGAAGGGGATGCACCTGCTCTAGCCCGGCTTATTCATGAACGGGAGGTGCGTCTCCCCGGAAAACCGTCCGCCCTGAGCGAGCCGGCCTCCGTCCGGCCGGCGAGTCGAAGGGCCGGACCGCAACACCGTGTCGCCCTTCGACTCGGCGGTCGAAACAACCGACCGCCTGGTGTAGGTGCGACCGGGCCCGCGGCCGTCGCGCTCGGCCCGGAGTGAGATCGAACCGTTGGAGCCGATCGCGATGTCGCCCGTGGTGGCGCCGTCTCCGGCGCCCGGCGCGTCGTCGGGCTCGCTGCTCGTGACGGAGATCAGTTCCACGCGGGGGGCATCGTCCGCATTGTCGGTGACGACGATGGCCGGGATGATCTCGACCATCTTGTGATTCGGCGGCCAGAGCATCCCGGCGGAGACTCCCACCCAGAGCTTCGGCGGGGTGGCGTCGACCACGGTCACCACGGTCCGCGCCGATCCTTCCCCCGCCCCCTGCTCGGCCACGTGCAGATCGATGACGTGGCGGCCCACGGTCATGAAGCCCGTGAAGGGGACCTCGGCCAGACCGTTCACCGGGACCGCACCCGACTCCTCAAGGACGCGCCCCGCCTCCGACCAGGTGCACGTCAGGAGACCTCCCCTCGCCGCCTCAACGGTCCCCAGCAGACTCGTCCACGCCTCGCCTCGGAGATCGTCCGGCGTCGTGCGGAACTCATACGAGGGAGGGAGCGAGACAACCGGGCCTCGCTGTGTGGACGGTTGGGAGACTCGCAGGTCGTCGAACGCCACGTCCGCCGTGCAGGCCCCCATCCCGACGTATCCCACTCCGCCGATTCGTCCATCGAGGGCGCCCAGCAGGCCGGCTTCCGTAAGTTCTGCGACACGGCCGCCATCAATGGCAAGTTCGAGACGGGGAAGGGCCGGTTCATACGTCACGACGATACGATGCCAGGTGTCCCGTCGGAACCGGTCGCCCCAGGGTCCGAGGTCGAATCTCATCTTGGCGGCGGCCCCCAGGCGGAGAAAGAGGCGATGCCCGGCGTCAATCCCCACATACGCGATTTCGGCGCGGTCCCAGACGGTGGTCGCAGAGCGTCCATCCGTAAGTCGAAGGACTTCGATTTCGCCATAAGGGTCCGAGAACGCGGACACCGCGTGCAGGCGAAACCAGACCTCGGCGGTCTTGGGGGAACCGGGGGACTGGGTGTCGAGGGGGACGAGACGCGAGATCCTGCCGAACGATCGACGAAAGGGCCCGAACACCCGCAATGCCCGCCCGGTTCCGTCGCGTCCGGTCTGCGACTCGAGATCGAGGAGCCCGCCTTCGATGTCCCATCCGGGTCCGAGGGTGGGCTGCTCGAAGTCCTCCTCCAGAAGCACCTCCTGGGGCATGGCCGCGGACGCCGCCAGAAGGCAGAGGGCCGCGGTCAGGAAGGGAAGACGGCGTCGCATCGGGGAATCCGCCGGTGATCGCAAGGGAGTGAGGTAGAACACAGACATAGACTAGCGCTGATCCGGGCGGCCGTCAAGAGCTCCGGCATCGCCGGGCGCCCGACCCCTTTCGACGCGGGACTTTGACGGAACATACGGAACGGCGTAAGGTGGCCGTTCGCTCACCCTCGTCCTGCGGTACAGGAGGCCGTCTTGTGGACTCAACTGTCCAGGTGCCGGGCCGTCCTGTCGAACCGCGCCGGCGCCGCGCTTCTGGTGGCCGCCGCATGCGTTCTCACCCACCTCCAGACGCTCCACACCGGCTTCCACCAGAGATGACTCCAGGGTCATCACTCCCGCACTCCTCCCCCCCTGGCCTCCGAAGGTCGGAACGCGCTGCCTTCCGATGTTCACGCTGTCGCTCAACTACGCCTGGGGGGGACTGGACCCCTTCGGATATCACCTCGTGAATCTGGGCCTGCATCTTCTCTGCTCCCTCCTGATCTGGGCCCTGGCTCGAGTCTGCGTGAGCGACGACGAGCGCCGCGCTCCAGCCGCCCTCCTGGCCGGTCTGATCTTCGCCGTACATCTGCTGAACACGGAGGCCGTAAACCTCGTGTCCCCCGGACGCCTCGTTCTGCTCTCGGCCCTGTTCTACTTCGCGGGTCTGCTCTGCTTCCTCAAAGGAACGGGAGGCGGCGCGGGGGCGCACCCGGGCCGCCGCGGGCCGTGGGTCGCGCTCGCGGTCGCCGCTCTGGGCGCGGGTTGTCTGTCAAAGGAATGGGGCATCACGCTCCCCCTCGTGTGGTTGCTCCTTCGGGTCCTCTTCCCTCCGGAGCCGAATGAGAGTCTTCCGAGGCGAGGGTGGATCCTCTTTCTCCTTCCGGCCCTGGCGGGAGGGGTCGCAGCGGGAGGCGTCCTCCTCTCCCTGGGGCCCCGTCTGCTCGAACAGGTGAGCGGGGAGGCCCCTCTGACACATGCGATCATGCACGTCGGAACCGAGATCTACGTCCTGGTGCTCTCCCTGCGACTCATGTTGATCCCCCTTCCGGACTGGCTCAACCACGATCACCATGTCCTCCTGATGCCCTGGAGCGACCCGCGAGTCTGGATGTCGGCCCTGGCCCTGGCGACTCTGGCGGCGTGTGCCTGGCGGTCACGCCGGACACATCCGCTGGGAGCACTCTTCGTGGGGCTCTTTCTCATCGCCCAGGCCCCGTCGGTCTTCGTCCCGCGCGCCCAACTCATGGTAGAGTACCGGAACTACATCCCGATCGCAGGGCTGCCTCTGCTCGCCGGAGACATGCTCTCGCGGCTCATCCGGTCGCGGCCGCGCGGAGGGACCCTGGGCGCCGTGGCGCTGGTTTTCGCCCTGGCCTTCTGCTCCGTGCAGCGAAACTCCACCTGGAGGGATGAGGCGTCCCTCTGGACCGATGCCGCGGTGAAGTCGCCTCAAAAGCCGTCGGCCCTCGGCCATGCCGCCAACGCCTGTCTGGACGCGGGACGTGACCTGGCGTTCATCGAGTCCCTCGCCGGTCGCGCCGTGGCGCTGGATCCGGAATGCTTTCAGGGGCTGACGGCCCTCGCCCGCGTCCGACTCAAGCAGGGGCGTCCCGGGGAATCTGAAGCCCTCATGAGACGGGCCCTCGTTCTCCCGGAGGGGAGCGAGTTCCTCGACCGGATCTGGCTGCACATCGCCTTCTGTCGTTCCATGGAGCGCGATGCCGTCGGAGTGCGTGAGGCCCTCCGTCAGTCGATCCGGGCCTCGGCCCGTCCTTCCGCCGAGACCTGGTTCGCCTTGGGCCTGGCGGAACTGATGACGGAGAGGCTCGCCGAATCGGCCGAAGCGCTGCAAAGGGCCGTCGAGCTCAAGCCCGATCGGTTCGACTATCGGATGAAGCTGGCCTGGGTGTTCGAGGAGGGGGACGATCTCGAGGGGGCACAGCGCGAGGTGAATCGAGTCCTGGAGCAGGCGCCGGCCTGCGCGGAAGCAAGGGAACTCAACGATCGGCTCAAGAGCCGGCGGACGGCCCGTCCGGAGACCGATCGCCGGTGAGCGCGACGGGCCTACTTCCCCGCCTTCGCCTTCGTGATCGCCTCGATGAGCTCGACCGCCAGTTGCTTCGGCACCGGGGCGTAGCAGGACGGCTCCATCGAGTAGGTGCCTCGACCCTGCGACTGCGAGCGGAGGACCGTCGCGTAGTTGAACATCTCCGCGATCGGCACCCGCCCCCGGACCAGCTTGAGGTGCCCGGCCGTGGCCACTTCCTGGATCTCCGCCCGGCGAGAGGAGAGATCGCCGATGACGTCCCCCATGTACTCGTCGGGGACCTGCACCTCGAGCTTCATGATCGGCTCGAGGATGACGACGCCGGCCTGGTCCACCGCCTCGCGAAAGGCGAGGGTGGCCGCCGTGTGGAAGGCGAGATCGGACGAATCGACCTCGTGGTAGGAGCCGTCGACCAGGATGGCCTTCACGTTCACGAACGGGAACTTGAGGCGACCGCCGAGCGCGGCCGAGTCGCGGATCCCCTTCTCGACCGACGGGATGTACTCGCGCGGTACGCGACCGCCGACCACCTCGCTCTCGAAGACGATCTCGGCCTCCTCGGGGTTCGGCTCGAACCGCATCTTGACGACGCCGTACTGGCCGTGTCCGCCGGTCTGCTTCACGTGCCTCCCGGTGACATCCACCGGCCGTTCCAGCGTCTGCTTGTACGCCACCTTCGGGGCGCCGACGTCCACCCCCACCTTGAACTCACGGCGCAGGCGGTTGACGAGGATCTCGAGGTGAAGCTCCCCCATGCCGGAGATGATGACTTCGCCCGTCTGCTCGTCGGTGCGGCAGGTGAAGGTGGGGTCCTCTTTCGCGAGGCGCCCCAGCGATTCGCCGAGCTTGTCCTTGTCCGACTTGGTCGAGGGGGAGATCGCCATCGCGATGACCGGTTCGGGGAAGTTCATCGCCCCGAGCAGGATCGGCTGTTCGCGGGTGGTGACGGTGTCGCCGGTGATCGTCTCGCGGAGCCCGATGGCGGCCACGATGTCGCCGGCCTGGGCGGACTCGATCTGCTCCCGCTCATCGGCGTGCATGAGGAACATCCGGCCGATCCGCTCTTCGCGGCGCTTGCCGGAATTGAAGATGTACTGGCCGGACTCGAGCCTCCCCGAGTAGAGGCGGATGTAGGTCAGGTCCCCGTTCCGGTCGGTGACGGTCTTGAAGACGAGGCCGGCGAGCGGGCCGCCCACGTCGGCGGGGCGAACCTCGTCGGCGCCGGTGTCCGGATGGACGCCGCGGGCCGGCGGCAGGTCGTCCGGGGCCGGGAGGTAGTCGTTGACGGCGTCGAGCAGCAGCTGGACGCCCTTGTTCTTGAGGGCCGAGCCGCCGAAGATCGGAACGACCTCGTTCCGGATCGTTGCGAGCCGGATGGCCGCCTTGATGTCGCCCATCGTGAGCGGCGTCCCCTCGATGAGCGAGTGGAGGATCGGGTCCGAGTAGCGCGAAAGCGACTCGAGCGTATGCTCCTGGGCGCGGGCGATGGCCGTGGCGAACTCCTCCGGGGCCGGCTCGATGCGGAGGGCCGCCCGGGGATCCTCGATCGAATCGTCGTAGAGATAGGCCTGGCCGGTGAGAATGTCGATCATGCCGCGGAATTCCTTCTCCTTCCCGATCGGGAGGATGAGCGGGAGCGGCTCCGCCCCGAGCTTCTCGCGGATCTGCTTCACGACGGCGTCGAAATCGGCGCCGACGCGGTCGAGCTTGTTCACGAAGGCGAGCCGCGGGACGTTGTACCGCGAGGCCTGGCGCCAGACCGTCTCCGACTGCGCCTCGACGCCCGCGACGCCGCAGAAGACCCCCACCGCGCCGTCCAGCACGCGCAGGGAGCGCTCCACCTCGGCCGTGAAATCGACGTGGCCGGGGGTGTCGATCAGGTTGAGCCTGCACTCTTTCCACTCGCAGGAGATCGCGGCGCTCTTGATGGTGATCCCGCGGGCGCGCTCCTCCTCGAGGAAGTCCATGGTGGTGTTGCCGTCGTGAACCTCGCCCTGCTTGTAGATCTTCCCGGTGAAGAAGAGGATCCGCTCGCTCACGGTCGTCTTTCCCGCGTCGATGTGCGCAATGATCCCGATGTTGCGGATGCGGCTGAGACCGGATCGCCGCGGGGTCTCGGCTGAGGCTCGGCGCTCACTCGGTGCACTGGCCACAGTTGCAAACGTCGCCGACATGGTACGTCCCGCCTTTCTGCGAAAACAAGATGCCTACCGGACGCGTCCGGCGTCCCCAACCGGGTGGCCGCCCAAGGCGGCTATGGAGTTCCGGGGGGGGGACTGGGGTCGAAAAGCGCAGCAGTATACTCAGATGCGGCGAGGTGTCAAGTGGAACTTTCTACGAAACCGCATCGGGCGCACACAAGTCCTTTCGGCATAATACACTTCCGGCTGAACCCGGAATCGGAGAAATCCGGACCCGGGGGGTGATCGGTTCCGAACCGGGAGCCTTCAAGATCGTCTCTGTGGGCGACGCGGGCCGCCTGTCCGCCCGCGCCGGCACGCCCTGCGCAGGGGCCGCAAGCTGCGCGTGCCAGCCGACACCGCACAGGCCCGGTGCCGAAGGCCCGCTACGTCGACCATCCGGCGTGGTGCGGGCGGTGACCCAGGCCACCTCCCCGGGGGCGGTGGGCCGTGTGCCACCGACTGCTCCCATGGGGCGATCGGCCGTGAAGCGTGATGACCAACCCCAGCAACATCAGGAGCACGACCCCCATCGCGATCAGGTCGAAAGCCTGGTGGAAGCCGGACGATCGGTTCGGGC
>JACPTZ010000040.1:10282-23981 GCA_016192525.1 Planctomycetota bacterium
CAGGACCCATCGGGCTGTCGATTCGGCGGGATAGTCCTGCATGGTCCCGAGTCCTCAAAGTGACAAGGATCTGGGGAATCCCACAAGGGCAGGATAGCAAAGGGCGGGGGGGGATGTCGAGGGCAACTGCGGGAAACCAGGATTGATCCGTCAACGCTGATTCTGCGAGGGGTCGGCCGTTGTTGTTTC
This sequence comes from Planctomycetota bacterium, assembly GCA_016192525.1. GTDB lineage: Bacteria > Planctomycetota > MHYJ01 > JACPTZ01 > JACPTZ01 > JACPTZ01. Next base: position 10,472 of record JACPTZ010000040.1, read on the forward strand.
CCCCTCCCCTCCGCCACACAGATGGCGGACAGGGGAGGGGAGGGGGGAGGGGGAGGGGGGTGCCCTTCCCCGCGCAGGCAAGGGCGGACAGGCCGCCCGCGCCACCCGCAACTCCCAATCCCTGATGTGACGAATCACTCGCTCGCCGTCGCCGTGCCGGGGGCGGACGCCTCCGCCCCGTACGGGCCGGACTCGCGGCGGCGCATCAGTTCGCGCGAGTTCAGAAAAAAGTAGTAGAGGTGCCCCTCGGCGCGGGTGTGACCCGCCAGCCGCTCGGCGTCAGGTCCCGTTCCGATGAAGAGATCGGCCCGACCCGCCGAGCGGATCGCCCCGCCGGTGTCCTGGTCGCAGACGAACCGGCGGCAAGGGGCCGTGGCGATCACCCCGCCCGAATCGCAGATGGGGAGCCGGGTGTCGACGAAGGCGATGGCCCCCCGCGGGAAGACCGCCTTGTCGGTGGCGATCGAGCGGGTGCCGGTGACCGGAACGCCGAGGCTGCCGTACGGACCGCCGGTCGTGTCGGTGAAGAACACGTAGCAGGGGTTCTTGCGAAGGTAGCGATCGCGCTCCCCGGGATGCGCGGCGAAGAAGTTCTTGATCGCCTCCAGGCTCAGATTCGCGCGGCGGATCCTCCCGTCGGCCACGAGCGCCTCCCCCACGCTGCTGTAGAGATGCTCCGTCTTGCCCGCATACCCGATCCGCATTTCCTCGCCCTCCGGGAGCCGGATCCGGGCCGAGCCCTGGACGTGGACGATGTACACCTCGAGCGGGTCGCGCAGCCAGACCAGTTCCAGGCCGCGACCCTCCAGCAGTTGTCCGTCCTCGATCTCCGCCCGGGTGTAGTACGGAACGAGGCTGTCCCCCAGCCGCCGGCCGCGCGGGGTGCCGTCCTCGTCTTTCACCAGATCCGGGGGAAGGCGATAGAGCGGGTACCGGAATTCCGCGGTGCGCGTCAGGGACCCGTCGTAGATCGGCTCGCAGTAGCCGGTGAAGAGGACGGTTCCGGCGTAGTCGCAGCCGACGGAGCGGTAAGCGTCGAAGTCGGCCCGAAGCCGGGTCTGGAAATCATCCGGGTCGCGGGAGACGGCCAGGAGTTCGAGGAAGGCCTTGCAGGACTCGCGGGCCTGCCAGTGGGTGATCTCACCGTAGGGAAAGTGCCGCTGGGAGGACGGGGCGTCGTAGTAGACGAGACTCTTCTCGATGGAGCGCTGGAGCGAGGAGAGATCGGTGAGCGCGGAACGGACGTCGGGGATCCGGGAGGGGTCGGTGATTTTCTCGAGCGCGAGGGCGCCGGGCGGGAGCGCCCGGGTGTAGTCCTTCGCCGACTCCGCGACGGGCTGAACCGGCGGCTGGGAGCGGCAGCCGACCACGGCGGCGAGACATGAGAGTGCGGCGGCGGCCGCGGAGAGGCGGCGGGCGGACAGGCGGGACATCGGGGAATCCTTGCCAGGCGTTGGGGGACGGTCGAGCACCGGCAAGTTTATCGGCAAATGAAAGAAGCGACCGTAAGGTGAACCACTGAAACCGCTGAGGCCACTGAAACAGAGGAGTCGGGAGGCATCCGTGTGGCGGGGCGACAAGCCTGATCTACCGACTTCCTCTAGGCGTGCACGAACGCGGCCTTCGACCTCGGACCGTTCTTCAGGAAGTTCTCGATCCCGATCCGCATGTCTTTCGTGGAGGCGCACTCGCCGAAGAGTCTTGCCTCGAACGCGATTCCCTCCGCCAGAGGCAGCCTCGCCCCGTCCAGGATCGCCCGACGCAGGATCTCGTCGATCCGCTTCGAGAGATGTCCGAGATCGAGATCGGGGAGAGCCGTCGGAACGGGGATCGGGCCGCCGGGCATTCGGCGCAACGGGCCGGAATCCGCGACACGGCGGGCCAGGGCCGCCGCCTCCGCCGTGAGATCGCCGTCCGTGCTCGCGTCGAGATACCCCATCGCGAGGGCGTCCGCCTCGGAAACGGGGGTCCCCAGCCGCAGCAGAGGCCAGGCCTTCTCGAATCCGACGAGCCTCGGAAGACGCTGCGTCGCCCCCGCCCCGGGGATGATCCCCAGCCGCACCTCCGGCTGGGCGAAGAGCGGTTCGAGCCCCTTCCGGGCGATCCGCGCCGCGCAGGAGAGCGCCAGCTCGCTTCCCCCCCCGAAGGCCATCCCGTTCATCGCGCAGACGACCGGCTTCGCGCTCGCCGCGATCCGGTCCAGCACCTGCTGCGATCCGCGCGACATCGACTCCCCCTGCGACGGCGTCTCGATCCTCGCCAGCATCGTCACGTCCGCCCCGGAGACGAACGCCTTCACTCCGAATCCGGTGATCACCGCCGAGCGGATCGCAGGATCGGTCTGGATCGCGGCGATGTGCGCGTCGATCTGGCTGAAGACGTCATCGTTGAGCGCGTTCAGGACGCGGGGTCGCCGGATGGTGAGGACCGCCACGTCGCCGTGATCCTCCCGCAAGACGCACGGTACACTCCAGGGCCGGCCGGAGGCGGCCTGCGCCTCGAGGCACTTCGGCACGGGGAATCCGGCGTGACGATCGGCGTACCCCTTCACCCGATCCAGCACCCGGCCGACCCCGAGGCGGTTCATCACGGCGAACGGCGGCGTCATCACGAGGCCGATCTCCACCGCCATTTCCAGATCCGCAGTGGAACAGAGCCCGGCATCGATGATCTCCCCCGCGAGCCCGAGAAAGGCCCCTTCCAGTTCCGCCGACACCTTCTCGTACGTCTCCGGCGAATACGAAACCTCCTCCCCCCTTCCGGCCGCCTCCCACGGCTGTTTCGAGGCGATCCGGTCGTGGAGGATCTTCGGCGCCTGGAACCAGGCGTTCACCTTGCCGTGCATCTCGTCGAGCCCGTGCTGCGTGATCGGGTTGCCGCCGGTCAGGTTCATCGCGGTGAACGGCCCCACGCCGAGCCCGAGCGCTTTGCAGGCAATCGCGTCCACAACCTTCGGAAAGGCGAGCCCCTGTTCCACACAGAGGGCCGCCGCCTGGAAGAGCCCCTCGAAGATCGGATCGACAGCGTAGCCGTAGCGGCTCTTCACCCGGATCGGGGCCTTCCCGATGGCCTCGTAGAACTTCATGGCGAAGTCGGCGACGGCGGCGTCGGTCCGGGCCCCGGGGATGACCTCGACGAGCAGGTTGCGCTCGGCGGGGAAGAAGTAGTGGATGCAGAGGCAGCGCCCCGGGTGCTGCGCCTTCTCGAAGATCGCCTCCGGTTCGAGGTGGGAGGAGTTCGAGGCGAGGATCGCGTCGGCCGGACAAAGCGATTCCAGCTGGGCGAAGATGGACTGCTTGAGCGGGAGCCGTTCGGTGGCGGCCTCGATCACGAGGTCGCATCCCGCGAAAGCGGCGTAATCGCCGGTGAAGGTGATGTTGCGGAAGATGGCGTCGGCCTCCTCCGCCCGGAAGGCCTTCGACTCGACCCCCCTGTCGAGCTTCTTCCGGGTCTTGGCCTCGCCGGCCTCGAGCGCCGCGGCGGCCACATCCACCACGACGACGGGCACCCCCTGCCGGTGCAGGACCTTCGAGAAGTAGAGGGCGATGTCCGGCCCGATCTGGCCGGAGCCGACGACGCCGATCTTGCGAAGGGTGCGACCGAAGGCGGTGTACGGCATGGGAGACTCCTGGAACTGTAGGGCCGGGGCTTGCCCCCGGGCGAACCCTTGGGGGAACTTGCGTTGGCGGCGGGGGAGGGAAGATAGCACGGGGCGGGAATGTGGGCAAAGAAATGCGGCGGCGGGGCTACGGTATGAAGACCGGACTCTCGCGAGTGGCCCCCTCGACGGTCACCTCGGCCTGGAGTTCGACGCCTTCGTCGATGTTGATTCGATCGCCAATGTGCTTCCATCCATTGGACATATCCGGGTTCTCACCGCCTACCGCGAACTTCGCCAGCGTCTCGCCTTTCGCGCCGGGTCTGAATACCCGGATCGTCGCCGCAGAAGGGGACTTTCCGGAGTGGACTCTCTCGTCTGTCCAGACGGAAGCATGATGAGGTCCCTCTCGCTCCTGGATGAGATCGACATCGAGGCCGGCCGCGTCGGGGCGCCAGAGGTCCCGAGGGTAGCGATTCGGATCGGGGTCGGGAAGGGACGATCCGTCCAGGAGCGTGTACTTCTGAGCGTTGGCGTCCCAGCGAATGTTCAAGGGCGATGCCTCCGCGAGGATCTCATCCCGCCGCGAGGCCCACTTTTCGACGTACGGCAGCACCCTGCCGAACTGGTCCGGTTCCACGCGAGAGACCGTTTCGATGAACCCCAACGCCTGCAACAGCATGAAGTCACCATCGCGCGCGTCGTAGACCCGCTCAGAATTCCTGAAGATCCAGCGGGGCGATTTCGCCAGCCCGTAGAGCTCTCCGAACGGGTCATCGGAGGGAACGAGCGATTTGGCTCGTATCTTCCCCTTTTCGCGGAAGTGCCCGACATGGCTCTCGAGAGCCTCCGGGCACCCGAGGAGCGTATATCCATCCGCGAATGAGAGCAAACGAAGCGGAGAGTTCCTCATGGCGCATGATCCTCCGGATTTCTCCGGTGACGGGGAGGCGGAAGACAGCACGGGCTGGGGAAGGGCGCATAGAAGTGAGGGCGTAGCCTACGGAATCGCGAGGATCGTGGCGAGCGCCCTCGAGACTTCCTCAAGGTGCCCCGCGGCGAGGCTTTCGATACGGGACTGCAACCGATGTCGGGCGACGGCGCGGATCTGGTCGATAACCGCCACGGCGGGTCGCCCCTGGCATGTCACGGGGACGGTGATCGGGGGGTGTGGCCTGGCCGCGGTGGACAGAGGGACGACGACCACCGTCCGACGCAGCCGATTCAGGGTGTCGTGTGTCAACACCACGCACGGACGCGTCTTCCTGATCTCAGATCCCTGTGCCGGATCGAGACTGACCCACCATACGTCGCCCCTCGCGATCTCGGCGGGTGTCATTCGTTGATTCCGTCGTCAAAGGCCTGCCACTCCCGAATCTCGCGCCGAAGTGCCTTGTCCCCGTTGGCAGCCCTGCAAGCGGCCGCCAACGCGCTCTCGCGTCGGTTCATCTCCTGCTCGAGGAGTCGGGTAACGAGACGGGACCGGCGCCGGGGAGGCACGAGCGCCTGGAGCTTGCGAGCGATGGGGTCGGGGATGGAAAGGGTGATTCGCATAAGTCATAATTATGACTTGCACGGTGTGGCTGTCAAGACGAAAATCGCCTTGTCTCCCCGCCCTCCCCCGCGCTATCATCCGGACATGGCTGCCTCCTCCGACATCCTCAACCGCCTCCAGGCGAAGGCCTACCGGGAGTGCATCCCGCTCAACACCACCTTTGAGATCACCCTCCGCTGCAACCTCCGCTGCGTTCACTGCTACAACTTCGACCGGGAGGAACCGTACCCCCATTCGGAGTGCGAACGCGAACTCTCATCGGACGAGATCCGGGCGCTGATCCCGCAGATCCGCGACCTCGGCGGACTCTACCTCGCCTTCACGGGCGGCGAGCCGCTCCTCCATCCCGACATCTACGACTTCATCCGCCGCGCCGCCGACCTCCGGATGTACGTCTCGCTCAAGACCAACGGGACGCTCCTGACGAAACCGGTCGTGCGGCGCCTCGACGAGAGCGGGACGGCCAAGGTGCACGTCTCGCTCTACGGCGCCTCGGCGCCGGTGCACGACGGAATCACCGTCGGGCCGGGCTCCTTCGATCGCACGGTGCGGGGACTCCGGAACGTGATCGACGGCGGCCTTCTGGGACAGGTCAACTTCTGCATGATGAAGGACAACCTGCATGAGGTGCCGCGGATGCCGGCGCTCGCGGAGTCGCTGGGCGTCTCTTACAACCTCGACCCGCAGATCACGGGCCGGTACGACGGGAACCTGAACGCGCTGGCGCAGAAGATCGAGGCGGACGACCTGGCCCCGCTCTACCGAGGCCCCCTCCGGTCGCTCGCGAAGACGGCGGACCAGCCGCACCCCGACGCGGGGGTCCAGTGCGCCTGCGCGCGGAGCGTGCTCGGGATCACGGCGCGGGGCGAGGTCTACCCCTGCATCGGCGCGCCGGTGCCGTCGGGAAACGTCCGACGGCGGCCGCTGGCGCAGATCTGGCGCGAGTCCCCCGAGCTGAACCGGATCCGCAGGCTCACGCTCCCGGACTTCCCGGTCTGCGCCCCCTGTCCCGACCGCCCCTTCTGCCGCCGGAGTTCGGGCGCCGTGTACGCGATCACGGGCGACTACACCGGTCCGGAGCCGTTCACCTGTAGAGAGGCGCAGATCCTGCACGAGATTTATGAGGAGGGGCGCATGGACGGGTCGGGGTCGGCGGAGCAGACGGCGGCCGGGGTCATGGAGAGACACTCGAGGGAGGTGTAGGGCTGACCCTCTTTGCCGCCTACTCTCTCTTCGGCCCCATCTCCTCCGGCGGAACGGGGACGGGCGGTTCGCGGAAGTCCCGGCGAAGCGCCTCAAGAAAACCGGCGCGAACGGTGAAGATCGCGGGATCGCCGTCCAGCCTCGCCGGGGCGAACCCGTCCGGGCGAGGGGGGCCGATGACAAGTACCCGTTCGCGCGTCTTGGGAGGATCGTCGCGGGACCGGATTCCGATCGTCACCCGGACGCCTCCGGGCTCGACGCCGGACAGGTCCGGCTCTTCGTAAGCGATGAACTCGAGGGCCTCGAGCCGCTCCAGATCCTCCGCGAGTCCCTTGAGCCTGGGCGCATCGGCCGGCGCCGGGGCCGAACCGGAGACCACGCATTCCCACTTCCCCCCCTCCTCCAAGCGCTGCGCCCGCTGATCGAGCCGCTCCGCTTCTTCGCCGCGCACCGCCACCGAGCAGATCCACTCCTCCTCGAACGGAAGATTGAGCAGGGAGCGCGACCTGAAATTGAGCGGGCCGCGGGCGATCCGGTCGATGATCTCGGGCTTGACCACCAGGATCACCGCCCGTTCGGGATCGTAGACGTAGCCGAGCCCCCGTTGCGCCCCGTGCCCCGCCTCCAGCCGATGGACGCGGGACGTCGCTCCCGGGGTGTCGAATTCGATCTCCACGACGGCCGCCGGCGGATCGAGTCCATAGCCCGCCCTCGGAAAGCCCTCCGGGGCATCCATCAGATCACTGACCGGGACCTCGGCGAGGGTGAGGACGATCCCCGGGGCTCCGCCCGGGTCGACGATCCAGTCCGCGGGCGCCCCCTCGATCTTCCAGGCGGAACCCTCGTTCGTATCGACCCGCCGGGCCGTGTGTCTCCTGTCGTGAAGGACGATGGTGCAGGCCCGGAGCTTCTCGCCCGAAGTCGAGAAGAGGCGCCGCGATCGCCATTCGCGCACCGGCCGTCGCAGGGGCTTCAGGTCGAGGTCCCGCACGAGCCCCAGATCTTCCCCGCCGGAGGGGCGGCAGGGCAGGAAGTCCGGGGTGTCCTTCATCGGCGGCCCAAAGGCCGCCCGGGCGGGCGGCGCCCCGCCCTCGAACTCCACGGTCATTTCCAGGACGGGAGGATCGACCGGATCGGGGCCCTCTGACGGCCGCGGGATGAACCTCTCGATCGAAAGCGAGGTGAGGGCGGCAAAGGCCCCCTGCAGGGCAATCTCATCGGCCCGGTCCCGGATCGGCTCGGTCATCCACCAGACGCCGGAGAGCCGTTCGAACCGGAGCGCCGGTTCCCCGGACATCCTGAGGGAGAAAGCGGAAGCCCAGACCTTCCCGAAGACGAAGACGCGGCGTTCCCGCATCCGCTCGATCGGGGTCTCCAGGGCTCCGAGAAACGACGGACCCAGCACGTGGATCACGCCGGTCTCGCGGTGCCGGACGTACTGCCCCCGCTCGGCCCCGATGTCCCCCCCGATCTCGAAGGTGTGCGTCTGGCCGTGAACGCGGATCCGGCTCACCACCCGGGGAGCGTCGAAACCGTAGTCCGACGCCCGGGCGGGATCGGGGCGATCCTGCAGAGTGCCGTGCTCGTGCATGTACGCGAAGGCGATGGCGATCGCCTCGATCGTCTCATGGACGGCGGGCGCCTTCACCGGCTGCGTGAGCCACCACTGGTCTCCGCGACGCTCGCAGGCGTAGAGCGGCCGGCCCTCACGCTCCACCTCGATCCGGGAGATCTCCCCGGCGGCGATCTCGAGCACCCGGGGCGGCGTGATGAGCGTGATGTCGCTGGATCGACGGGGAAGGACGATGAAGTACCCGTACCCGGCGCAAACCGCCAGCAGCACCGCCAGAACCAGGGTCGTGCGGAGCTTCATGTCCTTCGCATCCAGGCCACCATGAGGCCCATGAACGCGGCGAAGGCGGGGAGCGCCAGGACCACGATGAGCCAGATGCGGTCGCTCTGCTCCTTATAGACAAGAAAGGACCGGTCCTGTTCGGCAGGACGCTGGACCGGAATCTGCGCCCCGGTTCCGCCCAGCCAGAGGATGGTCTGAACGAGGAATTCCGTCCGATTCGGTCCCTGGAGTCCGACGGCGATGTTCTGGACGAATTCAGCGTCCCCCACCACGACGAGGCGCGTGGAGGACCGGCCGGGAGTCTCCTCGCGGGGAGAGACGGCCACGGCCAGGCCGATCGGACCGGGCCGATCCCGTCCGGAGACGAATTCGGGCGGCGCGCGCCGGTCGCGCACGGCGAATCCGTCCGGCGCATCAGTGGTCCGGAGCAGACGGGTCGCGGCGAAGCCATCCGGGGCGCGCGGCGCCGGCTCCACCGATCGGGCGTTGAAGAAGAGGGGGGCGGTATCGCGAGGATGGAGTCGTTCGACGGCCGGGTGGTCGCCGAAGTCCATCACTCCGAAGTAGGCCGGGGTGGTCGGCCGGTCCGGCAGGTGGGCCTGGCGGGCGAGGTCGCAGACGTAGTCATCGGCGAGGGCCACCCCCCACGTTGCGGCGATCGCCTCGAGGCCGGTGTCGCTCCCCGGTTCGAGGCAGAAGCAGACGCGTCCCCCTCGATCGAGGTAGTCCGAGATCATCCTCAACTCCGCGGGAGGAATCGGCTCTTCGGGGCCGACGAAGACGAGCACGTCGCAATCCTCCGGCACGCGCCCGGCCTCGTGCAACAGCAGTTCCTCGGCCCCCACAAACTCGCGGCTTCCGAGGTAGGCCAGAAACATCGAGAGCCCGTGCGGTTCGTGATTGGTCAGGCTGGCCTCGCCGTGCCCGGTCACGAACCGGGCCCGGATCGGATGGTCCACCAGCACGGCATTAATGGCGTTCGTCACCACCTCCTCGCCCCTGAAAACGTAGGTGGGGGGGCCGGTCGTGCTCGTCGGGTTCATCGTCCCGCGGTAGCACTGGGTGAGACCGACCACCTTCTTCCGGTGGCCGCAGGTGAAGACCAGGTCGCCGAACATGAGCGCCTCAATGCCGTACCGGGCCTGAATCTCCCGTACCCGCTCCGGTTCCCGGATCGGCGAGACCTCGACCAGCCGGATCTTCGGGGTGGCCATCGCATAGGCCTGGAGAACGTCCCTCAGACGATCGACCACGAGCGCTCCGAGGCGATTCTGGGGGTCCACGGCCGGGAAGAACGTGATGGTCACTTCCTTGGGGAGGGCCTCGAGAAACTTGAGACTCTCCCCGGTGAGCGTAAACGAGCCTCCGTGCGTCCAGTCCCATCGCGTCCACGAGTGCGCCGCGAGGAGATTCACGACCACCGTGATCGAGACCGCCAGGAGCGACATCACCCCGACGTTGAGTCCGACGACGAATCGCTCGCGGCCGCCCCAGCCGCCGGCCGGGGGGCGCGGGGAGAGCCGCGCGAGCGTCTGTTCCGGCAGGGGAGGCAGACACTCCGTCGCACACGAAGGGCAGACCGCGGAGGATCCTCCCGCGGGGGGGGCGGGAATCGGCGAACCGCACTTGGGGCATGTCCACGAGATCACGGCCGTCCCTCCGTCCGTCCTCCCCCCGCCCGAGCCGGGGGGTACCGCAGGCGGGGTTCGACTCACCCTCTCCACCGGCGAAGCTCGAGCACCCGCACGGTCCCGAAAAGGGCCAGCCCCGTCACGCTGAGAAAGTACACGAGATCCCGGGAGTCGACCAGCCCCTTCCGGAACGGCTCGAAATGCGGGAAGAAGGCGACGTACCGCACGACCGGAACGGCCCACTCCGGAAACTGGGAGGCGCTCAAACCGAGCATCCACACAAGGAGCAGGATGACAAACGTGACAATGCCGGCCACCACCTGGTTCCTGGAGCAGGCCGAGACGAAGATCCCGATGGAGAGAAACACCGAGGCGATCAGGACCAGGCCGAGGTATCCGGCGGCGACGGCCCCCAGGTCGGGCGGCCCGTGCCTTCGGAGGAGTTCCACGTACAGTCCGGTCGGCGCGACGAGCAGGATGAAGTAGGTCAGGGAGGCGCCGAACTTGCTGGCGACGATTTCGACGTCCGTCACCGGGGCGGTCACGAGCATCTCCAGCGTTCCGCTCTTCCTTTCCTCGGCGATGAGGCGCATGGTGATCATCGGAACGAGGATCATGGAGAAGACGTCCATCACCCCGAGCACTTCGTTCATCACGTCCGCCGACTGGGTCTGCACCAGGGCAAAGTGGAAGAACCGGCCGGTGAACAGAAGAAAGGCGCAGGCGATGATGTAGCCGAAGGGCGACACCAGATAGGCGGCCAGTTCGCGACGGTAGAGCGTGAGGAGATTCATGCTGCCGGCTCCTTCCGCTCCCCTCTCCCCCCGGGAGAGGGGTCGGGAGTGAGGGCGCCCTCCTCCCGCCGGGTGATCTGGGCGAAGACTTCCTCGAGGGTGCGGCGCTCGAACCGGAGTTCGCGCAGGGTCCACCCGTTCGCCGCGGCGCAGCGGAAGACCTCGGCCCGGGGATCGGCCTCGCCGGCACATTCCACGGAGAATTCGGTGAAACCGTCGCGCGCTCGCGCCGAGACCGTCCCTCCTCCGGCGGCCGCGCGGAGTTTCGACTCCACCCCGGTCGGAGCGCCGACCAGTTCCCCCACCACGCGACGTCCGCCCGACAGGCCGCGCGTCAGGCGCTCGGTCGTGTCGACGGCCATGATGCGGCCGCGGTGAATGACGGCGGCACGGGTGCAGGTCATCTCCACTTCGGGGAGGATGTGGGTGGAGAGGATGACCGTGTGGGCGTGCGCGAGCCCCTTGATGAGTCCCCGCGTTTCGCGGATCTGGTTCGGATCGAGCCCGATGGTCGGCTCGTCGAGGATCAGGACGGGCGGATCGGCGATGCAGGCGTCCGCGATTCCGACCCTCTGCCGGTAGCCCTTCGAAAGCTGGCCGATGACGCGGTCCTTCACCTCCTGCAGGGCGCACTGCTCGACCACGCGCTCGAACCGCGGCCGCCGGTCGCGCCGCGCCACCCCTTTCAGCCGCGCCCGATAGTACAGGTATTCAGAGACGCGCATCTCGGGATAGAGCGGCACGTTTTCCGGCATGTAGCCGACGCGACGGCGGACTTCCAGCGAATCCCGGACGACGTCGAACCCCGCCACCGTGCATCGGCCGCTCGTGGGCGGGAAGTAGGCGGAGAGGATGCGCATCGTGGTGGTCTTGCCGGCCCCGTTCGGGCCGAGAAAGCCGAGAATCTCGCCCTTCGCCACGGCGAAGGAGGCGTCTTCGACCGCGGTCACGCCGGCAAAACGTTTGGTGATGTGATCGACGTCGATCATGCCAGAAGGAACCACAGCCCTGCGCCGGCCCCCGCGGCCATGGCGAGGAGGGTGACCGCCGCGCGGGAGCGGAACCCGGGGGCCCCGGCGCTCCAGAGGATCCCGACCTTGACGAAGGTGTTCGCGAGACAGGCCAGGACGACGGCCCCCTCCCCCAGGCCGTCCGGGAGGCGCTGATCGGCCGGGGTGTCGGGCAGGATGCTCTTCGCGTAGGCGTCCGCCATGGAGAGCAGGACGGCGTCGGTGTCGGTCAGCCCGGAGAGGAAGGCCGCCCCGAGCACGGCCTGGGCGCCGAATTCCTTCTGCACGTACTTGAAGGCGAGAAGGACAAGGGCGAAGAACGCCGCGAACTTCACCGCGGGCCAGATATCGAACGGGTTCTTCAGCTTGGGCCCCTTCCCCTCGCCCGAGATCCCTTCGGCCGTTCCGGCCAACCGATAGAGGATGTAGACGAACACGGCCCCGACGACCGTCGCGATCCCGAGCGGCCAGAGCAGCCGGATGGCGAACGGGCGACTGACGACGGCGGCCTCGATGAGGAGGCGGGGGTACATCACGGTGCAGGCGAGCGACGCCGCGAGAGCGAAGTGCGGAAGCAGCGATCCCACTCCCGCGTCCCGGCTCCGCTGCGCGAAGGTGGTCGTCGTAGCGGTGCTCGAGACGATCCCGCCCAGGAGCCCGGTGAGGCCGATTCCCGCCTTGGCCCCGAGGGTCTGGACGAGGATGTAACCGGTGAAGGAGATGCCGGAGATCAGGACAACCAGGAGCCAGATCTTGTGCGGATTGAGCGCCCCCCAGGGATCGTAGGTTCGGCTGGGGATGAGCGGGAGCACGACCAGGGAGATGAGGCCGAACTTGAGCGTGTTGGCGAGGTCGTCTCGACTCACCTTCCCGGCGAATTCCTGGAGGTAGGTCTTGTACGTGAGGAGGGCCGTCAGGCCGAGCGCGACGCCGGCCGCGTGCAGCTCGTAGCCGAAGTGGACCAGTCCGCCGCAGAGGAAAATGAGGAGGAAGGCGACCTCCGTGGTGACCCCGGGGCGGTCGTCCATGTCCCGGTAGTAGGAGATCGCGCAAATGAGACCGAGGATGATGAAGACGGCGGCGAAGAGCAGGGGGTGGGTCGCCTGCGCCAGGAAGGCGGCCACGCACCCCATGATGCCGCCGATGGAGAAGGTGCGGATCCCGGCGAAGATGCCGGTCCCGGTGGAGTCGCGGCTGGATCGTTCGCGTTCGAGTCCGACGGCGAGTCCGAGCGCGCCGGCAATCACGACCTGGCGCGCGAAGGTGAGCAGGTCCTGCTCGGGGATGGTGGGATGCATGGGCGCCCCATTTCACCCATGACGGTGCGGAAGGTCAAGGTCTATCGATCAGGCGACGCCCTCCACCGGGAAGCCGAGGGCTCGGGCCGCCAGGGCCTGCCGCCGGTCATGGGTCAGAAGCGTGATCGGCGTGATCCCGCTGTCCCGAAGGACCAGCGCTGTCGCGAGATGAAGGGCGTCCAAGGTACCGACGACGGTGGGGAAGGACGAACCGGCACGATCGAGAACCCCGGATGCGACGGGGATCCTTCTCGGCGAGGCGAACCCGCATCTTCAGGACGGCGATTTCAAGATCGGTATACTTGCGGTACATCTCGCTGTTCTTCGATTTTTCGAAGAAGACGCAGAGTTCCTTGATCAAGGCGACGAGATCGCGTCGATATCGACAAGGCCCACGGTAACCTCCTGATGCCACATCCTTAGGAACCGTAACGAAATGACTGACGGGATTCTCCCCCCGTAGATGACATGAGCCACGCCCGGGGGGAAGACATACACTTCCCCCCGGGAGAAACGGTGTTCGGCCTCTTGGGAGCACCAAGAAGCTCGAGAGCACCAAGGTCCCT
>JACPTZ010000041.1 GCA_016192525.1 Planctomycetota bacterium
GACGCGGAGGGGGGGGAGACGCGGAGGGGGGGGAGACGCGGAGGGGGGGGAGACGCGGAGGGTGGGGGAGACGCAGAGGGGGCGGAGACGCGGAGGGGTTCTCGCGGAGACGCGGAGACGCGGAGGGGGTCTCGCGGAGGCGCGGAGAGCGCTTTCCACGCGGGCCTCGGGCCCCTCGTGACGAGCGCGCACCATTGACGGTCTCTACCGGGGTTGCTATCCTCCCGACGAACGCCCCATGCCGACCCTCCTGCGCGAATACCCGCGTCTCCTCGGCATCCCGTTCCTGCTGTTCGGGGTGTTCCCCTGGTACTTCGTCCTGAACGCCTCGACCGATTCCGCCTCTGCGGCGCGGCTCGCCCTCCCTCTCGATCGCGCCATCGTCTGCATCCCCGCCTGGGAGTACGTCTACGCCCTGGTCTACCTCTTTCTCGTCCTGCCGGCCTTCGTCGTGCGGGACCGCGAACTCCTCGCCCGCATCTGCTGCGCGTACGGGATGTCCATGATCGTCTCGTTCGCGATCTTCTACCTCTATCCGGTCACGATGGACCGCCCCGAGGTCCCGGTCACCGATTTCACCTCCTGGCTGCTTCGGCTCCAGTACCAGATCGACGGGCCGAACAACTGTTTTCCGTCCATCCATCTCTCGATCGCCTTCTCCTGTGCCTTCGGAGTGACCAAGGCGGACCGCAAGCAGGGGCCGTGGCTCATCGCCATCGCCGCCGTGATCGGGATTTCGACCCTCTTCGTGAAGGCGCACTACATCGCGGATGTGATCGGCGGCATCACTGTCGCGGTGATCGCGTACTGGATCTGGATCCGGCCCTATCCCACCGACGGTCGGCCCGTCGACGAACTCGCCCATCCCGCGCGATTCGGCCTGCTCGGGGTCTCGGCGCTCTACCTGGCGTCGTGGGGCCTCATCTACGGGGCCTATCAGGCGGGGTGGACGCCGTGGAGGGGGTGAGCCGTCGCTTGCGCTTCCCGCGCCGGAATGCTAGACTGCGGGTGTTGAGGCGTGTCCCCTTCAGGAGAGTGTCATGGCAAAGATTCTGGGAAGCCTTCTCGGTGGAGGCCTGGGCCTCGGCGTCGGGGCCGCCATCCTCGCGAGGCAGGAATGCGTGACCTGAATCAGCCCGGCGGTGATCTCCACGGTCGTGGGGATCGTCGGCGGCCTGCTCGTGGCGGGACTCTGGAAGAAGCCGCCCGCCGCCTGATCTACCTCAGTACCGCGCTCGCAAACGTGACGGTCGACTTCGTGTCGGGATCGAGCGTTTGACCGTAGGTGAGCACTTCGGCCTTCGAGGCGTCCACCGTCCGAAGGAGGGTGTAGATCGCCGGATAGCCGCAGATGTGGCGGGCGTCGCCGTCCTTCGCGATGCCGGCGTAGAAGGCGGCGGGATCGCGGGCCACGACCGCATCGAGCAGCGACCGGTCGGCGGCCTCGATCTTCGGGAGCCGCTCCAGAGTGATCGCCTCCTCGTCGCCGAACTGCGGCCCCTGATGGGCGAGGTCCACGCCGGCGACCACGCACACCTCTTCCCCCCTCGACTGCACCATCTCCCTGAGCGTTCGGATGAAGTCCTCGATCTCCGGGGTCTTCTCCGGCGGCTTCCTGGCGTCCATCGACTCCGAGTGCGTTCCGCACAGGATCGGCACGATCCGGATCCTGCGCCTTCCCTGGAAGAGGTGCTGGAGGAAGACCACCTGGAACTCGATCGAGTGCTCGTCCCGATGGACGTACTCGGCCTCGAAGCAGGGGCGACCGTACCGGCGGGCGAGTTCATCGACGAAATCGACGTCGGTCGGCGCCACCCCGTAGGGCGTCTCGAAGTCCTTCCGCGTGAGGGTAAAGACCTCGCCGAGGCCGGTATGGGCGATGCCGAGGACGACGAAGAGGGTGGCCTTCGGGCATCCCTCCGCGAGCGCCTTGTAGGCCCAGCCGTAGGCGGGTCCGCCGCGGTGATAGTCGATATGCGGGGCCATGAGTCCCCGCACCGGCCGGGCGGCGCTGTTCGGGACCGGCTTCGACCCGGGGCCCTTCGCGGCCGTGTAGAAGGAGTCAAGCCTCTGGCGCAGGGCTGTCGGATCGGTGGGGTAGCCCCCGCCGGCGTGGGAGGCGACGCGCACCGTCGAGGCTGCGAACTCGTCCCGCACCCTCTGGAACGCCTGACGGAAGCGCGGGGTGTCGAGAAACAGGGCGTCGTCGAGCTGATCGATGATCTTCTCGATGTCGTCGGCCGGGATGATGGCGCCGAACCGTTTCGCCACCTCCGACTGGACGTCGCGGAGGTCGCGCACGCCGTCGCACATCGCCATCACGACATAGGCGGGAACCGGGAGCCCGAGCATCACCTGGCTGAGGTGGAGGGGGTCGCGCAGGAGGACGACCGGCCCCTGTTCGCCCCGGGTGGGGACGGTCTCGACGGGGCGGAGACGCGGCAGCGGGCCTTCGCGGGGCATCCTACTCCTGGTGGCGTTTCTTCCCGCGTTCGTGAAGGGCCTGGTGGCGCAGGTCGTGGAGGAGTTCGACCACCTGCGACTGCACCTCGGGCGAGTGTCGGACCGTGAGCCGGCCGGCTTCGCATCCGAGCGAGTGCCCCTCCCAGTCCCAGGTTCCGGTCGCGATGCCGTTGCGGATGCGGTCGCAGAGTTCCTTCTCGCTGAGGGGGTGCTTTCCGCCGGCGAAGTCGGAGACGTCGTAGATCTTCACGACCGGCGGTTTCTGGGGCACCGGCTCCGTGCAGTTCCGGCACGCCGGGTCCAGGGGCGGCGTATGGAAATGGCAGCCGGCGATCAGTCCCGCCAGGCAGACCGCCACGACGAGGGTCTGTCGATGCGTCATCAGAAGCCTCCTGAAGTTCCTGAGGCCGCGCTACACTCCCAGCCGGTCGGCCTCCGCCTGGAGCGCCGAGAGGACCTCCGCGATGTGCGCGTCGAGGTCCACCCCGAGTTCCGCCGCTCCCTTCACGACGTCGTCCCGGTTCACCCCCGCCGCGAATCGCTTCTCCTTGAGCTTCTTCCGGACCGCCTTCACGTCGACGTCCTTCACCGACTTCGACGGCCGGACGAGCGCCACCGCGATGCAGAAACCGGTGAGTTCATCGCAGGCGTACAGCATCTTCGCGAGCGGCGTATCGCGCGGGACACCGGTGTAATCGGCATGTCCGAGGATGGCCCGCACCACTTCTTCCGGCGCCCCGCGCCGGGCGAGCACCTCGCACCCGAGGCGGGGGTGCTGCTCGGGGGAGGGGTGTTTCTCGTAGTCGAAGTCGTGCATGAGGCCCGCGAGGCCCCACGTCTCCTCGCTCGCCCCGTTCTTCCGGGCGAAGTGGCGCATCACCGCCTCGACGGCCAGGGCGTGCCGCCGGAGCGATTCGCCCGCCGTCCACTCGCAGAGGAGCGCCCACGCCTCGTCGCGCGTCATGGCGGGGGAGATTAGCACGGCCGGGGCGGGGGGTCAATGACGTGCAGCGGCCTTCCTTGACGCTCCGCCGCGCGGCCGCTACGATTCCGCCCCATGACCCGCCGCCTCCTCGTCATCGACTGCGCCGGCCTCTCCTACGGACTTCTCAGGCATACCGCCGCCTTTCCGAATCTCACCGCCCTCGCCCGCCAGGGGGGGGGGCCGTGGCCGCTTCGACCGACGTTTCCCGCGGTGACGTGCAGCGTCCAGGCCACGCTCACCACCGGCGTCCCCCCCGCGAAGCACGGGATCATCGCGAACGGTTACTTCGACCGGGAGCGGCTCAGGACCCAGTTCTGGGAGCAGTCGGACCGGCTCGTCCAGTCGGAGCGGATCTGGGAGACGCTTCGCTCCCGCGTCGAGCACTTCACCAGCGCGATGCTCTTCTGGCAGAACTCGATCGGGTCGTCGAACGACGTCGTGCTCACCCCCGCCCCGATCCACAAGCACCACGGCGGGATGATCCAGGACTGTTATGCGAGGCCGGCCGGGCTCTATCAGGACCTCGTCGCGAAGTTCGGGAAGTTCAGCCTCTGGTGGTACTGGGGTCCGCTCACCTCCATCAAGGCGACGCAGTGGATCGGCCGGGCCACCGCGGAGGTGTTGAGGAGGCACGCCCCGAACCTCTGCCTCACCTACCTGCCGCACCTCGACTACAACCAGCAGCGGTGGGGTCCGGACGACCCGCGGCTCGCGGAGGATTGTCGTGCGCTGGACGCCGTTCTGGGCGAACTGCTCGACGCCGCGAAGGGCGCCGGATACGAATCGATCGTCCTGTCGGACTACGGGATGACGGCGGTTCGCGCCGCGGTGCCGGTCAACCGGATTCTCCGCGAGGCCGGGTTTCTCTCGGTCCGCCGGGTGGGGCCGCAGGAGTGGCTCGACTTCGCGGAGTCGCGGGCCTGGGCGATGGCCGACCACCAGATCGCGCACCTCTTCGTCCGGCGCGAGGAGGAGGCCGCCGTCGGGGACCTCCTCCGGGGCACGTCCGGCGTGGAGCGGGTTCTGGATCGGGCGGCGCAGCGGGAGGCGGGGATCGACCACGCCCGGTCCGGCGAGCTCGTGGCGATCGCGTCACGCGACGCCTGGTTTTCCTACCCCTGGTGGGCCGACGAGCGGGCGGCGCCCGACTTCGCGAGTCACGTCGACATCCACAACAAGCCCGGCTACGACCCCTGCGAGCTGTTCTGGCAGTGGTTTCCGCCGCTTCACGTCCCGAACGCCCCGGAGCGGATCCGCGGCTCGCACGGCCGTGTCCCGGACTCGCTGGAATCGCACGGTATCTGCGTCACCGGATTTCCCCCGCCCTCCGGCCCAACCTCGCCTGAGGGAGTCACCGATGTCGGGGTGTACGAGATGGTCCGGGATCATCTCGCGAGACGGAAGACATCGGCGGGCGGGTGAGCGCCTTCGGGTCTGAGGGAATCGATTCAAAGGAGTGTCTCATGCCGGGTACCGTCTTCATCGACCGCTTCGAGAGCCGCGTCCTCAGGAGGAATCCGCTCCGTGATCCGCACCTCCGCCGGATGCCGGTCTATCTCCCGCCCTCCTACGGCCGGTCGACGCGACGCTTTCCCGTCATCTACGTCCTCACCGGCTTCACCGGCTCGGGCGAATCGCACCTCAACCGCCGCCCGTGGAGCGAGACCTTCCCCGAGCGGTGCGACCGGCTCATCCGGCAGCGCAGGATGAAGGAGGCGATCGTCGTCTTCCCCGACTGCTTCACCCGGTATGGCGGCAGTCAGTACCTGAACTCCTCCGCGGTGGGACGGTACGAGGACTACGTCGTCCGCGAGATCGTCCCGCACATCGACCGTACCTTCCGCACTCTCCCGCGCCCGGGTTCCCGGGCCGTGATGGGGAAGTCGAGCGGCGGGTACGGCGCCATCGTGCTGGGGATGCGCCACCCGGACGTCTTCGGCCTCGTCGCCTGTCAGAGCGGGGACATGTACTTCTGCTATTGCTACTTCCCCGACATCCCGAAGTACCTCTCCGCGCTGCCGAGGCACGGCGGCACCACGGCGAAGTTCCTCCGGAAGTTCTGGAAGTCGCCGAAGAAGTCCGGCGAGCAGATGATGATGATCAACCTCGTGGCGATGTCCGCCTGCTACGCCCCGAATCCGAAGTCGCCGCTGGGCTTCGATGTTCCGTGGGACGAGAAGACGGGGCAGTTGCGGTGGGACGTGTGGCGCCGGTTCATCAAGTGGGACCCGGTCGCGATGATGGACCGCTATCGCGCGAACCTTCGGCGTCTCCGCTTCATCTTCCTCGACTGCGGGACGAGGGACGAATTCCAGCTCCATCACGGCGCCCGCATCTTCTCCCGCCGCCTCCGCGAGTGGGGCCTCCCCCACGTCCACGAGGAGTTCGACGACGGCCACATGGACATCCCGTACCGCAACGACCGCGCGCTGGAGCTGCTGTCGCGAAAGTGGCAGGGCTGATTTGGAGTGCGGCCTCGCGCCGCTCTCTGGAGTGCGGCGACTCGTCGCCGCCTTGCGCGGCGCAGCCCGCTTGCCCGTCCCCGAGCCGCGAAGCGGCCGCGACTTGCCCCTGACCATGCCCGGTTTCTGTTGTTTCTGTGGTTGTTGTTTCGGTTGTTGTTGTTTCTGTTTCTCTGGCAGGGCGTTGCCCCGGCTTTACGACGGGGTATTCGTCCACGAACAGGCCCAGCGGGCTGATCACCGAGTGCCCGTCGGGCCGGGCGCGTTTCACGGGGTCAGGCCCCGAAAAGCGTCTGCCCGCCATCCGGGTGGCGGGGGAACAAGTTCCCGCACTCCAAATGGACGCTTTCGCCTTGACTCCCTTCACTGGCCGGGCATAAACTGGCGTCCATCATCCTGGAGGGAGGAACCTCATGCGTCCCCTGCTCGTCTGCTTCGCCCTTGCGCTCCTGCCGTCCGCGGCCCTCGCCACCCCGGATGACGAGCGCGTTAAGGAACTGCTCCAGAGTGAGGACTACACCGTCACCTGGGGCTCCCCGCCCACCTACGACGCCGGGGCCGAGCTGGAGATCGGAGACGGGAGCGGCCACGGCGGCACGCTCGGCTGGCGGCGCTTCCGGCCCGGGGCGGACGGGGTGGAGGTGCTTCACCTCCAGTTTGACGAAGGGTGGAAACCGTATAAATCGAAGTGGCCGCCGGACGAGGCCCCGCTCGTCATCAAGCGCGCGAGGATGAAGACCGGGGCCTATGAGGCCCTGCTGCGGCAACTGGCCGTCGTGGCCGCGGCCGGGCTCGAACGGGTCTTCAAGGGGTCGATCACGGGTTCCTCAAGTGATTTCTGGGTTCAGGTCCGTCTCGCGGAGAAGGAGAAGTCGCTGCTCGATCTCGAGTGGGCGGGATACCGGGGCAGTTCCAACCAATTGAAGTACGCCAGGCCCCAGGCCGCGGTCACCCTCGCGCGCGAGGCGGTCAAGGACCTCGAATTCAAGGAAGGGCCTCTGACGGACGAAGAGCGCGGCTGGCTCAGCGCCAAGTTCCTCCGGGACTGGGCGAAGTTCAAGGATCTGGAGTTCCACTGGTGGGTGAGGGAGCGGTACATCGTGACGATCGGCGCCGTCGGGGACAAGTCGGTCCTCAAGACCCTCCGCGAGATCCTCGGCGGCGATCCCAAGGACCGGTGCGTGTACCACGCCATCAACGCGATCACGCGGCTGACGGGGAAGGACGTGCGGGAGAAGCCGGTGGAGGAGATGGACGTCGAGAAGACGCGGGAAAGCGTGTTGAGAATGCTCGAGGAGGAGTAGCTACGGCGCGTGGCGGAGTTTGTCGACGCGGCTACCTGTCGGGCTCAGGCGGGAGAAACCTCTGGACATCACGGATTTCATCCCGGATGGCGCCTCGGCGCTCCTCCGCCTCGGGTGAGTGATCGTCCTCCGGGATTTTGGAAAGATCCGATTCGAGTTCCAGCAGTCGGCGCGGCGGCTTGACTCCGTCGAGAATCTCACTCACATACTGAAAACGGCGGATCGTGGGGGAATCCGCCTGACCCCGGGCCATGTCCCGCACCACGGTGGTCCACTCCTGGCGTCCTTCCGTCGAGACCCAGACCAACAACTCGTCTTGAGCGATTTCTCCCAAGCTTCCGGAGAGCGCCTTTCTGACGATCTCGCGCGTTCCCTTGTCGTCCGGAAATCTTTGGTAGAAGCGCGCCACTGACCTGGCCGCGCTCTCGGCCAAGCGTACGACTTGACGTCCCTTCAGATCCTGTGGATCCAGAAGGAGACTCAGGAGGAGTTCCTCTACCCGCTCCCCGTAGGGATACAGGCTCGCCAGAGATTGGAGGGCCGCATCTCGCACGAAGAAGCCCGGGTAGCTTTGCGCAGCCGCAACCAGCGCCGCCTCGATCTGGGGGTTTGGCGGATATCGCCCCAGCGAGTCCGCAGCGGCACGGGCAACGAGCGGGCGATGCCGGGTTTCAAGGAAGCGCAACAAGACTTCAGTGCGAGCCGGATCGGGGTGAAGTCCGAGGGCATGGACGGCAATCCTCACGTACTCGTCCGGTCTTCCGGAGAGCGCAAAGTCGAGAGTCTCGCCGAACTCAGTCAAGGGGGAGTCTTGGTCAAGAAGCCCCTTTGAGAAGATCTCCGCAACCTCGCTCGGCCATGGGTTTGCCGTCGGACGATTCAGGCCAGAGTGCCCCAAGGTGCCGGTCAATCGGCCGGTCTTCGAGTCCCACCCCGGCCAGGGAGCGTACGGAACTCCAAACAGTGCCGCGAGAGCGCTCGCGGCCGCGCCCGGGTCGTCCAGTCGTCTCGCCTCGGTGGTCAGGAAGGGTACCACCATCGATCGGAGCTTCGGTTCGCGCTCCACGAGGGCCGGGAGGATTCTGAGCGCACATGCCTGCCGTATTCTTCCGCCATCGCTCTCGGCCCTTTCTGCAATCATCTTCGAGAGCTCGTCGAAGAGCGTGATGGGGTTCTCCTCACGGATCCGTCTGGCCAGTAGTCTTGCGAAGGCGTCCATCTCGCGGGCCAGAGCGAGTCCCTCCTTCGTTGCCCCGCGAGCAAGTGCGGGATCCGACGGTTCCAGCGAATCGCACAATTCGTTTGATGTCGGCGTGGCGTCGGGAAGTGCGAGGGGCACAACTCCAGCGTTTGAAAAGTCGGGAGGTCCCGGTCGTGGAGGAGGTAGGGGGGATTTCGTTTCCCCCCCACCCCGCGAGCAAGGGGTGGAGGGGGGAGGTGAAACGGAGAGCCACACTCCGACGGCGCAGAGTGCTACGGTTCCGCCGGCGAGCATGACTCCGCGCAGGCTAATGGTCGATGCTCCACTCAATGGAACCAACTCCATTCGCACCGATCACGAGATCGGCGGTGACCATGGCGTCGTCGTGATCTGCTCCTGGCCCGCTGCAATCACCCACCACCTCGCCAAAGACAGTGAATCCAGCGTCCAGATCGGTCATCAGCGTCTCGTCGTCTTCCACTTGATCTTCGAGGTCGCTCCTATTCGCTGAATCGGGAGTTGTGCTGCGGGGACCCGTACTCAGGCCTCGAATGTCCTTCGGCGTAACCGTCGGCGGCAGGTTCTCCGCTTCATGCCGCCCTGCAACCAATCGCTTGTTCTCTCGAGTCGTCGTTCCGTCCTCGTTCGTGTTCTCGACTTGAACGATGATCCCCGTTGTCGTAGTGATGCTGTGAGTCTCCGCGTCGGTCCACGATCGCCACTGCATGACGATCTCAATTCGGGCGCCATGCTTCGTCCACCGGGAAGTCTGCGCCTTCAGGGCGGTGATGTCCACTCCGATGCTGCAATCCTTGCGATCCTTGGGATCCTCTCCTCCGGTGTCTCCAGGCGCTTCCTCCTGGGCTCGAACCGGAACGCCGCACACGAACAGCAGGGTTGCCACGACGGTGGCGATGCCCTAGCCCAACGACTGCTTCCGAGTGTGCTTCATGGCTCTCCTCCTCCTGAGTGGGTGTGGCACGGAACATCCGTGCAGAGTTTGAGGGCACCTGAAGCGTCCACATATAAGAAGAAGAAGACTTCTTCAAGGGAAACTCGCTGGTTCCGTAGATGTCATTAGTCTTGTTAACAACTTGCCGGCCCGGTAGAATGCGGGCCTATGGAGCCGGCGATCCTCGCCGTCGCGGCGCGGGTTCCGCCTTGGGAGCTGTCGGCGGAAACCGTGAATCGCGCGTACGGGCGGCCACCCGCCCGGGGCGCCCGGCGCTTCGCTTCCTGGGATGAGGACCCCCCCACCCTCGCCTACGCCGCCGCCGATCGGGCCCTCCAGTCCTTCGACCGCTCCCGTCTCCAGACCCTCTTCATCGCCTCCACTTCCTG
Organism: Planctomycetota bacterium; assembly: GCA_016192525.1. Lineage (GTDB taxonomy): Bacteria > Planctomycetota > MHYJ01 > JACPTZ01 > JACPTZ01 > JACPTZ01. The sequence goes on from JACPTZ010000041.1 coordinate 9,757, forward strand.
GCCCCGCCATGCCGCGGCCCAGGCGGAACGCGTCGCCGCCGCGCTCGATCTCCCGGAGGGCGTCGAGGTCGTGTCGCTCGGCGGCGCCTGGCGGTGCGGCGTTTCGGCCCTCCGCCTCGCGTTCGAGTCGCGTCGCCTTCCCGCCCTGGTCGTCGCCGCGGACCGCCTCACCGAGCCGCCGGGCTCGGACCGGGAGACGGCGGTCGGCGACGGCGCGGCCGCGATCCTCGTCGGCGAGGGTCCCGGGCTCGCTCAACTTTCCAGCTGGACCTCGACCGCCGATCCGGTCGAGTGGAACTCCGACGATGCCCGCTTCCTGGCCCACCAGGCCACGCGCCTCGCCTCCCGCGTCCGACGCGAGGAGTGTGGGCGGGCCGGCGTTTCGGCGCCGGGACTCCGACCCGCCCGCGCCGCGGCCTCCGCCCTCGGGCTTCCCGCGTCCGACGCCGCCCTGGAGCGGATCGGTTTCTGCGGGGCGGCCCATCCGCTCCTCGCGCTCGTCGAACTCGTGGAGTCGGCGGGGGCACGGGCCGGGCCGGACCCGGGCTCACGCTCAGCCTCTTCCGGCGAGGCCGCGGCCGGGGGCCGGCCCCGGCCCGGCGGAGGGGACCGGTATCTCTGGGTCTCATGCGCCGAGGGACTCGATGCCGCCACGGTGGAGATCACCGGCCCGGTCCCCGAGGCCACCTTTGCGCCGGCCGTCGAACGCGCCCGGCCGGTGACCGAGTACGGCCGATGGCTCGCCTCCCGGAGCTTCTTCGAGAACGGCGCCGGACGCGGAGTCTTCTCCTCCCCGGCGATCGAGCAGCGCGACTCCGAGTTCCTGATCCGTCTCCACGGGGCGCGATGCGCCTCGTGCAGGGCGATCCAGACCGTCCCGATGCCGGCCTGCGGCCGATGCGGTTCGACCGCCGCCCCGACCCGCTTCCCGCTCTCCCGCACGGGGACGGTGTTCTCGTTCACGCACGAGTACTACGTTCCGACCCCGGCGCCGCCTGTCACGATGGCCGTGGTCGATCTCGACGGCGGTGGGCGAATCGTGGTGCAGGTGGCGGACGCGCCGCCCGAGGCCGTGGCTCTCGGGACCCGGATCCGGCTGGTCCTGCGTCGCCTGCACATGGGCGGTGGCGTTCCGCAGTACTACTGGAAAGCGGTGATGGAGTGACTGACCACATCGCCATCGTCGGCGCCGGTTGTACCCCCTTCGGGGAGCACTTCGACCGGTCGTACACCGACCTCGTCGCCGAGGCGTGCCGCGAGGCGCTCGGAGAGGCGGGGCTGCAGCCCCGGCAGATCGGCGCCGCCTGGCTCAGCACCGCGTTCCCGGACGTTGGCGTCCACCGCGGCCGTTCCGGGATGGACCTGGCCGAGTCGCTCGGCGTCGGCGGGATGCCGATCACCCGCGTCTCGAACTTCTGCGCGTCGGGCGGCGACGCGCTCCGGAACGCGGCCCACGCCCTCCTCGCCGGACAGGTGGATGTCGCCCTCGCCGTCGGCGTCGAAAAGCAGCGCGACCGGCCGCCGCAGGAGAGCATCGTCAAGCTCATGGTCGAGACGGGGCATCCGTTCTACCAGAAGGGGTTCACCGCCGCCGGCTCGTTTGCGGTCTTCGCGGTGCGGCGGATGAAGGAGTTCGGCCTCACGCGCGAGGATCTCGCCGCGGTCTCCGTCAAGAACCATCGGCACGCCGCGGGAAATCCGAAGGCGCACCAGCGGAAGCCGGTCACCGCCGAACAGGTGCTGGGTTCGCCGATGGTCGCCTGGCCGCTCACCCTGCTCGACTGCTGCCCCACGACCGACGGCGCCTCGGCCCTGGTCCTCGTCCGGGAGGCGGATGCCGCCCGTTACCGGTCGCGCGTCCTCGTCGCCGGGATGGGATTCTCGGTTTCCTCGGGCTGGGACGCGCCGTTCCACGACGACGCCTTCGACTTCATCGGCTTCCCCGCCGTCCGCCAGGCCGCCGCGGCCGCCTATGCGCAGGCCGGGATCGGCGATCCCGCGAAGGAGTTCGATCTCGCGGAGGTGCACGACTGCTTCTCGATCAACGAACTGATCGCCTGCGAGGACCTCGGCTTCTGCGGGCGGGGCGAATCGCCGCGGCTCCTCCGGGACGGAGTGACCCGTCTCGGCGGCCGGATGCCGGTCAATCCGAGCGGGGGGCTGCTCTCCTGCGGGCACCCGGTCGGGGCGACCGGGCTCCGGATGGTCTACGAGGTGATGCGACAGATTCAGGGTGTCGCGGAGGGTCGTCAGGTGTCCGGCGCGCGGCAGGGCGTGACGCAGAACATCGGCGGTCCCGGGGCGGTGGCGTTTGTGTCGGTGTTGAGGAGAATGTGAAAGGAGAGACCTTGGAATTCCACGAACTGCTCCGGACCCGCCGATCGATCCGCGACTTTGAGCCCCGGCCGGTGGAGGCGGAGAAGATGCGGGCCGTTCTCGAGGCGGCGAACGCCGCCCCGTCCGCGGGCGACCTGCAGGCGTACGAGATCGTCCTCGTGACCGATCCGGGGGTCCGCTCGGCGCTGGCCGCCGCCGCGCACGAACAACCCTGCATGCTCGCCGCTCCGGCGATGCTCGTCTTCTTCGCGAATCCGGCCCGGACCTCCGGCCGGTACGGCTGCCGCGGGATCGAACTCTACTGCCTCCAGGACGCCTCGATCGCCTGCGCCTACGCCCAGCTTCGGGCGACGGACCTCGGACTCGGCTCGGTCTGGGTGGGATCGTTCGAGGACGCGGCCGTGCGGGCGGCCGTGGGGGCGCACGAACGGCTCCTCCCCGTGGCGATCCTCCCGATCGGCCATCCGGCGGAGTCGCCCGAGCCGACCCCGCGCCGGGGGGTCGAGGATCTGGTGAAGTTGGGGAGGTTCTGAACCTGGGCCGCGCCCACCGGGTGTCATTCCGGGCGTCGCTCCGTAGCACGCGCCACGGGGCGACGCGAGGAGTCTGGCGTGGACACCGGTACGGGCCGGCGGGAGTCCCCGGGCCGCGGGTGAGCAAGGCGAACCCGCGTCGTACGGGGTTACTTCCTTGTCATCCTGAGCTCAGCCGGCCGCCGTTTGGACGGCTGGGCGAAGGATCACCAGCGTCGGAGTCTGTTAGCCGCACACGCTGGTGATCCTTCGCCTCGGCCTGCGGCCGAGGCTCAGGATGACAATGGGACGGGACGGTAACCTGGTATTCCGCGTCATGACGCAGCATCAGGATCGTGAGAGTTGACATGGCCGACCCCCGCCCCGTTCGCGTCCTCGTCGCCAAGCCCGGTCTCGACGGCCACGACAAGGGGGCCAAGGTGGTGGTGCAGGCCCTGCGCGACGCGGGGATGGAGGTCGTGTACACGGGGCTTCACCGCACCCCGGCCGAGATCGCCCGCGCGGCGATCGACGAGGATGTCGACGTCGTGGGGCTCAGCATCCTCTCCGGCGCACACCTGCCGATCTGTCGCGACGTCGTGGCCCGGCTCGCGGGGAGCGGGAAGCCGGTGATCGTCGGCGGGGTGATTCCCGTGCAGGACGAGGCGGCCCTCCGCGAGTGCGGGATCGAGCGCGTCTTCCGGATGGGGGCGCCGTTTGAGGAGATCGTCGAGTGGATACGCCGGAGGTGCCGCGCGTCTTCCTCGAGTCCGGTATCGAGGTGAAGCCGCTGTACACGGCCGACGACGCGACCGGGCACGACCCCGGTCGCCCCGGCGAGTTTCCGTTCACGCGCGGCATTCATCCGCTCATGTACCGCAGGCAGCCCTGGACGATGCGACAGTATGCCGGCTTCGGCACCCCGGCGCAGACCAACGAGCGGTTTCGCTCGCTTCTCTCCCACGGCCAGAACGCCCTCAACATCGCCTTCGATCTCCCGACCCAGCTTGGACTCGATTCCGACGACCCCCGCGCCGAGGGGGAGGTGGGACGCGTCGGCATGGCCGTGGACACGCTCGACGATCTCGAAAGGGCGCTCGACGGCATCCCGCTCGACCGCGTCTCGACGGCCATGACGATCAACGCCCCGGCGCTCGTTCTCATGTCGATGCTCTTCGCGGTCGCCGAGAAGCAGCAGGTGCCGATCGGGCAGGTGCGCGGGACGATCCAGAACGACATCCTCAAGGAGTTCGTCGGCCGCGGGGCGTGGATCTTTCCCGTCGGGCCGAGCGTGCGGCTGGTGGCGGACGCGATCGAGTTCTGCGGCCGGAGCGCCCCGAAGTTCAATGCGGTGAGCGTCTGCGGCTACCACCTCCGAGAGTCGGGCGCCAACCCGGCCCAGGAGATGGGACTCGCCTTCGAGATCGCCCGGGCCTATCTCGATGCCGCCCTCGCGCGCGGCCTCGCCATCGACGACGTGGCGCCCCGCGTGACCTTCAACTTCAACGTCTACGGAAATCTCTGGGAGCAGGTGGCCAAGTTTCGCGCCGGCCGCCGCCGCTGGGCCGCGATCGTGCGCGACGAGTATCGCGCCCGGGACGCCAAGTCGATGCACCTCCGCATGATCGCCGGCGGGGGGGGGAGCGGCCTCACCATCGAGGAGCCCGAGAACAACATCGTGCGCGGCGCCTGCTACGCGCTGGCGGCGGCGCTGGGGGGGGCGCAGACCATGGCCCTCTGCTGCTACGACGAGGCGTACACGATCCCCAGCGAGAAGGCCTCCCTTCTGGCCCTCCGGACGATGCAGATCCTGGCGGAGGAGATGGGGCTCTGCGACACGGTCGACCCGCTCGGCGGTTCGTACTACATCGAGTCGCTCACCGGCGCGATGGAGGAGCGGATCGTCGCCTCCATGGCCGAGGTTCGCGCGCTGGGCGGGATCGTGAACGCCATCGAGCAGGGCACGATCCAGCGTCGTCTGGCGGGTCAGGCGTACGAAATCGAGCGCCGGTTGCGCTCGGGTCAGATGCCCAAGGTGGGGGTGAACCGGCATGCCGCGGGCGGGGCGACTCCCCCCTCCGTGGAGGTTCATCCGTACGACGCGGCGGCGGCAAAGGCGAAGTCCGCGGGCCTGCGGGACCTGCGGGCGACCCGCTCCGCCGCCGCGGCGGAACGGACCCTTGCGGCGGTGGGAAGGGCGGCGGAGGGGAGTGAGAATCTGGTGCCGCCGATCCTCGATGCGGTGAAGGCGCGCGCCACCCTGGGCGAAATCACGGCCGCGCTCAAGGAGGTGTTCGGCGAGTTCCGGGAGCCGGCGTTCTAGCCCGGATTAATCATGAAATCTCGCGCACGTCCGGACGACGAAGCGGCTGGGCGGATCCCCGAGGCCCCGAGTAGGCCCCGCAGCACGTGCTGCGGGGCCGTAACGAGGGGCCGGCTCCCGGCGCAGGGCCATTCGCCTGTGCCGCCCCTCGTTACGCGGCCTGCGGCCGCTACTCGGGGCTACGGAGCTCTGGTTCACGAAAAATCCGGGCCAGGCTCTGTCTGAAAACGAGGGACTTGGAAGAGAGTCGGTAGCACAGGCTCTCGAGCCTGTGCCGCACAGGCCGGATTTCCCGCATCGCACACTCCTCGCGTCGCGCCGGACGGCGGCGCGGCGCTCGGGGGACACGCGAGAGGTACACTGCCCATGATCCGTCTCGGAATCGATGTCGGCGGCACCTTCACCGACGTGATCGGCACGGACGAACGGGGCCGCATCACGGTTCGCAAGACCTACACCGTCCCCTCGGATCCCTCCGAAGGGGTCCTCGCCGGCATCGACAAGCTGCTTCGCGCGGCCGGCGCCGGCGCCGAAGCGCTCGGTCTCGTGGTCCACGGCACCACCATCGGCACGAACGCCCTGCTCGAGCGGAAGGGGGCGAAGACCGGGTTGCTCACCACCGCCGGCTTCCGCGACGTGCTCGAGATCGGCCGCGTGCAGCGGCCCGCCGAGGGGCTCTACGACTTCAACGTCGACAATCCCGAGCCGCTCGTCCCGCGTTCGCTCCGCCTCGAGGCGGTCGAGCGGGTCGGCGCCGACGGCTCGGTCGTGGTCCCGCTCGACGAGGCCTCCGTCCGGTTCGCGGCGGAGGTCTTCCGCACGCAGGGCGTGCAGGCCGTCGCGGTCTGCTTCCTCTTCTCGTTCCTGCGCCCCGATCATGAGCGACGGGCGCGCGAAATCCTCCAGCGTGAACTGCCGGGCGTTTATGTCTCGATCTCCAGCGACATCTGCCCTGAATTCAGGGAGTTCGAACGGACTTCGACCGTCGTCATCAGCGCCTACCTCCAGCCGATCGTCGAGTCGTACGTCGAGCGCCTTTCGCGCCGGATCGGCGACCGCTATCCCGCCACCGATCTCCGCCTCGTGCAGGCGAACGGGGGGGCGATGCGCGCTTCCGCGGCGAAGGGGCGGTCGGTGAATCTCGTGAATTCGGGACCGGCGGGAGGCGCCACCGCGGCCGCCTTCCTCGGGCGGCTGATCGACGAGCCCCGGATCGTCGCCGTCGACATGGGCGGGACCTCGTTCGACATCAGCCTGATCGCGGAGGGGCTCGCTCATGTCACGACCGACGCCAACTTCGAGGGATTTCCGATCAAGGTGGCGATGGACGAGGTGAACGTGATCGGCGCCGGGGGCGGTTCGATCGCGTGGATCGACCGCGGGGGGGCGCTCACCGTGGGGCCCCGGAGCGCGGGGGCCTCGCCGGGACCGGCCTGCTATGGACGCGGAGGCGGCGAGCCGACGGTCACCGACGCCAATCTGGTCCTCGGTCGGATCAGTCCCGACTACTTCCTCGGCGGCGAGATCGCCCTCCGCAAGGACCTCGCGGCGGAGGCCATCCGGCGACACGTCGGCGAGCCGCTCGGCCTCAGGACGGAGGAGGCGGCCCACGGCATCCTGCGCGTCGTGAACGCCAACATGGGGAAGGGGATCGCCACCCGTACCGTCCAGCGCGGCTACGACCTGCGTGATTTCGCGCTCCTCGCCTTCGGCGGCGCCGGCCCGCTGCACGCCGTCGAACTCGCGGAGGACCTCGGGATGCGACGGGTCATCGTTCCGCCCTACCCGGGCGCTTTCTCCGCGTTCGGTCTCCTGGTCGCCGACACGCGGCATGACTTCGCCCGCACGGTGATGAAGGCCGAGTCCGACCTGGATCCCTCCTGGCTCTCCTCCGCCTTTCAGGAGCTCGAACAGATGGGACATCGGGAGCTGGCCGAGGACGGGATCGGCGAGGGGGACCGGCGCATTCTCTGGAGCGCCGATCTGCGCTTCGAGGGCCAGTCGTACGAACTGAACGTGCCGGTCGAGCGGCGCGACCGTCCCGGATCGGGGGACCTGAAGAGAATCCTGGACGACTTCGCGCAGATGCACGAGCGCATTTACGCCTTCAAGGCGGTGGACGAGAAGACGGTGATCGTGAGTCTGCGCGTGACGGCCCTCGGACTCTCGCCCGAGATGAGGCTTCCCCGGCCGTCGCGCGCCGCCGGGGCGGTCAAGGGCCGGCGCCCGGTCTACTTTGCGGGAGACGGGTTCGTCGAGTCAAAGATCTGCGAGCGCAGCCGGCTCGGGGAGGGAGAGGAGGTGGAGGGCCCGGCCGTGATCGAGGAGGAGATTTCCTGCACCGTGGTCCCGCCCGGCCGCACCCTTCGCCTGGACGGCTGGGGGAATCTGGTGATTGACTTGAGGGAGAGCCCATGAAACCCGATCCGGTCACGACCCAGGTCCTCCGCTACCGGCTCGAGTCGATCGCGGACGAAATGGGCTTCACCCTGGTCCGCACTTCGCGCTCCACGATCATCAAGGAGATCATGGACATCACCTGCGCGGTGTTCGACGGGCGCGGCCGGACCCTCGCGCAGGGACACCATGCCCCGATGCTCCTCACCGGTTTCGAGTTCACGATGGTCGAACTGCTGAAGCGCGTGACCGACTGGCACGAGGGGGACGTCATCCTCTCGAACGATCCGTACCTCGGAGGGCAGCACCTCACCGACCTGCAAATGTTCACTCCGGTCTTCTTCGAGGGCCGCGTCGTCGGATTCACCGGCAGCATCGCGCACCACTCGGACGTGGGCGGATCGGCGCCGGGGACGGTGGCGGGAGGATTGACCGAGATTTTCCAGGAGGGGCTCCGGCTCCCCATGGTTCGACTCTACCGGGCCGGGCAGGAGGTCACCGACCTGTTCGAACTGCTCCGGGCCAACATCCGCGTCCCGGACAAGACGCTCGGCGACATCCGGGCCCAGGCGGCCGCCAATTTCGTCGGCGCGCGGCGCTTCCAGGAGACGCTGGCGAGGTACGGCCGGGAGACGGTGGAGGCCTCGACCGCCGCCCTCATGGAGCAGTCGGAACGCCGCATCCGGGACGGACTCGCGCGCGTTCCCGACGACACCTACTTCGGCGAGGACTTTGTCGACGACGACGGGGTGACCGACGCTCCGATCCGCGTCTGCGTGAACATCCGCAAGAAGGGCGATTCGGCGACGATCGACTTCGAGGGGACGAGCCCGCAGGTGCGCGGAAACGTCAACTGTCCGATCGCCACGACGCATGCGGCGGTCTACTACGCGCTCATCTGCGTCATCGATCCCCACGTCGCCCCGAATTCGGGATGCTACCGGCCGTTCCGTGTGGAGGCGGCGCCGGGGCTGGTCGTGAATCCGCATCCGCCCGCGGCGGTCCAGGCGCGGACCACCACCTCCCAGAAGATCTCCGAGGCCACGTTTCGCGCGCTGTCGGCCGCCTATCCCGACCGGGTCACGGCCGGCTCGCACGGCAACATCATGACGAACGCCTTCAGCGGGAACTTCCCCGGGACCCGGAAGCGGTTCGTTTGCATCGACATCCAGGGCGGCGGCGCCGGCGGCCGGCCGGAGAAGGACGGCCGCGACGGGCAGGATTCGCATCTCACGCGATTCATGAACAGCCCGGTGGAGGCGGCGGAACTCGAGTATCCGCTCCGGGTCGAGCGCTACGAGTTCATCCCGGACACCGGGGGGGCGGGGAAGCACCGCGGCGGACTGGCGCTCCGGCGGGACATCCGGGCCCTGACGGAGATGACCTTCTCCCGATACGCCGACCGGCAGAAGTTCCCGCCGTTCGGAGTCCTGGGCGGAAAGGACGGCGCCATGGGGGCGACCTTCATCAACGAGCAGCGCGTCCGTTCGAAGGGGATCGACACGCTCAAGCCGGGCGATGTGGTGAGCCTGCGCACCCCCGGCGCGGGCGGATACGGCGACCCGAAAGATCGCGTTCGAGATGAGGTCATGCGCGACGTGCGGGACGGGAAGGTTTCGGCGGGGCGGGCGAAGGAGGATTACGGCGTCTGACGGGGGAGCCCGACTCGTTCGATATGGTGCAGGGGCGGAGCTTCCGCCACACGAATGGAGGACAGGTGCCCCGCCCGCCTGTTCTGCGGCTTAGACTGTCCACAGGAGGGCGGCCGCAAGGGCCGCCCCTACAGTGACTCGCCCTGCCGAGGCGGATGACTCCGTGATCGACTTCGATTCCAGTTCCGGCCGGGTGAGCATCCGCGGGATCCGCTACCTGCTGATCCAGCCGGCGACGCTCATCGGATTCCAGAAGGCGGCGGAGGCCTCAGGCGGCCAGGTGGCCGTCTGGCTCGAGGCCGGTGGACGGGCCGGCGGGCGGAACTCCTCGGCGAAGATGCGAACGGTCTCGACGCTCGAGGGGCGGGAGTTCGCCCAGGCCTATCTCGACATGGGGCGCGACATCGGCTGGGGCCTGTTCCGGGTGACGCGATTCGACGCGGCCTCGTTCGAGGTCGAGGTGGCCGGCTCCCCCTTCGCCGAGGCCTACGGGCCGTCGGATCGACCGGTGTGTCACTTCACCCGCGGCGTGATCGCGGGCCTGGGGGACACGCTTTTCGGCGCCGCGGAGTGCCGGGAGGAGGAGTGTGCGGCGGCGGGGGCCGCCGAGTGTCGGTTTGTGTGTTGCGGAAAGATGTAGGGGCGGGGACCGACCGGTCGCTGGAGGCCGATTCGCCCTGACCGCGCGCGCGTGTTTCTCGCTCGCCGGTTTCATCCGTCATGACGAGGTCGGGACCCGCCCGCTGACGGCCCGGAGTCATGTTCCATGATCGAATTCACCCCCGAGGAAGACCAGTTCCGCGCCTCCGTCTCGCGATTCGTGGATCGCGAGGTGGCGCCCGCGGCCTCCGCGCTCGACGAGCGCGGGGAGTTTCCCCGTGACCTCTTCCACCGCGCCGGCGAACTCGGCTATTTCGGGCTTCGTTACCCGGAGTCGGTCGGAGGCAGCGGGGCGGCCTTCGTCACCTATCTCATTCTCGCCGAGGAGCTCGGACGCGGTTCGATGAGTCTGGCGGCGGCGGTCGCCATGCAGGCCATGATGGGGACCGATTTCGTCTTCCGATACGGCACTCCGGAGCATCACCGACGCCTGCTGGGTCCCGCCCTGCGCGGGGAGAAAGTCGGGGCGTTCTGCCTCTCCGAGCCGAACGCCGGATCGGACCTCGCCCGGATCGAGACGACGGCGCGGGAGACGGCCGACGGCTGGCGGCTGCGCGGACACAAGATGTGGGTGACGAACGGGACGGTGGCCGACTTCTTCACGGTGGCCGCCTCGATCGACCGCACGCAGGGGCTGAAGGGGCTCCGCTTCTTCCTCCTGGAGCGCGGCGCCGCCGGCCTCACGGTGGGGCGGAAGATCGCCACGGTGGGACTCCGGGCCGGGGAGCTGACCGAACTGGCGATCGAAGACTGCGCCGGCGTGCCGCTGGGACAGGCGGGGGTCGCCGATCTCGGCCGGATGCTGGATCAGGTGCGGACGATGACCGGGGCACTGGCGGTCGGACTCGGCCGCGCCGCGCTCGACGAGGCGATCCGGTACGCGAAGGATCGCGTCTGCTTCGAGCGCCCGATCGCGAAGTTCCAGGCCATCCGCCACATGCTGGCCCAGGCGGCGGTCGATCTGGAGGCCTCGCGGCTCCTCGTCATTCAGGCCGGCCGCAGGATCGAGCGGGGCGTCAAGTGCGGTCGCGAGTCGGCGATCGCGAAGCTCTTCGCTTCGGAAACCGCGAACCGGATCGCCGACACCGCCACCCGGGTCCTCGCGGGATATGGATTCGCCATGGAGTACCCGGCCCAGCGGTTCTTCCGCGACGCCCGTTTCCTGCTCATCGGCGGCGGAACCTCCGAGTTGCTGCGGGACGTGATCGCGAAAGATGTGATCGGCGAGTAGCAACCCTTTGGAGGGCGGCGACTCGTCGCCGCTTTCCGCGGCGTTGGACGCGTCCACCGCCCTTCGCCGCCCTGCGGCGCGTCAGATTCTGTCCTGTCCAACGCCTCAGTGGCCCCAGCGGTTTCAGTGGTTCCCTTTTTCCGTTGTTCTGAGCCAGGCGCGGCTCCGGCTTCGAGGCAACCGATTCCCATGATCCTTCCCGAACTCACCTGCCATCGCCCCGCCACCCTCGCCGAAGCCCTCCGGCTCCTCGGGGAACTGGGCGCGGAGGCGGCCGTCGTCTGCGGCGGGACCGACGTGCTCGTCGACATGAAGGAGCGACTGAGGGCTCCGAAGCATCTCGTCTCGATCCGGCGCATCGCCCCTCTCGGCGAGATGGCCCTCGATCCGGACGGCGCCCTTCGCATCGGCGCCGCGGTGACGGCGAACGCGATCGCCGCTTCGGCTCTCGTCCGCCCGGAGGCCCCGGCGCTGGCGGAGGCGGCGGGGACGCTCGCCTCCTATCCGGTCCGGAATCTCGCGACGATCGGGGGGAATCTCATCTCGGCCGTGCCGTCCTCGGACTTCGCGCCGATTCTCGTCGCCCTCGAGGCGGAGGCGATTCTGGAGGGCCGGGAGGGGAGGCGGGCCGTGCCGCTCGACAGGTTTTTCCTCGGGGTCCGTCGTACGGTCCGTCAGCCGCACGAGATTCTGACCGCCGTCCGGATTCCCGCGGGGTCGCTCATGTCCGCGGAGGTCCGGGTCGGCGCCTGTTATCTCAAGTTCGCCTATCGCGGCGCCTCCTCGCTGGCCGTCGCCGGCGTGGCCGCTCGAATCCGGCTGGCGCCGTATCCGAACAGCGGGTGTCTCGGCTGCAGGGTCGTCCTCGGCGCCGTGGCGCCCACCCCGATTCTCGTCCATCCGGCCGCGGCCTGTCGCTTCGGAAACAGGTTCAATGCGGAGTGCCTCGGCGAGAACGCGCGACTCGCCCTGGAGCAGGCGCAGCCGATCGACGACATCCGCGGTTCCGCGAAATACCGCCTCGAAATCGTGGATGCCCTCACCCGTCGCGCGGTGGAAACCGCCGGGAAGAGGGCGAACCGCGAGTGACGGAAGGCGAACCGTCACAGTCCATCCCGAAAGGTCTGATCCCATGCCCCTCCATCCCCTCACGCTGACGGTCAACGGCGAACCCCGCACGGCGCTCCTCCGCGACAACGTCATGCTGGCCGACTTCCTCCGCGAGCACCTCGACCTCACCGGCACCAAGAAGGGGTGCGAGGAGGGGGTGTGCGGGGCCTGCACCGTCCTCGTCGACGGCGAGCCGATGCCCTCCTGCCTCGTCCCCGCCGTCGAGGTCGAAGGGCGCGCCGTCACCACGATCGAGGGCATCGCGCCGACCGGCGAGCTCCACCCGATCCAGAAGTCGTTCATCCACTTCGGCGGCATCCAGTGCGGCTTCTGCACCCCGGGCATGGTTCTCTCGGCGGTGGCGCTCGTCCGGAGGAATCCGGATCCCGGCGAGGCCGAGATCCGCGAGGCCCTCGGAGGAAACCTCTGCCGGTGCACCGGCTACGTCCGCATCGCCGAGGCCGTCCGGCGCTGGAGGGAATTCGAGCCGGGACGGACTCCGCCGGAGGTGGAGCGAGTCGGAGATCGCCGCGTGGTGGGAGTGGGGGTGCCGAAGAAGGACGCCCGCGACAAGGCCACCGGCGCCGCCCGTTACACCGCCGACCTCAAACGGCCCGGGATGCTCCACGCCCGGATCGTCACGAGTTCCCGTCCACACGCGCGCATCACGGGAATCATCACGTCGAAGGCGATGGCGCTGTCCGGCGTGAAGGACATCATCACGCGGGCCGACGTGCCGGACATCCTCTACGGGGTGAGCCCCGCACGCTACGATGAGTCGATCTTCACCGACGTCGCGCGCCACATCGGCGACAAGATCGCCGCCGTGGCGGCCGTCGACGACGAGACCGCCCGACGGGCCGCGGACCTCGTCGAGGTCATGTACGAGGATCTCCCCGCCGTCTTCGACCCGTTTGAAGCGATGAAGGAGGGCGCCCCGCGCCTCCACAAGCGCGGCGAGCACAACGTCAACACCCGGGTCGAACAGAGCTTCGGCGACGTCGGAAAGGCCTTCGCGGAGAGCGACCTCGTCGTCGAGGAGACCTTCACCGGCCATCGCGGCCACCAGGCCCCGATGGAACCGCACGCGGCGGTCGCGGAGTGGGACGGGGACGGGCACCTCACCGTCTGGACGGCGAACCAGGTCCCTCACTACGTCCAGCACCAGCTCCATCGGGTGCTGGGGCTGCCGAAGGGGAAGATCCGCGTCATCAAGCCGCACATGGGCGGCGGATTCGGCGGGAAGGCGGAGACAACGGTCCTCGAATTCGCGGCGGCGCTCCTCGCGCGGAGGACGAACCGGCCGGTGAAGATCGTCTACGACCGGTCCGACATGTTCCGTCACGGCCGCGGGCGGCACCAGCAGTGGATCCGGATGAAGATCGGATTCCGGAAGGACGGCACGATCACCGGGGTCCACTCGACTTCAACGCTCGACGGCGGGGCCTACACGTCTTACGGGATCATCGCCACCTACTACGCCGGCTGCATGCTCACCATGCCTTATCGCGTTCCGAACTTCAGATTCGACGGCCTCCGGGTGAGCACGAATCTCCCCGCGCAGGGGGCGCAGCGCGGGCATGGTTGTCCGCAGCCGCGGTTCGCGTTCGAGAGCGTGCTCGACATCGCGGCGGCCCGGCTGGGGATCGATCCCGCCGAGCTCCGGCTCCGGAACGCGGTCGAGTCCGGCGAGAGGACCGTCAACGATCTCCAGATTACGAGTTGTCGATTCCGCGAGTGCGTGGAGCGGGCGCGGCGGATTTCCGGCTGGGACGCCAAGCGGGGGAAACGGCCGCGCGGACGCGGGATCGGGATGGCGGGCGGGGCCTTCATCTCGGGCGCGGGCTACCCGATCTACCGCTCCGACTTTCCGCACTCGAGCGCCGTGATCAAACTTTCCGAGGATGGGACGGTCGCCACGCTCTACACCGGCGCCCCGGACATCGGGCAGGGCTCGGATACGGTCCTGGCCCAGATCGCGGCGGAGGCCCTCGGGGTTCGGTATGAGGAGGTGCGGGTGATCTCGGCCGACACCGATCTGACGCCCTGGGACCTCGGGGCCTACGCCAGCCGGCTCACGCTCATGGCGGGGAACGCGGTGAAGGGCGCGGCGGAGGCGGCCCGCGCGCCGGTCCATGCGGCGGCCTCCGAGCTGCTGGGGGTGCCCGTGGAGGAACTGGAGGGCCGGGACGGCGTGATCGGCCCGCGGGAGGCGGCCGCTCCGGCCCCCGCGGGTGGCACGGGCGGCGCGCCTCTCCAGGTGACCTTCGCGGAGGCCGCGCACCGGGCCTTCTCGCGTCACGGCCCGATCGTGGGGACCGGGGCCTACTCGCCTCCGAAGCTCGGCGGCGCCTTCAAGGGGGCGGCCGTGGGACCTTCTCCGGCCTACTCGTTCTGCGCGCAGGTGGCGGAAGTGAGCGTCGATCTCGAAACCGGCCACGTGCGGGTGGAGACCTTCACCGACGTGCACGACTGCGGGACGGTGGTGAATCCGGTGACGCTGCACGGTCAGGTGGAGGGGGCGCTGGTGATGGGGCTCGGCGAGGCGCTCCTGGAGCAGGTGGTGACGAAGGACGGACAGGTGCTGAACCCGAACCTGCACGAATACCGCGTGCGGGGGAGGGAGCCTCGCTCCCCGTGATCGGCGCGATCGCCAACGCCGTCGCGGACGCCATCGGCGTCCGGATCACCACGCTCCCCATCACCCCCGAGAAAGTGCTGGCGGCGATCCGCGGGGCCGGCCGGTAGGTGCTGCATCCGTCGCAAGCCCCCCGCCCGATGCCCCTTGCACATTCCGCCGTTTCAGGCATACTGGCGGCACGATTGTCCGGCGTCCCTCGCCGCGGTGACCTCCCATGCCTGACGCTTCCGTGTCCCCCCTCGTCGGCCAGACCCTCGGCAAGTGCCGGATCGAGAAACTTCTCGGCCGCGGCGGGATGGGGGAGGTCTACCTCGCCAAACACCTCACGCTCAACAAGCCCGTTGCCGTGAAGGTCCTCCCCGCGGGGACCGACGACGGCCAGCGGCAGGCCATGGTGAAGCGGTTCATCCGCGAGGCCCAGCAGGCGGCGCGGCTGGAACATCCGAACGTCGTTCAGGTCTACGACGTGGGCCTGCAGAACGGCCGCCACTTCATCGTGATGCAGTACGTGGCGGGGATGAGCGTCGAGGAGCTGGTGCGGAAGCGGGGTCGCCTCCCCGCCTCTGAGGCCCTCGTGCTCATCGGGCAGGCCGCGGCGGGGCTCGGCGCCGCGCATGAACAGAACATCATCCACCGCGACGTGAAGCCGTCGAATCTCCTCGTCGATGAAGGCGGCCGACTCAAGGTCGCCGACTTCGGTCTCTCCCGCGAGGTGAATGCCGACAGTTCGCTCTCGCAGACGGGTCAAATCCTCGGCACCCCGAACTTCATCTCGCCCGAGCAGGCGAAAGGGGACCGGGCGCTCGATGGCCGGACGGACATCTACTCCCTCGGCGCGACGCTCTTCTACCTGCTGACGGGCCGGGCGCTCTTCGAGGCCACCACGCCGGTCTCGGTCCTCGTCAAGCACGTGACCGAGGCGCCGCCCGCCCTGAGCACCGTCCTCCCGGGGGCCTCTCCCGCGCTGCAGGCCCTTCTCGATCGCATGCTGGCGAAGGACCCGGACCGGCGATACCCGAACTGCCAGGCGCTACTCGCGGACCTGAACACCCTGACCTCGGCGAGCGCCCCGGCCAACGCTTCCACATCGGCGACGGTCATCCGGGGACCCGGCGAGGGCGCGTCGTCTCCGCGAAGCACTCCATCGGCTGAGCCGGCCCTCGCGGGGGGCCGTGCGACTCCGACGATGGCGGGGATCCAGCCTGCGGCGCCGCGCCGTCGGTGGCTTTGGATCGCGATTCCCGCCGGGGCGATCCTTCTGTTCCTGGGGCTGGCCGCCGCCGGCTGGACCGCCGGGGCCCCCAGCCGGGCGGCGCTGGCCGATGCCGAGTCGTGGTGGAAGGCGCACCCGCTGGAGTACGTCGAGGCCGCGAGGCGGTTCGACGACATCTTCAAGCGGTACCCCACAATGCCCGCCGGGAAACAGGCCTCGCGCCGCGCCGAGCAGGTGCGGATGCAATGGACCCAGGAAGCCGAGCAGGCCGGGCGTCAGTGCCTGGAACGGGCCCGCGAGTTCGAGAAATCGGATGACTACGCCCGCGCGATCGAGGCGATCGCGGCCTTTCCGACCTGCTTCGCCGGGACTCCGGCGGCGGTCAAGGTCTCCGAGGCGCACGCCGCCCTCAAGGACAAGGCCCTGCAGCACCGGATCGCCGCCCGGGCGGACGAATTTTCCCGCGCCATGCTTCACGAGGACATGGCTGCCGCGCTCAAGTATGTCGATCCCGTGTGGGTCAGGGAGGAGGGCCGCAACGGCGTGGAAGTCGGACTCCGGGTGATCGCCGGGCTGGGGAAACTTCTCAAGGCGAGTCTCCGCGTCACCGACGTCCGGCTCAGCGGTGAACGGGATCGCGCGACCGTCGAGATCGTCGTGCAGGTGGGAGAGAATCCCCCCAAGACCTCTCCGCCCCAGGAGTGGGTCTGTCGGGAAGGCGAGTGGTATCTCGGAAAGTCACAGAATCCGCCGGATCGACGCCCCAAGCCGGAGCGCGACCGCCCTCCACGTCGGCCGCCGGACGATTCCCCGAAGTAGGGGACCGTCATCCCTGATCGTACGAGGCTACCGTCCCGTTCCTTGTCATCCTGGGCCTCGGCCGCAGGCCGAGGCGAGGGATCACCAGCGTGTGCGGTTCGCGGACTCCGACGTTGGCGATCCTTCGCTCAGCCGGCCGGACGGCGGCCGGCTGAGCTCAGGATGACATTGCGGAAAACTCGTCCCCCTGATCGTGCGAGTGGCTGGCCGATGCTGTTCCCCCCGCCCCTTCCCTCGTTGCGCCCGCCTGCGGCAGGCTACTCGGGGGGAGGGGGAGGGGAGCGGCCCTTCCGCATGCAGATGCCCCCCCCCTTGCTACCCTTCCCCCTTCCTCCTGCGCCCTTCGGGCTACGGAGGACAGGTCGGGGGGAGGGAAAAAAGACAGACCACTCGCTGAATGAGCGTAGACGGATCACTACCGCTCCACCGCCTCGCGCGTCGGCCCCACCCTCACCTCATCGAAGTACACGCTGTTCGTGGTCGTGAATCCCGCCTCCCGGTAGAGACCGATCTTCAGCATGGCGGGGGCGTCGTTGTACATGTTCGGGCCGAACACGCGTCCGTCCGTTCCCGAGAGCGGGGTGAAGGGTCGTCCGTCCCTCCAGGCCTCCACGTATCCGTCCGGTCCGCGCGACCAGTGAATGCGGAAGAGGAGGTCGATCCATCTTCCCTTCCCGATCGGCGTGAGCGACATCTGCCGCACCGCTCCTTCCAGCCCGTACTGCAGCGCGATGCAGGGCCTCCCGTCCCGCACGCCGTAGCAGACGGCCACCATCGGCGGGTGGGCGGGGAAGTTCTCCCAGGTCTCGCCCCGCGCGCGGTCCGGCATGTCGTGGAACTGTCCCATGATCTGAAAGAGGGTGTGATCCGGGGTGTCGGCGTAGTCCGCAGGAACCAGGAAACTCCAGGCGTACCACATCTCGCGGCCGACCGGACCGCAGTCGAACAGTTTGATCTCGGCTCGGTTCCGCTTCGCGGCGATGTCGCCGGGCTGGACCGTGAAGCGGATTGCCCCGGGGCCGAGGCGCACGGGGTCGGACACGATCTGGAGCCGGCTGATGTCGGCGGCCTCCCCCCCCCAGAGCGGCGCCCGGGGCATCGCGTCGAAGTGCTCCACAAGGCCGGCGTCGAGGAATGAGGGCAGGGGGAGGGGGGGCGGTGGAGCGGACGGGGCACGGTCGCGTCGGAGGAAGAGGATCGCCGCGGCGGCGACGGCGCCGAAGAGGAGGAGAATTGTCAGAAGCCTGGCGGACATCGCGGTCTCCGAAGTCTGGCGGAGAGTCGCCCCACACGGCCGTGCCTCGCCCCCGTCCGTGCCCGGTCGCCCACAGGGAGTGGCCCTGCGAGCCTTCCCCTGCCGGGACAGGCAGCTACTTCGCCGCCCCGGTGAACATCCGTTCCCGGAGATGCACCATCGTCGCCCTCAGCATCCCCCGGACGCCCGTGGAACCCTCCTCGCGGACGCGGCGCAGGAGCAGCAGCGAGGCCAGCCGCGTCAGGGTCAGTCCCACGAAAACGACCTGCGCGTTGGTGAACAGGTGACCGCCGGCGGTGACCGACGGGATCAACTCCAGCACCGCTCCGGCGAGCACCGACCCCGCCGCCTGGCAGATCCCCTGCACCGTGACGAACATCGCGAAGTACATCTCGCGGCCGCGCGACACCGAGGCGCCGAGCATCATGTTGAAGGCGGCGAGCTCCACCCCCTTCCATGCGATCCCGCTGGAGATGGCGTCCCAGTAGAGCGGCAGAATAAAATCGGGGGTCGCCACGACGTAACAGAGCGGGTGAAGGCTCGTGGCCGCCACGCAGAGGATGAGGGCGGGTCGGTTTCCGAACCGGTCCATGATCCCTCCCCAGTACATGAGCGCCACGATCCCCGCGACATTGGCGATGGCCGTGAAGAAACCGATCGTGGCGAAGTTCATCCGCAGGTCGTGCAGCATGAAGGGGGTCCAGAGCGGCGCTCCGAAGCCGTTCACGAACCAGAAGAAGGCGGTAAAGCCGAGCAGCCGGCGGAAGGAGCGGTCCCGGAACGGGAGGCGGGCGAGGCTGGTGAACGGGGGAGGTTTCGGGTCCAGGGTTTCGGGTTTCGGGTTAACGGAAGAAACGGATGAAGAAGAAGCAGAGGAAGCAGAAGAAGAGGAAGCAGAAACAGAAGAAGGGGAGACAGAAGAAGAAACAGAAGAGGAGAGCGGTTCGGCCTGTCGCGAGAGCAGACCCGCCCCAACCAGGGCCGCCGCGGCGGCCGCCCCGAAGAGTCCCACGAAGGCCCACGGACGCATCTCCGCCGGCCACCGGCCCGGAGCGAGGCCGAGGAGATCGAGCCATGACGCCCCTCGAGCGACGGCCTCCGTCCCGGACGGATCGGCGAAGAGATCCAGAAAGACCCCCCCGGAGATCGCGACGGGCACGAAGACGGCGGTGAGCACGAGATTGCGCCGGCCGAAGTACCGTCCGCGGATACGCTCCGGCACGAGGTCCGCCATCCACGCGTTCCACGCGACGTTTCCGTACGAGAGCAGGGCCTGCGTCATCAGGAAGAGCGCCAGCGTCACCGCCAGCGCCCATCCCGCGGGCAGGACGAAGGGCACGAGGGCCATCGGGAGCCACAGGCCGCGGGACAGGGCCGCGAGGGCCACCACGAGGGGTCGTTTGCGTCCGATCGTCTGAAGGCGCTGGGCCGCGGCCAGCGAGACGGCCTGGGCGAGGAGCGGGATCGCCGCCACGAGGCCGATCTCGAACGGTCCGGCCCCGAGGAAGAGGGCGAATCCGACGAGCAGCGCGCCGCTCGTCAGCGCCAGGTGGGCGCTGGCGAGCGCGCCCTCGATCGTGGAGAGGCGGATCGCCGCGCGGGTCACCGACGGGGGGAGGCGGGTGGGGTCCATCTGTTTGACGTCACGATTATCCGCTCCGCCCGGTCTCGCGTCCAGCGTTCGACAGGAGTCTCATCCCGGCTTGACCGACCCCGGGGGCGGGCGCTATGAATGGAGGTGGAAGCCGCCCGGACCGGACGAAACCGGAGGCGAATCATGGAAACGGTACTGACGCTCGGAGAGGCGGAGCGACGGGTCCTGCTCGACCTTCTGGACCAGGAGCGCGGCGAACTGCACCAGGTGATCCACCACACTTCGCCCGGGGGACGGGTGGAGCTGAAGGAACGGCTCCTCGTGGTGGAGCATCTTGTCGCCCGGCTCCGCGAACGCGAGGAAGCCCGTGCGCTCTAGCCGAGCAGTTCGATCGCCTTCGCGGCAATGTGCTCCGCGGCCACCTCGAACTCTTTCACCAGTTCCCACGGAGCGCCCGATTCGCCGAAGCGGTCCTTCACGCCGATCGTCCCGAATCGTGGCGTCTTTCCCCCCCCGAGGTGGCGCAGGATGACGGCCGCGACGGGGAAGGCCACCCCGCCGATCTGGTGTTCCTCCGCCACGATCACCGCCTCGCACTCCCGCGCCGCGGCGGCCAGCGCGGCCTCATCCAGGGGCTTCACCGTGTGCAGATTGACGATGCGCGTCTCCCACCCCCGCTCCTCCTTCAGGATCCAAGCCGCCCGCATCGCCTCGGGCACCATCGGGCCGCACGCGACGATCGCCACCCGCTCCCCCTCGCCGCGATAGCGCTCCGCCAGGACCGTCTCGAAGGCGTCGATCATCCGCTCCTTCACCCCCCGCATCCGGAGCACGTTTGCCTTGCCGACGATGAAGGGGGTCTCCGCCGTCGAGACCACCGGGGTGGCCTCGCGTGCGAAGCGCAGATATTTCGGGCCCTCGACCTGGAAGAGGAGCGCGTCGGTGGCCTTCCTCGTCTCCACGGCGTCGCAGGGGACCACCACCGTCACCCCGGGGATTCCCGCCATGTTCGTGATGTCCTCCAGCGCCTGATGCGTGGCGCCGTCGGGACCCACCGAGACCCCTCCATGCGCCCCGGCCACCAGGACGTTGAAGCGGCCATAGGCCACCGTGGTCCGGAACTGGTCCAGGTTGCGGCCCGAGGCGAAGACGCCGTAGGTGCCGAACGTCGGGATCTTCCCCTCCTTCGCC
Source organism: Planctomycetota bacterium (assembly GCA_016192525.1). Taxonomy (GTDB): domain Bacteria; phylum Planctomycetota; class MHYJ01; order JACPTZ01; family JACPTZ01; genus JACPTZ01. The sequence continues at coordinate 30,692 of JACPTZ010000041.1, forward strand.
AGCCCCGCGGCCACGCTCGTGGCGTTCTGCTCCGCGATTCCGAGCGAGAGGAAACGCGAGACTTCCTTCCCCTTCGGGGCCCGCTCCGGGTGGCCCTCGTAGAATTTGCTGATGGTGATCGAGCCGGAGATGTCGCAGCCGAGGCAGACGATTCGCTCGTCCGATCCGCGCTCCTCCAGCGCCCGGCCGTACCCCATCCGGGTGGGGTCCATGTCCACCTTCATCACCGGCTGCCGGTTCCACCAGTAGTCCTTGCCGAACTTCGGCATCCGGGTCTCGATCCGGGCGTCCGCCTCCTTCTGCCAGGTCCCCGCGAGGGCCGTCATTCCGTCGAGATTGACCGTCTCCTGCAGCCCCAGCTGCGCCAGCCCCTTCCGGGCCTCCTCCGGGCTCGGCGCCTTGCCGTGCCACCCGGCCACGTTCTCCATGAAGTCCACGCCCTTCCCCTTCACCGTCTTCGCGATGATGGCGGTGGGCCTGCCCTTCATGCGGGACGCTTCGTCGAACGCCCCGACGATCTCCTCCATCTCGTGGCCGTCGCAGACGACCACGTGCCAGTTGAAGGCCCGGAACTTGTCCACGAGGGGATCGATGTCCATCACGTCCCGCACGCGGCCGTCGATCTGGAGCCCGTTCTTGTCGACGATCGAGACCAGGTTGTCGAGCCCGTAGTGGCCCGCGGCCATGGCGGCCTCCCAGATCTGCCCTTCCTGCATCTCGCCGTCGCCGTTGATGACGTAGGTGCGGTACGGTCGGCGGTCGAGCCGCGCCGCGAGGGCGGTCCCCACGCCGATCGAGAGCCCCTGGCCGAGCGACCCGGTGGACGCCTCGACGCCGCGGATCTTGAGCCAGTGCGGGTGTCCCTGGAACGGCGAACCGAGCCGCCGCAGGGTGGCCACCTGCTCCGGCGGGAAGGCGCCGGCCATCGCGAGCCCCAGATAGAGCGCGGGGGCCTTGTGGCCGGTCGACCAGATGATCCGGTCGCGCCCCGACCAGTCGGGATCCGCCGGGTCGAGGTTGGCCACCTTGAGATAGAGCGCGGCGGTAAAGTCCATCGCGGAGAGCGTTCCGCCCGCATGGCCCGAACCGGCGCAGGCGAGCGCGGCCAGATCGTAGCCGCGCATCAGGCGGGCGGCTTCCACGAGACCCTTCACGTCGTACTCCCGGCGGACGCGGCCGGTCTTCGAGTCGATGAGCGGCATGGGTTGTTTTCCCTTTTCAGGATCTCCGGCAATGCTCTGAAGAGTTCCAATTCTGCGACTCCGACGGTCCCCAGGCGGGCGGCCGCAAGGGCCGCTCCTACACGGGCTCTGGGGGAGAGGGGGAGAATCCGATCACACTCCCAGGTTCTCCCCCTTCGTGAAGAAGTCCGCGAACCCGCGCCTGTCCTGCGCGGCGACGGACAGGCGACGGATTCCCTCCTGGAGCGAGTTCATGTCGGTGGCGGTCGAGAGCCGGATGTAGTGCCGTCCCTCCGCCCCGACCCGCCCGAACGAGTTCCGGTCCACTGTCGCGACCCCGTGACGGTAGAGCGCAAACCGCTGGAACAGCGCCGACGGGCTCGTCGCGGTCTGCTTCGCGATCGGGAGCGAACCGATCGCGTCGAGGATTCCGAGCGATTCGCAGGCCCCGGAAATGTTGGGGAAGGCGTAGAAGGCCCCCATCGGCTTCGCGCAGGTGAAGCCCGGGATGGCGTTCACCGCCCCGACCACGTGGTTCCGCCGCTCCTCGAACTGGCGGACCATGTCCGCAACGACCGGCTTGAGCGCGGGATTCTGATACGCCTCCCGGCCCGCCAGCTGGATGAAGGGGGGCATGCAGGAGATCACGTTGACGTTCAGGTTCTTGAAGACCTGGGCCTCGTCGACGTTCGGCAGCACCGCGTATCCGAGCCGCCAGCCGGTCATGGCGAAGGTCTTGGAGTGGCCGGAGACGAGCACCGTCCGCTCGCGCATCCCGCGGCACGACGCAATCGAGAAGTGTCGCGCCCCGTCGAAGAGGATGTACTCGTAGACTTCGTCGGAGTAGAGGCGGACGGCGTCGTCGCACTTCGCCCGGATGACTTCGGCGATCTCCTCGAGGTCCGGTCGGGTCAGGACCCCTCCCGTCGGATTGGACGGGCTGTTGATGACGATTACCTTCGTCCTCGGCGTGATGAGGCGTTCGAGATTGGCCGCGGTGAAGCGGAATCCGCGCGACTCTTCAAGGTGAAGCGGGACCGGTCGGGCGTTGGCGAAAGTCACGCAGGATTCGTAGATCGGGAATCCGGGACTCGGGTAGATGACCTCGTCGCCGGGGTTCACGTAGGCCATCATCGTGTAGAAGATCGGGGGCTTCGCGCCGGGGGTGACGACGACGGTTTCGGGATCGACCGCGAACCCGCGCGTCTCCGAGACCTGTCGCGCGAGCGTTTCGCGCAGGGCGGGGAGCCCCTGCGGGTCGCAGTAGTGGGAGTTTCCCGCATCGATCTCCCGCTTGGCGCACTCGTTGATGGGCGGGGCCGAGACGAAATCGGGCTCGCCGAGGTTGAGGCGGATCACCTTCACTCCGGCGGCCTCGGCGCGGCGGATGTCGGCGCCGACCCGGAAGGCGTTCTCGGTGCCGAGACGGTTAATCCGTTCGGCGTAGAGGGGACGCGGCATGGTTTACTCCTTTCCGCAGATTTCTCCGGGTGCTTCCACGTCCGCCCACGCCCGCAGCGCCCGCCACACCCGCTCCGGCGTCATCGGGAGTTCCCGCAGGCGGACTCCCGTTGCATTCGCCACAGCATTTGCGATCGCCGCGGCCACCGGGACCAGCGGCGGTTCCCCGATCCCCTTGGCCCCGAACGGGCCGGAGGGATCGTTCGTCTCGACGATGACGGTCTCGATACTCGGCATGTCCTGCGGCCCCGGCATGCGATAGTCGAGAAAGTTCGGGTTCGACATCCCCCCCTCCCGCAGAATCACCTCTTCGAGCAGGGCATAGCCGATCCCCTGCATCACGCCGCCCTCGATCTGGCCCTCGACGTACATCGGGTTGATCGCGCGACCGACGTCGTGCGCGGCCACCACCCGAAGGACCCGCACCTGGCCCGTCTCGACGTCCACCTCGACTTCGGCCGCGTGGGCGCCGAAGACGTACGCGGCCGATACGTTGCCCTTGTTCTCCGCGTCGACCATGGCGTTCGGCGGATCGAAGTAGGCCCGGCCGATCACGAGCGATCCCTGGTCGCGGAAGTGCTCGGAGCGCACCACCTTGTCGTACGGGGTGTCCGGAGGAAGTCCCAGCGCCGTCCGCGCCGCCTCGATCTGCCGCTTCGCGTCCTTGGCGGCCGCGCGGACCGCGTTGCCCGCGATGAACGTGGTGCGCGAGGCATGGACCCCGACGTCCCATGGCCGCACGTCGGTGTCGGCCGGGGCGATCCGGACCGCTTCCAGCGGGACGCCCAGTTCCTCCGCCGCCATCTGCGCGGCGACGGTTTCCATCCCCTGCCCGATGTCGGTGGCGCCGACGACCACCGTCGCCTTCCCGAAGTCGTCGATCTTCACCATGGCCCCGCAGCCGTCAGAGCGGTAAATGCGCGCGCCGCCGCCGACGTGAAACACGGCGGCCACGCCGATCCCACGGCGGAGGGGGGAACGAGCCGGTTCCGTCCCCTCGATACGCCCCGCCGGACAGATGGCGGGGCTACTCGGGGACTCGGTCTCAGTTTGGGTTGCCGACGCAACCAGGTTCTCTCCCGCAGCCCTGAGTAGCGGCCGACCGCCGGGAGGCCGCGTACCGGGGGGCGGCATGCGCTCCCGCACCGCCTCCAGACACTCCTTCATCCCGCAGGAAGTGATGCGGGAACCCTGGGGGGTGACCTCGCCCGGCTGGTTTGCGTTCCGCAGCCGCATCTCGACGGGATCGATCCCGATCCGCGCGGCCAGTTCGTCCATCTGCGACTCGATCGCGAAGGTGATCTCCGGATTTCCAAAGCCCCGGAAGGCCCCCGTCGGCGCCGTGTTCGTGTAGACGGTGCGCGCGCGATACTTCACGTGCGGGACGCGGTAGAACGAGCCCATCGTGTGCATCATGACGATCGGCGTGACCGCCCCCCACGAGACGTACGCCCCGCAGTCCACGATCACGTCGGCCTCGCGGGCGAGCAGGGCGCCGTCGGCGGCCGCCGCGGTGCGCATCCGCACGACCGTCCGCGGGCGGACCGGGTCCGTGGCGAAGTCCTCCTCCCGGTCCATCGCCAGGCGCACCGGTCGACCGGCCGCGCGGGCGAGGAGGGCGGAGATGATTTCATGCGGGTAGAGGTCGAGCCGCGCCCCGAAGCCGCCGGCGATCGTGGGCTGGATGATGCGGAGGTCGGAGGGCGGGATCCCCAGCGTGTCCGCCAGATCGCGCTGGATGAGGAAGGGGATCTGGGTCGGGTCGTGGAGGGTGAGCCGGCCGCGCGCGTCCCATTCGGCCACGGCCCCCGCCGGGCCGAGGCAGCCGTGCGCCTGGGCGGGAAGGCGGAAGGTCCCCTCGACCACGTGCGCCGCCCGGGCGAAACCCTCCTCCACCCGGCCGTGCGCGTAGTCGTGGGTGCGGACGAGATTCGAGCCGCGGTCCTCGTGGACGAGCGGCGCGCCCGGATCGAGGGTTCGCTCGGGGTCGAACACCGCGGGGAGCGGTTCGATTTCGAAGCGGATCAGATCGAGCGCCTCCGCCGCCGCATCGGCATCGACGGCCGCCACGGCCGCGATCTCGTCGCCGATGCGCCGGACCCGGTCCCCCTTCAGCGCCGTCGTGTCCTTCGCGTAGCCGTACCGCTTTGGCGGAATGTCCTGCGAGGCAAGCACGGCGAACACGCCCGGGGCCTCACGCGCCCGGGAGACGTCGACCGACACGATCCGGCCGTGCGGGACCGTGCTGCGCAGGACCCGTGCCTCCAGCAGTCCCGGCAGGCGCAGATCCTGAATGTACCGCGAGCGGCCGGTCGCCTTGTCGGCGGCGTCGAGCTTCGGGATGCGTTGGCCGATGAGGGTCATGAAGCGAGTCCACAGTCAGAAGTCGAAAGTCGGAAGTCGAAGCATCATCCGTTACGCGCTTGTTGTTTCCCTCCCGGCGGGGGGGGAAGCGGACTGTGCAATCGCTTCATGAATCTTCGCGTATCCCGTACACCGGCACAGGTTCCCCTCCAGTACCGAGGCGCCCTTCGCCGCCATGATCATGCCGGGGGTGCAGAACCCGCACTGGATCGCGCCGGTGCGGATGGGATCGAGCCGGCCCTCCTTCGCCAGCCCCTCGATCGTCGTGATCTCGGCCCCGTCCGCGCTCACCGCGAGCACGAGACAGGACACCACCGCCCGGCCATTCAGCAGGACGGTGCAGGCGCCGCACTCGCCCACGCCGCATCCCTCCCGGGTGCCGAGGAGGTCGAGCCGGTCCCGAAGGACCTCGAGCAGCGTCCGGTGCGGCTCCACGTCCAGCACGGTCCGGCGGCCGTTCACCGTCATGGCTATCGAGTGTCTCATGGTGTCTTGATCCGTCTCTCCGTTGGGGACCTGTCCTCCTGAGAGCCTGAGAAGAAACGCGCCGTCGAGTGGTGCGCCGAATTGTCATCCTGAGCCCTGCCCGCCTCCCCCGAGTAGGCCGCCGCAGGCGGCCGTACCGAGGGGCCGGCGGGCAGGGCGAAGGATCACCAGTACTGGAGCGAACCTGGCGTATGCGCTCCTGTCCGCCATCTGTGTGGCGGAGGTGATCCTTCGCGTCGGGCTTCGCCCGACGCTCAGGATGACAAGTCACGGTACTATCTCCAGCGCCCGCCGGGTCAGGACGCGGACCATCTCCCGTCGATACTCGGCCGAGGCGCGCAGATCGTCGATGGGGGAGCAGCGCGCCGCCGCCTCATCGGGGGACGCGGGGACGCGGAGCGGAGTCGGCGCGGCCGCCCCCACGGCCACCGTGGCCACTCCATGCGACCGGAAACAGGCGACGCCCACGACCGCCAGGTCCATCGCCCGGCGCGGGCTGAACTTCAGGTAGACGCCCCGGCCCTCGACCGCCGGGACGCGGACCTGGACGAGCAGTTCGCCGTCGCGCAGGGCGGATCGGCCGGGGCCGGTGAAAAACTCCCCGATCGGGATATCGCGCCCTCCCGACGGACCGATGGCGCGAAGCGTGGCGTTGAGACAGAGGAGCGGCGGGGCGAGGTCGGCCGCCGGGGAGGCATGGCACAGGTTTCCGCCGATCGTGGCGAGAGCCCGCACCTGCGGAGAGGCCATCAGCCGCGCCGCTTCGGCGAGAAGGGGGCAGACGTCGGAGACCGTCGTCGAGGCGGCCAGCTCTTCGAGGGTGACTCCGGCGCCGATGGCGAGGACTCCATCCTCGAGCGTGAGGTCGCGGAGGCCGTCGATCCTCCGGAGTCCGATCAGCCGGTCGATCCGCCACTGCCTCCGTCTGAGGCGCGGGATGAGGTCGGTCCCGCCCGCGAGGAGGCGCGTCCGTTCACCGCCGCGGGAGAGAAGGGCGACGGCTTCATCGACCGACCGGGGCTCCACGTAGTCGAACGGTCTCATGCGCCCTCGCCTCCCTTGAGGAAGGCCCGCCGGTTCGCCTCGACTCCATGCGGCGGAGAGAGTCTCTCGAGGGCCGCGAGGATCTTGTCCCGCGACGGGAAGAGCCGCGGCGCCGCCGCCGCGGCGCGGCCCAGCAGGACGAGATTCGCCCCGCGCGGGGCGTTCAGCTCCCGGGCGATGGCGGCGGCGTCGCAGCCCTCCGGGGTGTTGACGAAGGCCATCCCGTCCGGACGAAGGAAGGCCTGCGCCGCGTCGGCGCGGCTTCGGTCCAGCGCGATCGCGGCATCCGCCTTGCCGAGACGCACGAGCGGGCTCTCGAATCCTCCGAACTTGACGTGCGACTCCACGGCTCCGCCCCGCTGGGCCATCCCGTGCGTCTCCGTCGACAGGACGTCCCACCCCTCCGAGATCGCCGCCTCGGCCAGAACCCGCGTGACGAAGAGTATCCCCTGGCCGCCGAGGCCGAGGATCACGATCTGGGTCCGTTGGGGGTGGAGGCACATCGGAATCCGGACCTCACCGTGGACGGAGATGATACGGAAGATGAAACGTACGAGGTTACCGTCCCGCCGCGTTGTCATCCTGAGCCCTGCCCGCCTCCGTCCGGCGGGCAGGGCGAAGGATCACCAGCACTGGAGCGAACCTGGCGTATGGGCTGGCGATCCTTCGCGTCCGCCTGCGGCGGACGCTCAGGATGACAATGCGGCAACCTCGTACGATGAAACGTAAAACGTAAAACGTAAGACGTAAAACGTAAGACGTAAACGTAAGACGTAAACGTAAGACGTAAACGTAAGACGTAAACGTAAGACGTAAGACGTAAGAAGCAGAAACAGAGTGCGGACTGATCCTCCTTGCTCTTACGCCCTTCGTCTTACGTTCGCGCTTTGCGTCTTGCGTTTTCCATTACGCTTTACGTTTCACGTTTTACCGTTCAGCCCTCCCCGCGCGCCTGCGCCGACCGCTTCTATCGCTTCCCGCGGACACATCGACATACACATCCCGCAGTCGATGCACCGGTCGTGATCGATGTACACTTTTCCGTCCCCCGGGTCCTTCACGAGCCCCGGGCACTCGCAGTACTTGAGACAGAAGTCGCAGCCGTCGCACTTCTCCGGGTCCACTTCGACCGGCACCTTCTCCTTCGGCGGCGTCTTCAGCGCGCATGGACGCCGCGCGATGATCACCGCCATTCCGCCGTCGGGCGACTGCGTGAAGGCCCTGGCCCGCTTCACCAGCGCCACCAGGTCGTTCACGGCGTAGGGATCGATCGTCTCCACGAACCGCACGCCCAGCCCGCGCGCCACCTTCTCGATGTCCGCTCCGGGCGGCGGGGGCTGGAATCCGGTCATCGCCACCGTTCCGTTGTCGAGGACGACCACGATGAAGCGCGCCCCGGTCACCACGGCGTTCAGGAGCGCGGGGATTCCCGAGTGGAAAAAGGTCGAGTCGCCGATCTCCGCCACGATCGGGATGTCGCGGCCGTCGCGCCGGTGGGCGTGATAGAACCCGTTCGCGAGCGTGATCGAGGCCCCCATGTCGAGGCAGGTGTCGAGCGCCTTCTGGTTCACCCCGAGCGTGTAGCAGCCGATGTCCCCCGCGAAGATGGCGGAGGGGAGGGCGTACCGGATCGCGAAAAAGGCGGCGCGGTGGCCGCATCCGAGGCAGAGGCGCGGCCGGGGACCGGGATCGGGCGCGACGGAGCGGCGCCGCACGCCGAGAATCTCGGCCACGGCGTCGGGCGTCAGTTCCCCGTGCGAGGGGACGTCTCCGGTGAGGCGGCCCATGACCCTCGATCGGTCCGGGATCTGGGTCTCGACCGCCGCGTCCGGCTCCTCCAGGACCAGGACCTTCTCGTGTCGCGCGATGAACCGTCGGATCCGCTCGACCGGGAGCGGATACGGCGTCCCGATCTTGAGGACGGGATAGTCGAGCGCCTCCTCGTCCAGGACGTCTCTCACGGTGGCGGCGGCGAGCCCGGAGGCGATGATCCCCACCGGTCCCGGGCGCTCATCTTCCGTGTTGAACGGCGATTCCTCGAACTCGCGCCGGATCGCCTCGATCTTCGCGTTGAGTTCGCGATGGAGGGTGAGGCGAAAGGAGGGCGTGGCGGCCCATCGTCCCGGGTCCTTGACGAACTTCGCGGGCCGGACGGCGCGCTCGATCGGGCCGCCGTCGATCGGCTGCCGGGCGTGGCAGACCCGGGTGACGGGACGGACCAGGACCGGGACCCGGTGACGTTCGGAGAGTGCGAACGCCGCCCGGACCATCTCGCGCGCCTCGCGCGGCGACGAGGGGTCGAGGACCGGGACCTTGGCGAAAAGGGCGAAGAGGCGCGAATCCTGCTCGGTCTGGGAGGAGTGCGGCCCCGGATCGTCGCACGGGACCACCACGAATCCCCCCACCACGCCGGTGTACGCCGCGCTCAGGAGGGAGTCGCTGGCGACGTTGAGGCCCACCTGCTTCATCGCCGTCGCGGAGCGCTTGCCGCAGAGGGAGGCGGCCAGGGCGACGTCGAACGCGACCTTTTCGTTGATCGACCACTCGGTCGTGACGTCGAGCCCGAGCGCGTCCTTCTGGCGGACGACCTCTTCGAGGATTTCGGTGCTCGGGGTGCCGGGATAGGCGGTGACGACCTCACAGCCGGCTTCGAGGAGTCCGCGCGCGATGGCGCCGTTGCCGAGGAGAAATTCGGGCGCGGACATGAACGGGACTCCGCTGCGGTCGATCCCCCGGAGAGACGTACCCGTCCGGGCGGGGGGAGGGGTGCAGCGCGCCCGCACGCCGGCGCGTACCCCTCTCCCTACTCTCCTCCCTGCGGGGGGAGGGGAACAACGGCAGACCCACGGCAGATCGATCGTCGACGGATCAAGAGCGCGATGAGGTCCCCGCCCCGGCCATCCGTCGCGTCGCCCGCTGCCGGGCGAGGACCGCCGCCCCGAGCGCGGTGACCGCCACCGGATCCTTCGGAACCAGCACCTCCACCCCGAACTTCCGCCGGCAGGCCTCCACCATTCCCTGCTGCACGGCCACGCCGCCGACGAAGGTGACCGACCCGTTCAGCCCGATCTTCTTCAGCTGGGTCAGGGCGCGTTCGGCGAGCGACTCGTGGAGCCCGCGGACCACGTCGTTCACCGGCACCCCCTCCGACACGTGGTTGATGATCTCGGACTCGGCGAGCACCGCGCAGACGCTGGAGATCGGACGGGGGGTCGACGACTCCATGGAGCGCGATCCGAGCGAATCGACGGAGATTTCGAGGTACTTGGCCGCCCGCTCGAGGAAGGAGCCCGATCCGGCCGCGCACTTCTCGTTGGTATGGAAGTCCCGGACCTTGCCGCCTTCCTTGAGCCGGATCGCCCGGGTGCTCTGCGCGCCCATGTCGAGCACGTAGAGGGTGTCCGGGAAGAGGAACTGCGCCCCGCGGGCCGCGCAGGTGATGTCGGTCACCTGGACGTCGCGGAAAGTGATGCTGTAGCGGCCGAGCCCGGTGGCCGCGGTGTAGGCGATGTCGTCCATCGAGAGCCGGGCCGAGGCGAGCGCCTGTTCCAGCGCCTCCCGCGCCACCGCGTCGAAATTCGCCCGGGTCCGGATCGCGGCGCTGCCGAGGATCTGCCCGTCTTCCCCCAGAAGCAGGGCCTTCGTCCGGCCCGATCCGATGTCGATGCCTGCGGTGATGAGCATAGTCTGGACTCCTGGACCCCGGCCTCACGCGGACGGACGGGAGACGCCGCTGCGTTCATCAACCCCCGGCATCGGCCGTCCCGGACCGCCGTCGGAGAACTACGGCGCGTCATCCACCCAGCCGCCGAGCTCCACCTTCACGCCGTCCTTTCGACCCGCCGCCTCCGCCCGCTCGAGGGCGAACAGGGCGGCGCCGATCGCGCCGATGAAGTGCGAGTCGGCGCTTACGTTGAGCGTCGTTCCGAGTTTCTCCTCGATCGACTTCACCATCCCGATGTTCCGGGCCACCCCGCCCGTCATCGTGTACTCCGGCTCCATCCCGATCCGGCGGAGGAGCGCGATCGTCCGCGTGGCGATCGACTGGTGCACCCCGGCCAGGATGTCCGGGGGGGTGCGGTCCTGGGCGAGGTAGCTCATGATGTCGCTCTCGACGAACACCGTGCAGACGCTCGAGAGGCGGACCGGATCGGTGGCCTTGAGCGACACCGGACCGATTTCGTCGAGTTTCATGTCGAGCACTTCGGCGGCGGCGGAAAGGAAGCGCCCCGTGCCGGCGGCGCATTTGTCGTTCATCGAGAAGTCGACCACGTCTCCCGCGGGACCGACGCGGATCGCCTTGGTGTCCTGACCCCCGATGTCGATCACCGTCCGGGTCGTCGGGAAGAGGAAGTGGGCGCCGCGCGCGTGACAGGTGATCTCGGTGATCTGGGCGTCGCCGAAGGTGACCTTGTAGCGCCCGTAGCCGGTCCCGACGACGTAGGCGACCTCCTTGCGGTCGATCCCCGCCTCGCGGCAGAGCGTCTCGAATCCCCGCTCCGCGGCGCGGGAGACGTTCGCGCCCGTATCCACGAGCCCCCGCGCGGCAATGGCGCGGCGGCCGTCGATCAGGATCGCCTTCGTCTGGGTCGAGCCGACATCCACACCGGCGGCATAGAGCATGGGGTGCGTCCCTGTCCTGGACTCACGGAGAACAGCCAACGGACGAGTGCGGGCACGAGTCCGACCACGAGGTGGGGCTGGCGGCGGCCTCTCGGCCGCACGGCCCGTCGGGCCGTGCCATCCGGAAGTGAGCGCCCGTGCCCCCTTCTCTTCTTCTGTCTCCTCTGTTGTTCCCCTGATACTCCGTTTCTGTGGTTCTTGTTTCTGCCGTTTCCGTTTTCTCTGTTTGAATTCGCGTCATTCGCGCCATTCGCGGTTCCCTTCCGTCATACGCTCATGGACACGATCCGGCGATGCTCCAGCGACTCGAAGAAGGCGTCGATCCGGTTCTTCATCTGGGCGTGGGCGTAGTAACGCGGGTCCTCCAGGTCCGACTCCACCAGGAGCGTCGGCACGTGCCGCTCCCCGACGAAATAGTCCCGCATGTCGCCCTGTCCGGCGGAGAAGAGGCGGCAGGACTTGATCGAGTGGATCACCAGCGCGTCCGCCTTCCACTCCTCGACGTAGCGGCGGATCTGCGAATAGCGTTCGAGCAGGGAGCGGTTGCAGAGGTTGTGGACGATCATGTGCTCGGCGATCGACTCGAGCGGCCGCTCCGGGTCGTGCCGGTAGCCCCACTCCCAGATTCCGCCCACGGTCGAGTAGGTCGACTGCACCGCCACGGCGCCCCAGGCGGCGAAGAGGTCGCGGAAGCTGCGGTAGTACGGATAGGGGGGGGGGCCTTCGATGACGAGCCGGAACTTCTCCTCCGGCAGCGGCCCGCGCTTCGCGGCCACGTCGGCCTCGAACTCCTGCACCGCGGCGTCGAAGAAATCGGCGGCGTCCGTCGATCCGCGGAGGACGTTGATGGGGCCCATCATGTTGATCGAGTCGAAGTAGGCGTCGAACGGGGCGGGCCGGTTCTTGCACAGATCCTTGGCCCGGGCCCATCCCTCCTCGGCGCGGCGCGAGAGGGCGCAGACCTCGCGCAGGCGGTCGATGTCGAACTTCTTCCCGGTGATCTTCTCGCAGGTGGCGATGAGTTCCTTGAGCTGGGCGACGACGTAGGTGATGTCCTCCTTCGACGGCTCCTTCTCCCGCAGGAAGGGGACGTCGATCATGAAGAGCGGCGCCTTGAGGAACTCCGCCGAGTGTTCGAACCACTTGATGTAGACGTTGCAGCCGACGAAGTTGCAGACGATGAGGTTCGGGGTGGGGATCTTCGCGTCCTTCCCGATCCCGCCCTCCATCGTGTAGCCGACGTCCGCCTTCACGTAGGCGCAGTTGTCGCTGGAGTAGCCCATTTCCTCGGACTTGAGGATGAGGGGGAGCGACTGCTTCCGGATGGCGAGCTGGAGGGCGTTGACCTCGGGAAAGATGGGGGCGATGTCGAAGGCGCGCAGGATCTCGACGCAGTTCCCCGTGATCATGATGTACGCCGACGGCGCCCCGGTCTTCGCCGCCTGCGCGAGGGTGTCGTACCAGGCCCCCATGATGCGCTTCGAGTGCTCGTGGACGGTGCCCTTGTAGTCGGCCATGCGTGGTCTTTCTGTCGCGTTTCGGGTTTCGGGTTTCGAGTTTCGGGTTGAGGGTTCCGAGTTAAGGGTTTCGAGCGTTCAGTGCTTCGGCGCTCCTTCCGTTTCTTCTGTTCCCCATAATCTCCGTTTCTCCGTCTCCGTTTGAATTCGCGCCATTCGCGTAATTCGCGGTTCGCCCACGTTCGGGGCTACTCGAACAGGAGAGACTCCGCGAACGTCTCGATCTCGTTCCGGGCGCGCTCGAACGTCCACATCTTCTCCTCGAACTCGAGCAGCAGATGCGGGATCTTCTCCCGCTCGCAGACGCGCCGGAAGAGGACGTAGTCGAAAAGGGCCGGCTCGCAGAACTTGGCGGGGGCGAAGATCACCGCCTGGGCGTTCTTTTCGCGGACCCGCTTTGCCAGGTCTTCATGGCGCGGGCGGGTCATGTCGTGCCGGACCGAGGACGGACGGCTCTGACGGCAGTAGGCCCCGGCCAGGGCGCGGATCGGATCGCCGGTCTCGGCGACGTCGTTCGCGAACCAGCGCCAGCCGGCCACGAAGTCGTCGTCGATCACGTAGCATCCGGCGCGCTCGATCACCTCGATCAGGCCCATCGGCGGCTGCTCGCAGAAGGCCCCCTCGACGATCACGCGGATCCGGTCCATCCGCTTGACGGCGCGCCGCTCCAGGTCGGCGAGCGCCGCTTCGAGGAGCTCCACGTGCTCCTGCGGCGGAAGCAGGGTTCCCGCCCGGACGAGCTGGTAGGCCTCCACGGAGTTCACCCGCTCCGGGGACTCCTCCCGCATCTGATAGAGGCGTCGCATGAGCGCCCGGGAACGGTTGTAGGCCCGGATGCTCTCGCGCAGCGCGTCGTCCGTGATCTTCCGCTCGAGCCAGACGGAGATGTTCCTGCGCACCCGCTCCAGCTCCGCGGAGGTGTAATCGAGGCTCCCCGAGGAGGTGGGATTCTGGGGGAAGTGGATGTAGTCGATGAAGAGGTCCGGAAAGTTGCGGCGATAGACGCTGGCGAGGTTGCGCGCCACGTCGCAGATCGAGTGAAAGACCATTCCGCCGATCCCCTCGAGACGCTTTTGAAACGCCAGCTCGAGGGTCGATTTCGCGATGGAGCAGACGAACGACTGGAATCGGGCGTCGGCGTGGGTGAGCTCCACGCTTCCCCCGGCGCCGAAGATGCCGATGGGGAGCGCACCCGCGGCGTGGAAGATCTCGACCGGGGAGTACACCGGGAAGCAGCCGATGGCGGGGCCCTTCCAGCGTCGGGCCGCCTCGGTCGGGCCGCCGGCGAGGACCTCACGGCAGCGTGAGAGGATGGGGGGATGCGCGATGGCCATGGCGGTGAGCGGGACCTCGATGCGGCGACGATGGGGCGAGTTCGTTCGGGCGCCCATGAACTCGCAAACCCTGTTCCCGTGCGGTGTCGGGGAGGAGCGAACCACCCTCCCGAACGAACGCGAACGCGCAGTGTGGCATCCTCCACCGGTGATAGGGGCTCAGGCCGGAGAGGGCGGTGTTCGCGGAGAACTGTTTCTCGGTTCGGGGTCGCGCACAATTCCCGAGAATCGGGGATTTGGTCACCAACGGTACGGTGGATTGCGGGGCAAGGGACGGAGTTGGGGGCGGTTCACAGGCCGATCAAGGGGCCAAGCCCTCAATCGGAGAGGTGGAGCCATCTGCCGCGCGAAGGGCGACGCGGAATTACCCGTTCATGTCGTGGATTTTTCCGCGATTGGGGGGACGAATCCACGGGGCCGGCAAGAGAACCTGGACTGGTGATCCGTCACGGCTAAACCCGCGGGTAGAACCGTCCGTCCTGAGCGAGGGCGCGGCTCCGTCGCCGCGCCCGAGTCGAAGGACGAGTCGAAGGCCGCGGCCCACCCACCCTTCGACTCGCCCGCCAGACGGAGGCGTGGATAGGCGTTGACGGATCACTAGGCCCATTCCCGCATCACAGCGCGGCCGCCGGCCGCCACCGATGCGCCGCGTCCACGACGATCCTCGAATGGCCACGAAGGGGCACAAGAGCCACAAGACAGAACGTACGAGGTTATCGTCCCTGACGTTGTCATCCTGAGCCCCGTAGCACGTGCTACGGGGCGAAGGATCACCAGTACTGGAGCGAACTTCGCGCATGCGTTGGTGATCCTTCGCGTCCGCCTGCGGCGGACGCTCAGGATGACAAGCGGGAACCCCACACGACAGAACGGATGGAACCGCGAATGGCGCGACTCAGGACCCCGCCGCCGCCAGGGCCTTCTCGCTCTGCTCGCAACGGGAGTGGAATCGGCACTTCCTGCAGCCGGCCTCATCGACCCGATAGAGATCGGTGCTCAGGTACTTGAGTCCGGTGTCGGGGATGAACGTGACGACGGTCTTCCATGCGCCGAGCCGCCTGGCCACCCGTGAGGCGGCCATCGCATTGGCCCCGCCCGAGTAGCCGGCGAGAATCCCCTCGTGGCGGGCAAGCCGGCAGGCGCCGGACTTGGCCTCGTCGTCCGAGACCCGCACCACCTGGTCCACCAGTTCGCGACGGTAGATGGCCGGGATGAACCCCTCGCCGATCCCCTGCAGCTTGTGCGGTCCGGGTTCGCAGCCGGAGAGGACCGCCGAGCCGGTGGGCTCGACGGCGACGATGCGGAGCCGCGGGTTCTTCCGGCGAATCCAGCGTCCCACGCCCATGAGGGTCCCCGCCGTTCCCACGCCCATGACGAGGGCGTCGACCCGTCCCCCGGCCTGTCTCCAGATCTCGGCCGCCGTGGCCGCGTGGGCGGCGGGATTGTCGGGATTCTCGAACTGGTTGGGCATGTAGAAGCCGGGGAGGCTCGCGATCTCCTTCGCCTTCTCGATCACGCGGTCGATGTCTTCCTTCCCGAACATGCCGGGCTTCTTCGACCGGCAGGGGGTGAGGACGAGCCGGGCGCCGAGGGCGCGGATGAGGCCGGCGCGTTCGGCGCTCATGGCCTCGGGCATGCTCTATCTGCCGCAAGGAGAGGGTCATCGCCGCGTGTGGGCGCCGCTCGGCCTCTTCGATCATGTGGAGGGCGATGCGGTCCTTGAGGCTGCCGGAGGGGTTGGTGTATTCGAGTTTGGCGAGGACCGACGCCGAACCCTTCGGGACGATGTGTTCGAGTCGGACCATGGGGGTTCCGCCGACGAGGTCGAGCACATCCTGGCAGCGTCGGCGCGAGACGGGCGTTCGGATCGGCATGGGGAGGATCTCCGCGGGCGAACGGCCCGCCCTCGGACCCATCCGCGGGCGGTGCCGGCGGCTGCGTAGAGCAAAACCGGTGCCCGAAGCGGGGGACTCGCGTCGTGGGGTGGGGTGGCCCGGGCAGATAGCCTCCCGTGCTCAGGGCGCGCCGGCACGGGCGGGCTGGCCGCCCCGGCTATTCGATCCGACCCGGGTCATTTATGAGAGCCTGGGAGCAACGCCCCTGAATATGCTCGGGCGAAACGTGAAGTTCGCTCCGTTCCGGGTATGCGTCAGGACGAGTATGCCTCAACTGGATGAGCCGCATTTTGCTTGAAGCGCGCACCGGCGCGTGCCAGCATGTGCACCCCGAGAGAGGGCGGAACCCCGACGGAAAGGAACTCCAGGCCAGAATGACCCTGACGGTGCGCGAAGTCGCCCGCCTGTTGAAGATCTCCGAGAAGACCGTTTACCGCTGGATCCGTGAGAAAGAGCTGCCCGCCCGGCTTGTGAGCGAGCAGTACCACTTCAACCGGGCCGAACTTCTTGAATGGGCCACCGCCCATCGAGTGGCGGTGGCGCCGGAACTGTTTCAGGAGGCCGAGGACGGCTCCGCGCCGCTCCCGGGCCTCGTCGAGGCCCTGACCGCGGGCGGGATCGTCCGCGGCCTCACGGGGGCCGATCGCGATGCCGTCCTCCGGGGCGTCGTCTCCGCCATGCCCCTGCCGGAGGGGATCGACCGCGAGTTCCTCACCCGCATCCTTCTCGCCCGCGAGGCGCTCGGATCGACCGGCGTCGGCGACGGGATCGCGATTCCCCACGTCCGGAATCCGATCGTCCTCAACGTGGCCTACTCGAGCGTCACGCTCTGCTTTCTCGAGAAGCCGATCGACTTCGCCGCCATCGACGGCCGCCCCGTCCACACCCTCTTCACGCTGATCAGTCCGACGACCCGCGCCCACCTCCACCTGATATCCCGGCTGGCCTTCGCCCTCCGCGATCCCGGATTCAAGGAGACGGTGACCCGGCGCGGGACCGGGGAGGAGATCCTGCGCGAGGCGAAACGGGTGGAGGGGGGGCTCCAGTGAGAGCCTGAGAAGAAATGCGCTGACGAGCGGTGCGTCGAATTGTCATCCTGAGCCTCGGGCGAAGCCCGAGGCGAAGGATCGCCAGCCGATGCGCCCCAAAGACGCCTACGCTGGTGATCCTTCGCTCCACGCCGCCGAACGGAGGCGGCGTTCCGCTCAGGATGACAACCTGAGGGCCGTCGACGCTCAGGATGACAGAGTCGCGGACCTATGGACGTGTGAGGGGCGTGGCCCGTTGTGGTGCAGGCGCGCGCCCCTCTCCCTACCCTCCCCCCGGCGGGGGGAGGGAAACAGCAGAAGGCGCCCCTCTCTGCAGTCACTGGCGGGCCATCAAGGCCAATCATGCTCCCTGTGCTCACCTCCCTCGCCGTCCTGCTCGTCACCGGCCTCGCCGCGCTGATCGCGCACCGCTCCCCGCGGGCCGCGACGGCCCTGGGTGCGGGCGGGGCCGCGGCCGGGTCGCTTCTCGGGCTCGTCCCCGCCCTCGGAGTGCTGCTGGGCGACCCCGCGATCTCCCTCCGCGTCCCCTGGCAGGTCCCGGGCGGCGCGTTCTCCGTCGAGATCGACGCCCTCTCGGCGCTCTTCCTGTTCCCGATCTTCCTGCTGTCCGCCCTGGCGGCGGTCTACGGCGCCGGGTACCTCTGGCCCTCCCGCACCACCCGCTCGCTCGGCCCGCCGTGGTTCTTCTACAATCTCCTCGTCGCGTGCATGGTGCTGGTGGTGATCGCCCGCAACGCGGTGCTGTTCCTCATGGCGTGGGAGGTGATGGCCCTCGCGTCGTTCTTCCTGGTCATCCGGGAGCACGAGAAGGAGGAGGTGCGCGAGGCCGGGTGGACTTATCTGGTCGCCACGCGCCTCGGGACGGCCTTTCTGCTCGCCTTCTTCGCGTGGATCGGTCGGGAGACGGGCTCGATGGAGTTCGACCGTTTTTCCCGGCACGGGGTGTTCTCCCCCGCGCTGGCCGGCTCGCTTTTTGTACTCGCCGTCATCGGCTTCGGAACGAAGGCCGGTTTCATGCCGCTCCACGTCTGGCTGCCGGAGGCGCATCCGGCCGCGCCGAGCCACGTCTCCGCGCTGATGTCCGGCGTGATGATCAAGACCGGCATCTACGGCCTGGTGCGCACGCTCACCTGGCTGGGCCCTCCGCCGGCCTGGTGGGCCTGGACCCTGATTGCGATCGGTCTTTCGTCGGGGATCCTCGGCGTGCTGTTCGCTCTGGCGCAGAACGATCTCAAACGTCTGCTGGCCTACAGCTCCGTCGAGAACATCGGGATCATCACCCTCGGGCTGGGGGTGGGCGTGCTTGGAATCCACACCGGCTCGACGACCCTCGCCGTTCTCGGCTTTGCGGGCGGGCTGCTGCACGTGGTGAACCACGCGCTCTTCAAGGGATTGCTCTTCCTCGGGGCGGGGGCGGTGGTCCACGCCACGGGGACGAGGGAGATCGACCGCCTGGGGGGGCTGCTGAAGCGGATGCCGGTGACCGCCGCCTGCTTTCTGACGGGCGCGGCGGCGATCTCCGGGCTGCCGCCGTTCAACGGGTTTGTCGGCGAGTTCCTGATCCTGCTCGGCTCGTTCCGCGGGGCGTCGGTGCTCCCCGCGGAGACGGCGGTCCCCCTTCTCGCCGCGATCGCGGGGCTGGCGCTCATCGGGGGACTGGCCGCCGCCTGCTTCTCCAGGGCGTTCGGGATCGTCTTCCTCGGCGAGGCGCGGGGAGAGCCCGTGGCTCACGCCCATGAGCCGGGTCCCGCCCTGCGCGCCCCGATGTGGATTCTCGCCGTCGCCTGCGTGGCTGTAGGGCTTCTCGGGCCCTGGGTGGTCCGGGCGCTCGCGCCGGCGCTGGAGGTGGTGATGGGGACGCCGGTCGCTTCGGGGGAAGAGGGGATTCCCACCGGGCCGTTGCTCGGCGTGCTGCTCGCTTCGCTGCTTCTCCTGGCGACGGTCGCCCTGTCGGCCGCGATCCGCCGGTTCCTGCTCGCGGGTCGACCGGTGACGGAGTCCGTGACCTGGGACTGCGGCTATGCGCGCCCCGGGGCCCGCATGCAGTACACCGCCTCGTCCTACGCGCAGCCGCTCACGAGCCTGTTCTCGGTCTTTCTCCGGACGCGCCGGGTGGCGGCGCTGCCCGAGGGGATTTTCCCCTCCGGGGCTTCTTTCGCCACCGAGACGCGGGACGTCTGCCGCGAGTCGGGGTTCCGTCCCGCGTTCGAACGTCTGAGCCGCGTCCTGTGGGCGATGCGTTGGCTCCAGCACGGGCGGGTGCATCTGTATGTTCTCTACATCGCGCTGACGCTGGTGGTGCTGTTGGTGTGGAAGCTGGGCTAGGGGGGGGGTGGGGTAAAGCGTAAAACGGAAAACGTAAGAAGGAGGAGGAAAGAAGAAGCAGAGGACAGCAGAACGGCAGAGATCCATCCCGTCCGCCTCTTGCGTTTCACGTTTTACGTTTCACGTCTTAGGTCTTACGTTTCACGTTTTACGCTTCACGTTTTACGTTTTACGTTTTACGTTTTGCGTTTGTCCCTTGAGCATATAGACATTGTGCGTCTGATGACGCCTTCTTGCTGATCTCCTATGAGCCCGACCTGCCTCCTGCCTCCCGTGATCGCCCTGGTCTTTTCGCCTCTTCTCCTCGGGGTGATCAACCGGACGAAGGCCCGGTTTGCGGGTCGGGCCGGGGCGCCGCTGCACCAGCCCTACCACGATCTCCTGAAGCTCCTCCGCAAGGGGGCGGTCTACAGCCGGACGACGACGTGGCTGTTCCGCGCCGGGCCGGTGGTCGGTCTGGGCGCCATGCTCGCGGCCTCGGCGCTGGTCCCCTTCGGCGGCCTCGGCGCCCCGCTCGCCTTCGAGGGCGACCTCCTGGTGCTCGCGGGACTTCTGGCGCTCGCCCGATTCGTCACGGTGAACGCGGCGCTCGACACCGGATCGAGCTTCGAGGGGATGGGCGCCAGCCGGGAGGTGCAGTTCTCGGCCCTCGCGGAGCCGGCGCTGTTCCTCGGCCTCGCCTCGATGGCGCGCGAGACGGGCGCGGTCTCGCTCGGCGCGATCTTCGCCTCGCTCTCGGCGCACCCCTGGGCCGAGAGCGGCCTCGCGCCGCTCCTGGCGGCGGTGGCGCTGGCGATCGTCTTCCTCGCGGAGAACGCGCGGATCCCGGTGGACGATCCGAACACGCACCTCGAACTCACGATGATCCACGAGGTGATGGTCCTCGACCACAGCGGGCCCGACTTCGCCCTCATCCAGTACGGGGCGGCCCTGAAGCTCTGGCTGCTCGGATCGCTGGTGGTGGGGATGCTTCTTCCGGTCGGGCCCGGCTCCGCCCCGGCCGGGGTGGCCCTCGCCGGCGGGGGGATGATCGCCCTCGCGGTGCTGACGGGGGTGGTGGAATCGGTGATGGCCCGCCTGCGCCTCCTCCGGGTGCCCCAGTTGCTGGTCGGGGCGGGGGCGCTGTCGAGCCTGGCGCTGGTGCTGGCGTTTGTTTAGCGATCCGTCTGCGTCACTCGGCGAGTGGATTGAATCATGAACCTCGGCCTCGAGACCATCCTCGTCTTCCTCGTCCTCGCGAACATCGTCGTGCTCGCCTCGAGCCGGCTCACCGCCTGCATCCGGGCGGTGGCCGCGCAGGGGATCGCGCTGGGGATCTTCCCGCTCCTCGCGCACGACGCCGCGCTCACCGCCCGGGTTCTCCTCCTCGCCGCCGGAAGCATGGTGCTCAAGGGGATCGTCTTCCCGATGCTTCTCTCCCGGGCGGCGCGCGACGCCGAGGTGCGCCGCGAGATGGAGCCGTTCGTCGGTTACACCCTCTCGATTGTCTTCGGCGCCGCGGCCCTCGCTGTCGCGCTCTGGATCGGATCCCGGCTCCCGCTCCCGCGCGCCACCTGGTCCCCGCTCGTCGTCCCGGTGGCGCTCTTCACCCTCTTCGTCGGACTGTTCATCATCGTGAGCCGCAAGAAGGCGCTGAGCCAGGTCCTCGGGTACCTCGTGCTGGAGAACGGGATCTACGCCTTCGGCGTGGCGCTCGCCCTCGAAGAGCCGCTCCTCGTGGAACTGGGCGTCCTGCTCGACGTCTTCGTGGCGGTCTTCGTGATGGGAATCGCCATCTTCCATATCAGCCGCGAGTTCGATCACATCGATACCGACCGCATGACCACGCTCCGCGACTGGACGCGAAGGCGGCGCGCCCCGGGGACCGCGCTCTCCGGCAAGGGCGAGGCGGCGGGGGAGGGCGGAAAATGATCCTCGCCCTCGTGCTCCTCCCGGCCCTGGCCGGGATCGCGGCCTTTCTGATCAAGGGAACCCTCCCCCGGCGCGCGCTGCTGGTCCTGACCGCGGTGGCCCACACGGGGCTCACGGCGTGGGCCTGGGCGGATCGCCCCTCCGGCGTCCCCGAAGGGTGGCTGGCGCTCGACGCCCCGGGACTCCTTTTCCTCTCGCTGACGAGCGCGCTGTTTCTGGCCAGTGCGGTCTACGCCGTCGGCTACCTCTCTCGGGAGAAGGAGGAGGCGCACGCGGACTTCGAGGAGGGGATGTTCTTCACCAATGTTCCCGAGGCGATCTTCACGGGGTGCCTGCTGCTCTTCCTCTCGACCATGACGCTCGTCACGGTGAGCCGCCACTTCGGCATCCTCTGGGTGGCGATCGAGGCCACCACGCTGGCGAGCGCCCCGCTCATCTACTTCCACCGGCACCATCGCTCGCTCGAGGCTACCTGGAAGTATCTGCTCATCTGCTCCGTCGGGATCGCGCTCGCCCTGCTCGGAAACTTCTTTCTCGCCGTGGCCGCCTCGGGCGGGACGCCGCGGACGCCGGTCGTGCTCGATGCGCTTCTGGCCGACGCGGCCCATCTCAACATCCCCTGGCTGAAGGCGGCGTTCCTCTGCCTTCTCGTCGGATACGGGACGAAGATGGGGCTGGCGCCGCTCCACACCTGGCTCCCGGACGCGCACAGCGAGGCGCCGTCGGTCGTCTCCGCCCTCCTCTCCGGCGCCCTGCTCAACTGCGCCTTTCTGGGGATCTTGCGGATGCTGCAGGTGTGTGTCGCGGCCGGGGAGGGGGCCTTCGGAATGGAGCTGCTCGTCGGCTTTGGTCTGCTCTCGATGGGGGTGGCGGCCGTGTTCATCCTCGGCCAGGCCGACTACAAGCGCATGCTCGCCTACTCGAGCGTGGAGCACATGGGGATCCTCGCGCTCGGGGTGGGGCTCGGCGGCGCCGCCACGTTCGGCGCGATGTTCCACGCGATGAACCACTCGCTCACGAAGGCCATGCTCTTTCTCCTCGCCGGGAACATCCTCGCGGTCTGCCGCACGAAACAGTCCTCCGAGATCCGCGGTCTCGGGCGGCTCCTCCCGGTCACCAGTGCGCTCTGGCTGGTCGGGTTTCTCGCCATCACCGGATCGCCCCCGTTCGCGCCCTTCCTCAGCGAATTCACCATCCTGCGGGCGGCGATCGACGCGGGAAGGGGCGGGGTGGCCGCGGCGTATCTCTGCTGTCTCGCGCTGATCTTCATCGGGATGGCCACGGCGGTCCTGCGGATGACGCTCGGGGAGCCGTCCCGCGGCGCCGTCGTCCCGTCGCCTCGAGAGCCGGCGCTCTCGATCGTCCCGCCGGCGGTGCTGGCGGTGTTCGTGCTGCTCTTCGGGCTCTATCTTCCGCCCGCGGTTGGGACCGCGCTGGAGGAAGCGGCGGCGGTGCTCGCGGGGGTGCCGAAATGACCTCCCCGCTCACCCTCCACAACGGCGAGACCTGCGCGGCGGGGGAGGTGCCGCTCCTGGCGGCCGCGGAGTTCCGCGAGGAGGTCCTGCAGGCGGTCGAGGGCGGGCGCCGCATCGCCGCCCTCTTCGGCCGCCCGGCCGGGGGAGATCGGGTGCGGCTCGCGGCCGTCCTCGCGAACGGGGCCGAGGGAACTCTCGCGCTGACTTCGGCCGACGTCGAGAAGTCCTTCCACTCGCTCACGCCCGACTGTCCGCAGGCGCACCTCTTCGAACGCGAGATCGCCGAGCAGTTCGGCCTCGTCCCGGAGGGGCACCCGTGGATGAAGCCGGTGCGGTTCCCGCGGGGCGGGGCGGCTGTGACCGACTTCTTCCGCGTCCGCGGGGAGGAGGTGCACGAGGTCGCCGTCGGACCGGTCCACGCCGGCGTGATCGAGCCCGGGCACTTCCGGTTCCAGTGTCACGGCGAGGAGGTGTTTCACCTCGAGATCTCGCTCGGCTACCAGCACCGCGGCGTGGAACGCGCGATGATCGAGGGGAGGGAGGCGCGCCGGATCCACCTCATCGAGACGCTCGCCGGGGACACCTCGATCGGGCATGCGATGGCGTACGCACGGGCGATGGAGGCGCTCTCGGGGGCGCGGGTCCCGGCGCGGGCGCAGGCCCTCCGCGGGATCGCGCTCGAACTGGAGCGGCTCGCGAACCACACCGGCGATCTCGCGGCGCTGGCGAACGACGTGGGGTACCTGCCGACCGCCTCGTACGGCGGCCGGATCCGGGGCGATTTCCTCAACCTCACGGCGCTCCTCTGCGGGAGCCGGTTCGGCCGGGGGCTGGTCCGCCCCGGCGGGGTGCGGTTCGACCTCGATCCGACGCGCGCCGCGGAACTGGTCGAGCGGCTCGACGCCGCCACCCGGGACGTGGGCGAGGCGGTGAACCTGCTCTGGGAGACTCCCTCGGTGATGGCGCGGTTTGAAGAGACCGGATCGATTTCGCGCGAGGTTTGCGAGCAGCTCGGGCTCGTCGGTCCGGCGGCCCGCGCCTGCGGGGTGGGGCGGGACGTGCGGCACGAGTTCCCGTACGGCATCTACCGGTTCTTCCAGATTCCGATGTCGACCTGGGAGACGGGCGACGTCTTCGCGCGGGCGCACGTCCGCTGGCTGGAGATCCAGCGCTCGATTCCGTTCATCCGCGAGCAGGTGAAGGCGCTCCCGGAGGGCCCGGCGCGGGCGGACGCGGCGCACCCGCTGGAGGCGGGCCGCCTCTGCGTCTCGCTCGTGGAGGGGTGGCGGGGGGAGATCTGTCACGTGGCGATGACCGATGCCGCGGGGCGGCTGGCCGCGTACAAGATCGTCGATCCCTCGTTCCACAACTGGACCGGTCTGGCGATGGCGCTGCGGGGTCAGCAGATTTCCGACTTCCCGCTCTGCAACAAGAGTTTCAATCTGTCGTACTGCGGACACGACTTGTAACGGATCAGGACTTCGATTTGTCGTACGAGGTTTCCGCATTGTCATCCTGAGCTCAGCCGGCCGCTCCGCCACACGCCTGTCCGCCATCCTTGTGGCGGAGATGGCGGACAGGCGTTTGGCCGGCCGAGCGAAGGATCGCCAGCGTCTGAGACTGCGAATCGCACACGCTGGTGATCCTTCGCACGCCCTGCGGGGCGAGGCTCAGGATGACACCCTATGGGCATGAGGCTCTTCGATGTTTGACGTACTTCTCGCGCGATGGAATCAGGGACACCGGACGGTCGGCTTTCCGGCGTCGCCGCCGGCCCTCCCGGACCGTTTCCGCGGCCGGCCGGAGGTCGATCCGTCGAAGTGCCCGGCCGGCTGCCGCGACTGTGCGGAGGCGTGCCCGACGGGGGCCGTGCGGTTCGACGGGCCGTCGCCACAGGAGCGCCCTCACGCCTGCCCGCCTCTTGTGTGGCGGGGGCGCACCACGGACGACCCCGGGGGGGAATCGCCGCTCGTAGTGCGCCCCCGCCACACCGACGGCGGGCCGGCGTCAGGGCGCGCCGGCGAGGAAGAGGGCGAAGTGAGGGGGGGAGGCCCCGGCGTGCAGATCGACCTCGGGCGCTGCCTCTTCTGCACCGACTGTGTGGATGCCTGTCCCCAGGGCTCGATCGCGTACACGACCGACCACCGTCTCGCGACCCGCGCCCGGGAGGACCTCATCGCGCGACCCGGCGAGGTGCTGAAACTCGCCGCCGCGCTGGACGAGAAGGCTCGGCGCCTGTTCGGTCGTTCGCTCAAGTTGAGGCAGGTGAGCGCCGGCGGCTGCAACGCCTGCGAGGCGGACGTGAACGTCCTGAACACGGTGGTCTTCGACCTCGGCCGGTTCGGGATCCAGTTCGTCGCCTCGCCCCGGCACGCGGACGGGCTGCTCGTCACCGGACCGGTGACGGACAACATGCGGCTCGCCCTGCGGAAGACGTGGGAGGCGGTGCCGGCGCCGAAGATCGCGATCGCCGTGGGGGCGTGCGCGATCTCCGGCGGCCCGTACGTCGATCACCCGGAGGTCCACAACGGCGCCTCGTGCGAGGTGCCGATCGACCTCTACATTCCCGGCTGCCCGCCGCACCCGGTCACGATTCTGGACGGCCTCCTGCGTCTGCTCGGCCGTCTCGACGCGAAGTAGCGGCGATGTGGAGTGCGGCGACCCTTTCCTATCCCACCCCGTCCAGCAGCGGCATCAGCATCTTCAGTCTCGCGACCGCGTCCCGAAGCACCGCGGACGCGTTCTCGCGCAGGACCACATCGGCGTGGATGTCGTAGCGCGTCGGGGTCTTCGTCACGATCACCAGCGAGGCGCCGTTTGACTTTGCTTTCCACGGGAGATAGGCCGCCGGCTGGACCTCGAGCGAGGTGCCGAGGACGAGGAGGCAGTCACACGCGGCCACGGCCTCGAGGGCGGCCCGGCTCGCCTCGAGCGGCATCGGCTGTCCGAAGGCCGTCGAGTCGGGCTTGAGGATTCCCTGACAGCCGAGGCAGTACGGGACTCGCACCCCCCCCTCGATCCAGCGGTGCACCTCCGCCCGGTCGTACCGCTTCCCGCACGCCAGACACGAAACGCTCATCTCGTTCCCGTGCAGCTCGATCACCCGCGCGAGCGAGGTCCCCGCGCGCTGGTGGAGACGATCGACGTTTTGCGTGACGATCCGCTCCAGTTTCCCGAGCCGCTCCAGCTCCGCCAGCGCCACGTGGGCCCCGTTCGGCGCCGCGTGGCGGAGGAGGTGGAAGAAATCCTCGCTCATCTCCCAGTAGAGGCCCCGCGACTCCTCCGAGGCGATGAAGTTCTCGAAGCGGAAGTGGCGGGCATCGTATTTCTTCCAGGCGATTTCGTGCGTTCGATAGTCCGGGATGCCGGATTCGGTGCTGATCCCGGCCCCGGTGAAGGCGACGATCCGCCGGGAACGGAGCAGGATCTGCACGAGGCGCCGCTCCGCCCCATCCGCGGCCGGACCCGGCCGGAGCTCCTCGACCTCGTTCCAGAACCGCCGGGCGAACCGAAACCGCCGGTTCCACTCCGCCGACTCCTCCGGACGACCGGCCCAGGCGAGCGGGATGCGCGCCAGGCCCAGCCGCGCCGCCAGGCCCGGCGCGATGCGGTCCAGCGCCAGGACGGTGAGGCAGACCGCCGCGAAGGGAGTTCCCCAGGCGGGGAGCCCGGCCGCAAGGAGGGTGGTCGAGAGGGAGTGCCAGGCGGGGACGCCCACGACGACGGCGAGGACGGCGAGCGCGACGGACGCCGGGTTCAGGGCGAAGAAGAACCCCGCGATCGCCATCGCCAGCGGGATGGAGACGTGGTGGTGCAGCGCCCCGTTCCAGAGCGCGTAGTTCCCGCCGGCCAGCCAGGATACGGCAAGACTCAGCGCCAGACCTCCCGCCGCCGAGCCGGCGAGGATGCGCGAGTGCACGAGCACCCCGAGGAAGAGGAGGATCATCACGGCCCCGTCCCCGGTCACGGCGGTGCGGACCGCGGCCCAGTCCACCTCTTCCCCGCGCGACAGGCGTCCCGTCACATCGAGATCGATCTTGTCCAGCTCCCAGACGAGGTATCCGGGGGTCACCTCGAATCCCGGGAGGCCGCGGACGGCGAAGAGCAGGGCGTACAGAATGGCGAGCGACGGGAGGCAGAGGACCGGGAGATCGAGGGAGGGCCGGGAAAGGATTCGCGCCGACCCCGCCGTGAGAGGAGCGGTCAAGGCCGCGGCGACCGCGAGCAGGGCGATGCCGGCCGGGGTCTGTTCCCGGAATACGCCCCAGCAGAGTCCGACGAGGAGTCCGTTGAACCCGTAGAGCCCGCTCCTCTCGAGGAGGGGATCGGGACGCAGGAAGCGGGCGGCGGCGGTGGCGGAGATCAGTCCGACCAGGGAGAGCAGGAACCCCGCCGGACTTCCCACGAGGATCGCCAGGGCGAAGAGCGCCCCGGAGAGCGGGTTCGCACAGAAAAACGCCTGCCCGTATCCGCGGAGGAGGCTCTCGGCGATTCTTGCCGCGCGGCGTCGGAGAGGGGTGGGGGGGGGCACCTCGAGATTCTCCAGAGTCCCGGGAACGCTCACTCGCCGGGGTCCGGGGATTTCAGACGACCTCTGTTACGTCGGGGTCGCGACGGTCGCGGCCCACGTGCACGGTGGTGTGTCCGCTCTCGTTCCGGATGGTGATGTTCCATTTTTGGATCGTCCCGGCTCCGAGGATCATCTCGCGACCCAGCTCGTCAGACACGAGAACCTCGTCCTCGACCACGCGCTCCCCGATCAGAATGTCGAGGACCGTCGTCCCGGTCACTCCAAGTTTGCCTCCCGCGCTCGCGGTAGCGAGTTCCCTCGACTTTGAATACCGGAGGACCTGGGTCCCGTGCGGCAGGGCGCTTTCTCGCACGATGGTATGGTGTGACCCCGTATCGAAGAGGGCCGGGACGTGGGCCGTTTCGTCGTTCAGGTTTCGGAAGGTGACTTCGAGAATGGGCTTGCCCATGGTGATTCCATGATAGGATTTTCCCCTCGACGTGTCAACCGGATGCCCCGCCCAAATCGTGGGCGCCTGTGAGGATCCCCCGCCCTCCGAGCTACGCGCCCCGGCGCTCTTTCCTTCGCGCCACGAAACTCTTCCGCGTCTCCCTCGTCAGGAGATGCGGCGGGATCCGGTCGAGCGCGCGCACGTATTCCGGCGTCTCGCCCTCGCGGATCACCTCCACGCGGTTCCCCGACACGAGCAGCCACGCCGGACGCGGGTAGATGAAGGTCATCGACTGCGAGTAGTTGTAGGCCCCGACATTCCGCACGACCAGCAGATCGCCCTCGGTGAGCGGCGGGAGCGGGACCGCCGTGCGGATCACGTCGATCTGCATGCACAAACATCCCAGCAGGTGGACCTCCTCGAGGCCGAACCGGCTCTCCTTCAGGACCTGGATGTCGTGCTTGTACCAGTACGAGGTCGGAAGCAGATGCACCCCTCCGTCGACGATCGCCGCCTTCATCCCGTTCGACAACTGTTTCACCGAAACGACGCGTGTCAGAAGAGAGGCCGCCTCGTCCACGAGGCAGCGGCCCGCCTCGAGGAAGAGCCTCGGACGGGACTTCAGGAAGGGCAGCCTCCGCGTGAGGGGGGTGCAGATCGCTTCCGCGTACTGGTCGAAGGTGGGGTTCGCCGCTTCGCCTTTCAGGAACTGGGAGTGGAGCGTGTTGGTCGAGGCGAGACCGCCACCGATGTCGAGGTACTCGATCGTGGCGGCGTGACGCGATTCCACTTCCGCCGCAAACTGCGCCATCCGGTCCATTCCGCGCGCGTAAAGGCCGGGGTCGTTCACGTAGGTGCCGAGGTGCGCGTGGAGACCGTTCACGCGGACGCGTCCGGAGTCGAACGCGCGGCGGCAGGCGTCGGCGGCCTGGCCCGACTCCACGTTGAACCCGAACTTGTCCCACGGCGGGTAGTTCAGGTTCATGTTGAGCCGGATCCCCGCGTCCAGCTTCCGCCCCATCCGCCGGGAGAGGCGGATCACGCGGTCGAGCTCCCCGAAGGAGTCGAGGTTGACGATGGATCCCCGCGTGAAGGCTCGCTCCAGTTCCGCGTCGGTCTTGTGCGGGCCGTTGAAGATCGTCTCCTTCCCCGGCACACCGAGATCTTCGGCGATCCCGTACTCGAAGCCCGAGACGACCTCGGCCCACGAACCCTCCGACCGGAAGACCGAGCAGATCGCCGAGAGATAGTGCGTCTTGTACGACCAGGCGAGGACCACCTCCGGGTACCGCCTCGCCACCGCGTCGCGCAGGGAGCGATGCGCCTCACGGAGCCGCCGCTCCGATACCACGTAGACGGGGGTGCCGAACCGGCTCGCCACGTCGTGGAGCGAGACGCCCTCCAGGCGGTCGAGCGGCGAGGCTGAGTGATTCCGCGAGACCTGCCTCATGAGAGGCCGGACGACGAGGGACTCCAGCGCGGGGGGATCGTAGGGGAGCGTTGGGGATCGTCGGCTCATGGAGTTCTCCGGGTTCCGGAATCGACGAATGAGGAGTAGACTTCGGACGCGACGGCGACATCCTCCGTGCCGTGCGCCCCGAGGAGTCCCGCGCGCCAGCGGCCCGGAGTGCACCTCTCGCCCCAGGCGACCGCGACCGCCGCCCGGGGAAGGGGGCATCCCGCGCGGGAGGCGAGGAGCGACCAGGTCGGGAGGCAGGGGATGCAGCGGGAGAGGACCGGCGTCTCGTCTCCCTGACGGCGGACGAATTCGACCTCCAGCGGGCCCCGCCACCCGATCGCGCGGGCGAGGCGGGAGGCGAGTTCGAGGAGGTCGGGGGCGGAGACGGTCAGAGCGATCCAGACGGCTCGGTTCTCGGATCGAAGGAGCACGCGTACGGCCCCGGCCATCACGACCTCCGAGTGAGCGTCCGCGACGAGTCCCACCGACCATTCGTCCCGGTCCCCCGCCTCGCGCGCCGCCCACGGGAGGGAGCGGTCCCGGGCCGCCTGCCGGAGCGCTGCTTCGAACTCGGCCTCGGAACGGACCTGCAGTTCGGGCCCTTCCTGCGCGGGTCCCACGCTCGGCGGATAGCGGAGCCCGGGCCCCGCCGTGGCGGCCGGTCCGTCGACGATGATGCGGTCCCCGCACCAGGGCAAGCCCGCCGTCCGGCAGACCTCGGGGAGGGACGGTCGGAGCGCCCGGGCGCACGTCGGGGGCGGCGGCAGCGGGACGCGGATTCCGGCCATTTCCAGTCGGGTCGCCAAAGCGGACAGAGAGGGCACGGCCGCGGCCTCACCCGGGAGAAGGACGGAACGGGCGCCTCGCGGAGAGATCCGGTGCACGGTCTCCAGGAAGGGAGCGCCGTCCTCTTCGGCGGGATCGGGGACGATATGGGCCTCGTCAAAGATCGAGTCGAGGTAGTTTCCCGTCGACATCGCCGACGGGGAGAGCGCCACGAGCCTCGGCCGTCGGCCCAGGTTCGATTCCCGCAGCGACTCCAGCGCCGCCGCCCCCGCGGAGGGGGCATCGGCGTTCTGCATCCCGTAGACGAATACGATGGCGGGTTTCATCGAGGCCTCTTCCGCTTCGGGGATGCGGGTTTCGGGTTTCGGGTTTCGAGTTGAAGAAGAAACAGAAGAAGAAACAGAAGAAGAAACAGATGAGGACGGCTCTCTCGTGCCGCGGCCTGCACGCTCTCTTGTTGTTTCTGCCTCCTCTGTAACCCGAAACTCGAAACCCGAAACCTACTTCGCCGCCGGGCGAAGTACCGCCAGTCGTTTCAATCCCGCGAGCGCCGTCGCATTTTCCGGTGAGAGGCGGAGCGCCTCCAGGAATTCGTTCGCAGCCTGATCGTAGGCGCCGAGATCGAGATGGCACCCGCCGAGTTCCGCGTGAAGATCCGGGTAGGCGTCGATCGACTTCACCGCCGCGAGGAGGCGCGAATAGGTGGTGGCGGCTTCGTCGATCTTGCCCAGCGCCCGCTGGGATCGCGCGAGGGCCGTGACGGCGTCACACCCGAGGCTCCACGAAGCGATCATCGGCGGGAGCTTCGACACCTCCCGGTGGAGGATGGAGATCGCCTTGAGGGGGTCGCCGGCCAGGCTCAGGGACAGGCCGTACCCCGTCTGGGTTTCCTCCTTCATCTCGATCGGGAGGCCGGCCCCTCCTCGCTCCAGCGCCGCTCCGAAGGCGGTGCAGGCCGCCGCGGGGTATCCGGCGTAGTACCAGCCCCAGCCGGCGGCGGCCTGCAGTTCGGCCGCGCACTTCATCCTGAGAGGATCGGAGCGCAACCGCTCCCCGTCGAGCAGCGCGGGGCTGATGGCCAGCGCCTTCCGGAAGAGCGCCACGGCCTCGCCCGCCCTGCCGGCCTTCTCCCGGCAAAGACCCAGGCCGAGGAGCGCCGAAGACGATGTGGGCGAGGCGCCCACGATCTCCTCGAAGGCCCCTCCCGCGAGTTCGGCCTCCCCCGCCCCCCAGAGGCACCAGGCGGCGAGCAGACGCGCTTCCCCCGGGCGCGATTCCCTGTCGCCCATCTTCTCGATCGCCGCCAGGGCGTCGTCGTACCGTCCAAGATCGTGCAGGGCGCTGGCCCGGCCGAACCAGGGATCGGTTCCGGCGTCCAAGGGCATCGACTTGAGGGCGGCCTCGAAGCACGGCAGGGCCTCCTCCGCCCGACCGAGCCGGACGAAACACCAGCCCAGCAGGTCCTGCAACGCCCAGAGCGCCGCGGCGGGAACCGAATCCCCGAGTCGATCGAGTTCCCCCTTCAGGGTGAGCCGGGCTCCCGCATAATCGCCGGCGGAATAACTGTTGACCGCACGATCGTAGGCCGCCGTCCGCAAGGCGTCCAGCGCGGCCAGCCCGTCCGACGCATCCGGGTGGGACGGCGCCAGGGTGGCCGCCTTCTCGAACGCCTCCCGCGCCGAGTCCAGCGACCCCGCCGCATACCGCGACCACCCGAGTCCGCACCACGCGTCCACCCAGTCCGGGTTCTTCCGGACCACTTCCTCGAAGGCCGGGACGGCGGCCCACGACTGCCCCTTCTTCAGGAAGCACCACGCCCGCAACGAGGCCGCGTCGGCCCGGATCGTGTAAGAGGTTCCGCCGCTTCCCGCGGTCGGCACGGCCATTTCGAAGAACGGGTGTTGTCCCGGCCCCGCGAGGGCTCGATCGAGTTCGGCGAGGGCGCTCCCGTAGTATCCCCGGCCGTAGAGGGCGAATCCGAGGCCGGTGCGGGCCTCCGGATCGAGCGGAGCCAGCGCCACGGCGGCGGAGAAGGCCGTCTGCGCGGCCGCCGCGTACCCGAAGCGGTACCAGGCCCAGCCGATCCTGCAGCGCAGATCGCGCCAGTCGGCGTGCTCCGCCAGGACCGCCGCAAATTCCGCGTTCTCGCTCATCCACGGGGAGAGGTCCACGGCCGTGGAGAACTCCGCCTTCGCGCCGGCCACATTCCCGTCGCGGGCATGGGCAAGGCCGAGTCCGAGGTGCGCCTCCGCGTTCGTCGATTCCGCCGTGACCGCCCCCTTGAAGGCCTGGGCGGCCGCGGCCGCGTCCTTGTGACCCAGTCGGGCCCAGCCCAGCAGGACCTGGTCCGAAGCTGTGAGCTTCTCCGCCTTCTGGAGCCGCGCGAGCGTGGCAAGCGCCTTGTCGTACGTCCCCTGAGCGATCTGGGCCCGGGCCAGCCCGCGGAGGAGGCCCGACTCGCCCCGCGTCTTCAGGGCCGTCTGGAACCGGGCCTCCGCCTCCTTCGATTCGCCCCGGAAGAGGAGGCACCATCCGATCATCTGGTCCAGCCTCCAGCGATCGGACTTCGGAAAACGGTCCGACCTGTCCCGCTCGATGAGGAGGAAAAGGCATTCGGCGCTCTCGTACGACTGCGCCGAATAGTACGACAGGGCGCGATTGAAGTCCTGCCAGCGCCACGCCGTGATGGCGTCGATCCCCTGCTTCGAGAAGTCGTACGCGGGATTGAGCGCAAGGGCCTGACGGAACATCTCCTCGGCGGACGCATACTGTCGGAGGTAGTAGTGGCACCAGCCGAGGCCGTCCAGGAGTTCGAACGACTTCGGGTACTTCCTGATCTCGCGGCGGAATTCGGGCACGGCC
Source organism: Planctomycetota bacterium (assembly GCA_016192525.1). Taxonomy (GTDB): domain Bacteria; phylum Planctomycetota; class MHYJ01; order JACPTZ01; family JACPTZ01; genus JACPTZ01. Next base: position 63,425 of record JACPTZ010000041.1, read on the forward strand.
TCTTCGTAGCTTCCACCGCGGAAGAGTTCCCAGCAGCTCTTGTCGTCTGCGGCGACCGGAAGGGCGACGAGGGCGATGAGGGCGAAGCTGAGGAGGAGCCCGGGCCCCGGGCGTGGCCTCGCCGGTTCCGACGGGTGGACCGGCCCGAGGGACCGGACGGTGAAACCGTTGTTCATGGGAGAGTCTCCGAAACGCGCCCCCGGACGATGAGGGACGCCAGGTCCGTGGCGGGACGGATGGCGAGGCGCGTGGTGCGGAAGAAGAGTCGCCCGGGGGGAGGAGTTCTCACCGGACCCACGGGTCGATCGAACAGGAGTCGAAGCAGCGCCATCGGCAGATTGGCGCCGGAGGCGGCGGCGAAGGCGATCCACGCGGGGAAGCGGGCATTGATCTCGAGCACGACGAACCGGCCCGAGGAGGCCTCCCGCAGCAACTCGACCTCCATCCCGCCCACCCATCGCAGCGCCTCGGCGAGCCGCTTCCCGATCTCGTGCAGGTCGGGCTCGTCCACGGTGACTCCGGCGAATCCCTTCCCCTTCGCCGTCACCCCGAACTTGCGCATCGCCACGGCCCCGAGGACATGCCCCGGACGGTCGCAGATCTGCGCGAGGTTGTACTCGTCTCCCTGCAGGTACTCCTGGAGGAGGAGCGGGTATCCCCACGCGTCCATGAGATCGTGAAAGTGCTGCTTCGCCTGGTCGGCGGAACGGGCGATGCGGGCGTCGGCGATGCTCCCCTTGATGACGACGGGGAAACGGTACGAGCCCAGGAAGTGGTCGATCTGTCCGGCGCCCGACAGGACCTCGGTTCGCGGGTGGGCCACTCCGCGATCGCGGCACAGATCGGGGAGCGCGACCTTTCCGCGACGTTTCACGTCCGATTCGTCGGGGAGGAGCGTCCGTACGCCGGCCTCGCGAAGGATCGGGGCGATCCGGGCGTAGGTGGCGATCTCCGAGTCGAGCGTGGGGATGACCGCCTCCAGCCCGATCGACCGTCGGAGTTCGAGCAGGCGCGCGAGAAGCGGGGTGGAGCCCTCGCTGGGGAAAGGGACGAGGTGGACGCCGTCGAGGAGATCCCGGCGATAGACCCCGGAGCAGAGCGGGCTGTAGGTGAGGCCGACGAGCGTCCCGTCGTAGCCGCCTTCCCGGAGACAGCGGGCGACCGGAATCCCGGGATACGGATTATCCGAGGCCTCGAGGCCTGTGACGCCGATGATTCGACTCCTCCATTCACTCTTCATTCGGGACGATCCCCCGTTCGCGAAGTCGGACCAGAAAGGCCGCGACATCCCGGGCGGCCCGGGCGGGAGCAATGTCGAAGGTCTTCGCGAGGCGGGCGGCGATCGCGCGGTCGCCCTGTCCCTCCCTCAGGCCGGCGAGGATGAATCCGCCCGCGGAGTTGACGAGGAAAGCGTCGCCCGACGATCCGAGGAAGAGGACCGCCCGATGGCTTTCTCCCCACTCGATCGTCGTCGTCTCTTCGAGCCGTGACCGCTTCATCGGGATCGCCACACCGGGGTTTCGGGTTTCGGGTCTTGCGGTGCGAGCAGCGCCGCCAGCCGCTCGCGGACGAGCCGGTTTCCGGGTTCCTGGGCCAGCGCCTCTTCGAGGTGCCGGGCCGCCTCCTGCTTTCGATCCTCGGCCGCCGCGATCTCGGCCAGCCCCACGCGAACCCGGCACGCGTCCTCGGGCGGCAGTCGCGGCGGGCGCTCGGCGAGAACGCGCTCAAAGGCCTCCCTCGCCTCCGCCCGTTCACCCCGATAGAAGGCGTCCCACGCCGCTTCGGAGTCGGCGTAACGCCACTTTCGTACCTCCGCCAGCCCCTTCAGAGCCTCGGGGTACTGCGGATTCGCGCCGAGCGTCTCCCGGAACGCCCGTTCCGCCTCCTCGAATCTCCCGAGTTTGAGGAGCGACCACCCGAGCCCGGTGTGGAGGTACGGCCAGTCGGGTCGCCGGGCGATGGCCTCCCGGAAGACTTCGGCGGCCCGGCCCGCCCGATCCAGGGAGTAGAGGCACCAGGCGATCGTCGAGGGCGCGTCGGTCTTCATCGGATACTCGGTGAACGCGCCCGGAAGGGCCAGGATCTCCTCGATCTCCAGTTCGCCGGCCCCGCGTTCGACGGCCCGCGTCAGCGTCTCGAGCGCCTCCTGATGTCGCCCCAGCCGGAAAGAGGCGAGACCGAGTCCCAGCAGGAGGTCCGGCGCCTCGGGGCAGGACTCGAGGGCCTCGCGGAACACCTCGCGGGCGCCCGCGTAGTCGCGTGACCGGTGGAGCGACGATCCGAGCAGGCGGTAGAGATCCCTCCACTCCGGCCCCCTCGCCCGGATCTCGGCGAGCAGGAAACGGGTCGAGGGGTGGCGGGGGAGGAGCGTGACCGCCTGACGGAGCGGCTCTCTCGCGGCCTCCACTTCGCCCTTTCGATAGAGCGACCAGCCGATGCCGTAGATCGGATCGCCCGACCACGGACCGGCCGCGTGGGCGCGGCGGAACGCCTCCAGGGCCTCGTCCCACCGGCCCAGCGCGTAGTGACTCCAGCCGACGAAGGCGAGGCACTCCGACGGGGCGTCGCTGGAGGCGGCCGCGCGTTCGAGGAGCGGGATCGCAACGGCGTGCTCTCCCAGGTGGTACTTGCAGAGCCCGAGGCCCCGGAGCGCGAAGGGATTGTCTTTCTCGAAGTCGAGGATCATGCCGAAGCGTCCCGCGGCCCGGCGGTAATCGCCGAGAGCGTAGTGACACCAGCCCAGCCCGCTCAGGACCTTCCACGATTCGCGGGCGGGAAGTCGGAGGGTGGGGTCGGCGAGGATGGCGTCGAAAGCGGCGACGGCCTCGGCGTAGCGCGCCTGGTAGTAGAGCGCCCACGCCTGATGGAAGGTCTCGTAGCGCCAGCGGATGACGATCGCCCTTCCTGTGGCGGGGACGGTCGAGTCGGGGTCGAGCGCGGCCGCGCGGGCGAAGGCGTCATCCGCCTCCATGTACTCGCCTCTGGCGAGGCGGCACCAGCCGAGCCCTTCGATCGCCGCGGCGGAGGCGGGCGCCTCTTCCACCGCGCGCAGGAAGGCCCCGAGCGCCTCTTCGAGACGCCCGGCCGTGTGGAGTTCCCAGGCCAGGGCCAGGACTCGGTCGGCGATATCGCCGCCGCGGCTCCATCGGGCGGCCCAGTCGATGAGACTCAAGGTGGCGCTTTCTTCCTGTGGAGATTCCGTCCGGGAGGCCCGTCGGCCGCCATCCGTCAAACGTCTCGCTACGTTTCCTTACCGCCCTTCCCCCTCGTCATCCGACGGCTTCTTGGGCGGGGCGCCGCCGCCCGGCGGGGCGTCCTCGAAGGTGTACTTCTTGGCCACCTCGAGTTCCGCGGTGAACTTGTAGAGGACGTTCCCGCGGAGGACGTACAGGTTGCTTCCCATCACGCCCATGCTCGCCCCCCCGCCCATCCCGGGCATCATGCGCGGGCGACCCCCGCCGCCTCCACCGGACCCGCCGCCTCCCTCGTCCTGCGCGAGCGCGGACGGCGCGCTGGAGGAAAGGGCGATCCACCCGAAGAGCGCGGCGATCAGCAACGCCCCGCCCATCGCCACTCCGACCCTGTTTCGATGTCCCATCGTCGACTCCTTTCAGCCCGTGTGAAGTGAACCGGCGGCAAGCCTGGACCCGACCCGGCGCCGCCTCGCCGGGGCCGTCGCAATTATACGAGGGGTGCGAAGGTGTCAACAGGAAACAGTGCGCTCCTCCTTGATTTCCCCCGCTCCGCCTCTGTAGAATCTCCCGTGGGGGGAAGGCCCCCCGTCGCCCCCCTCCGCACCCTGGGTGTCCCCCACTGAGGAGTTCGCCGTGCGTCGGACGCTCGCGGTCCTCGTCTTCTTCGCCCTCATCGGCGCGGTACCGGTCCTCTCCCAGGACCTCGCGCAGACCACCCTGGACAAGCTCAAGGCCGCCACCGTGTTCGTAAAGACCGGGCACGGCACCGGAAGCGGCTTCCTGTTCCGGAAGAGCGGCACCACGCTCTTCTTCATGACGTGCGAGCATGTCGTCGGCGGCGGGGAGACGGCGACCATCGTCTTCAACAGCGGCCAGAAGGGCGAGATCGAGATCGAGGCACAGGTCGTGGCGACTGACCCGGACCGCGACCTCGCCTGTCTCCGGGTAAAAGACGCCGAGGTGTCCCCGGCGCCGCTCGACCTCGGTACACAGATCGTCGTGAAGGAGACGGAGACCGTCTTTGCCGCCGGCTTCCCGTTCGGCGAACTTCTAGCCGGGGACAAGGTGAATCCCGAGATCGCCATCTCCAAGTCCAACGTCGCAAGCATCCGGAAGGACAAGGACGGCCGCACCGTTGCCGTGCAACTCGCGGGGGAGATCAATCCGGGAAACAGCGGGGGACCCGTCATCACGGCCGCCGGAAAAGTCGTCGGGGTGGCCCAGAGCAAGATCATGGGCACCACCACCGCCTTCGCCGTGCCGCCGGAAGAGATCAAGGGTTTCCTGCGGGGCAGGATCAAGGGAGTTTCTTTCGACCCGAAGGGGGTTTCGGCGACGGAGACAAAGATCACGGTGGAGGTGTCGATCGTCGATCCCCTGGCCACGCTCAAGTCGGTGGGCCTCGGGTGGATTCGGGCGGACAAGGTGACGATCCCCTCGGAGCCCGGAAAGGAGGGCAAGTGGGACAGACTGGCCCAGAATGGCGCCACCGTGTCGCTCAAGATCGAGGAGGACAAGGCCACCGGGACATTCTCCGTGCGACGGGTCGCCGCCGACCCCGCCGAGTTCGACATCGCGTTCCAGCCCTATTACACCCCGCTCGACGGGGTCATGGTCTATCTCGAACCGAGCCTGCTGCGCGTGACGTTCGAGGGGGCGGCCGGGGGAGGCGGCACGGCCTCGGCCGGGAGCGGGTCGGGGAAAGTCGTCCCCCCCGGGGACGCCGTCAAGCCGGTCAAGCCCGCGAACCCGGTGGTGATGGAGGGGGTGACCGAGCGGGATGAGCAGGGCAGGTCCTACCTTCGGGTCGTCTCGAAGGCGGAGAAGGCGAACCTCGGTCCGGGGCTGTTGCAGATCGTGTGCGCCCCGAGCGGGCGCGCCGTCTACGCGATCTACAAGGACCAGGCGGTGGTCAAGATGTTCGATCCGGCGGACTGGGGACGTCCTCCGCTGGAACTGTCGGCGGGTCCGGGCGGGGCGGTGGCTCCGACGCCACTGAAGGAGATCACCACTCCGAGGTCGCCTACGAGCATCTGGTGTGACGAGAAGCGGGTGGTCGTCTCCTGCACGGAGTCGAAGGTGGTCACCTTTCTCGACCCCGAGGCGGGAAAGCCGGTGAAGTCGGTCCCGATCAAGGACAAGGAAGCCCCGGCGGATTTTCAGCCGATCCGCGTGATCGGAAAGGCGGCGGACGGATCGCTGATGACGCTCTGGAAGTCCAAGGAACAGGCACGCTGGGAGACCTGGCTGTACCAGATTCAGGAGAGCGGGCAGACGAAGAAGATCCTCAAGGGGGACCTGGAGTGGATCTGCTACGCCGGATCGAGGTCCATCCTCGCCCAGCGCAATTTCCGGGGCAGCCCCTCCGGGGTCGCCGACTGGATGGATGCCCTGACGGGGAAGGGGCTCAATCTCTACTCGAACAAGCTGTTCGGCGAGAGTGCGGGATGGCATCGCACCAGTTATCCCTTCTTCCCGTCCTTCGATCGTCGCCATCTCGTGCTTCCTACGGTGAAGATCAAGGGGGAAGGGTACGGCTATCAGGGTTGGACGTACATCGTCGATCCGGAGCTGAGCCGCATCCACTTCGACTTTCCCGGCTGCGCCTTCGCCGAGGTTCCGGCGGAGGGCATCCTTGTCTCGTGGGGCCTCCTGTACAACAAGGAGAAGGGGATTACGGACCCCAAGCCCGAGGTGTTCTATGCGAGCCGCTCAAATGGTCGCGTCATCCGGCGGGTGGCCGTGCCGAACTACAATCCCCATCCCGCCCAGTTCATCATCATGAACCCGAATCGGAGCGTGATCTACGTTCCCGGGCACGAGCTCGTGCTGGCCACCGATCTCAACGATCAGAACGGGCAGGTCTTCGTCATCAGGTGCGGGCCGGTGTCGGCGGACTCGAAGGTGGAGGCCGATCCGGGCATCACGGTCACCAACGACCCGCCGGCTACGGCCACCGTGGGGAAGGAAGTGAGTTACGCCCCCGCGTTCAAGCGTCCGGCGGAGGCCAAGTCGATCGTCTTCAAACTGAAGAAAGGGCCGGAGGGGATCACCCTCGATTCCGGAACAGGGAAGTTCACCTGGAAGCCGACCGACGCTTACATCGGGAAGTTCGACATCACGATTGTGGCCGAGGTGGATGGGGCGGAGGTCCCGGTTCTCTCCTGGACGATCGAGGTCGGGTTTTGAAAGGAGCATCCCATGAAAATCGGAGCGCGGAACCAGATCGTCGGGACGGTGACGGAGATCAGGAAGGGGACCGTGATGTGCCAGGTGAAGCTGGACGTCCCGGCCTCGAAGATGGCGAGCGTGATGACGCTCGAATCGTGCGAGGAGATGGAACTCGAGAAGGGGGACAAGGTGCGTGTGATCGTGAAGGCGATTCACGTGCTGCTGATGAAGGAGTAGGGGGGGCGTCGACCGGTCCAGCGCGAATGCCCTGGGTTGTGGATGGCGGGGCGTCGCAGGGACGGGAATGGGGACTCGCCCGGTATCAGGGCTGCTCCTTGATGTCGAGGGTCTCCTTGGGAAGCTCCGTCAGGAAGTGGACATCCTCCCGGCCTGACCGGACGCAGAACCGCTGGAGCGAAGTGGATTCGTCCACGTGCATTGGAGCCTCGCCGGAGGAGCGAGTGGGTGGGGTGGAGCCCTGAGGACTGTTCGGCCGGCCGGCCCTTACTCAGGTCAGGCTCATCGCCATCTTGAGCCCGGCCTCGACCCGTTGGAGGAGCGGGCCCGGAAGAACCCCCGCGCGGTTGGCCATCTTACCCCGGTCCAAGGTCGTCACCTGGTGACAGAGGGCGATCGAGTCGTGGGGCAGTCCTCCGGCCCTGCCGGGAATCAGGACCGCCGTCGGGCCCCGGGCGGACTGTCTCGACGATGTCGACAGCGGGACGACGATGACGGAGCGCCAACCCGGCGACCGGTTGAAGATGTCGTGGGAGACGACGAGCACCGGGCGGCGTCCGCGCTGCTCCGAACCGGAACGTGGTTCCAGAACGGCCCAGTAGACTTCTCCCCGAGTCATTTCGGGTGTCTCCGGCGTTTCGGCTGCCTGGCCAGCATCAACTCGATCCCGGCCCGCTCAAGCGCCGGATCGAGGTCGTGGGCGGTACCTGCGACCTTTTCGACATAGCCGGCCAGCGACCGTTCCCTGTCCAGTCGTTCCTTGAGCTCGATCCACCATTCGATCGCCTCCCGCGCCACCTGAGTGGCGGGACGACCGGATCGCCGGCACTCTGAGATGAGGGTTTCGTACGACTCCGGTCTCAGAGGGACATGCAGATTCCGGTAAGGGCGTTTCATGGCATTTGACATGCCATGAGTGTATGGCAGGAATCATGTTCTGTCAATGGATGTCTCTACTCAAATGCGCCCACGTCTTGACCTGTCATCCCTTCGCTGCGCTCAGGGCGGGCTCTGAGCCTCGCCCACAGGGCGAGGCGAAGGATCACCAGCCCTGAAGCCGAGACCCACTCAGGCTGGCGATCTTTCGCTTCGCGGCCCTGCGGGCCGCTTCGCTCAGGATGACAGCCGAAGTGTGGGCGCACTTGAAGCGTCTCTACTTCCTCGCCGGGTGCGCGATCTTCTCCCAGTACGTCTTGAACTCGAACGGCTGGTAGGACGGGCTCTCCGGGTTGTGGCAGGCGACGCAGGTCTTCTCGTCCGGCAGGATGAGACCCGCCTCCACGGAGTCCTCCCGACTCTTCATCGTTTCGGTCGACTTGTAGTCCGATCCCGGGCCGTGACACGCCTCGCACTGCACCCCCTGCTCGGGCTTGAAGCTGGGCTCAAACCGCTCCGCCGGAAGACCCGCGCCGGTGGTGTGGCATTTCAGGCACTCCGCGGCCTTTTGGGGGTCGGCGATTCCGCGCCTGGCGGCGATCGCCTTTGCCTCGTCACCCGCGAGCGCCTCGAACGCCTTCGCGTGTTTCGAGGTCTTCCATATCCCGCCCTGGTCTCCCTTGGCCTTCGTGTGGCACATCACGCACTTCCCCGAGCCGATGTACTTGTGATCGGATTCCACCACGGACAACGGGACCGGCGATGACGGGGCCGCCGGTTCGGCGGGCGGCAGGGGAGGCTGGTCCGCTGGCGCGGGCGGGGCCGGGGGTGGCACGGGCGGCTCGTCCGCCCGTGCCGCAGGCGTTGGCGCCGGTGGAGGCTCAGCGGGTGGCGCAGGAGGCTTGTCGGCTCGTGCCGGAGGCTCTGGTGCCGGGGGCGGATCGACGGGTGGCACGGGCGGCTCGTCCGCCCGTGCAGGAGGCGCTGGCACAGGCGCAGGTGCCACGGGTGCAGGTTTCTCGTCGCGCCCGCAGCCGAGACAAAGAAGCAGAAGCATTCCGGCCAGGGCGGTGCCAATCCGGGACACAGGGCTCATGTTCTTCCCTCCGTCGACGGTGGAGCGCAGCGCGCGAGCGCTGCTTCGGGGCCGGTCATCGGTGCGGCGCCAGCGCCACATGGAACGGATGCAACTCGGCGTAGAAGATTCCCTCCCGCACGGCCGGGTCGAGGTCCATGAACTCACGGGCCTCCTCCTCGGAGTCGGCCTCGAATACGACGAGGCCGAAGGAGGCGTCGAGGCAGGGCCCTGCCAGCAGCAGACGACCGCGATCATGGCGCGCCTTCAGGTGATCGAAGTGGCGGTCGATGATCTCCCGCTCCTGTTCGGTCATGGTCTCCCTGAACCCCGGCCGGCGGGGGCGAACGAGGTAGACGTAGTGGCGGGTTTCACTCATGGGGCCCTTCCTGGAAAGGAAACCCTGCGAGCGTACTACGAACCGCCCGCCAGCGCCGCTCCCTGCTCGATCGCCTTCAGGTTCACCTCCGCCACCGGCGGTTTTTGTGTGAGCGCCACGGCCCGGCGGAGGGCTTCGAGCGGAACGACCGGTCGGCCGGCGAGGAGTGTACCGAGCGCCAGCATCGGGATCGACTTCTTTCCCGCCTCCGCCGCGGAGGCTCGGAAGGGGAACCGGAGCACCCGCGACCGGCCGGAGGGCAGATCGAGTCCGTCGTCGGCCAGCACCGTCTGGTCCGGCCCCATCCGGGCGAGAATCTTCGAGGCCCAGCGAAGCCCGTCCTGAGAAAGGATGAGGAGGATGTCGGGCGAGTCGATCCCGGTGAATTCGATGCGGGAGGGACTCAGGATCATCTCGGCGGCCGAGTGTCCGGTCATCACGGTGATCGGGTAGTCGTCCTTCTGAGTCGCGAATCCCCCGCACAGGATGGCCGCCGTGCCGAGGGCGGCGGCGCAGGACTTCACCTTCTCGCCCGCGCTGCCGGCGATCACGATGGAGACGCGGTCGTGAAGGGTGCCGGGGAACTCGCAGGAGAGGCCGCGAAGCGCCGCTGGCGCAGCGCCCCCCGGCGGAGCCGCCGCCGCGCCGCCTGGCGCCGCTTCCGCGGCGCACTCCAATGCGGCGGGCCCTGATTCCGCAGCGCGCTCCGACACCCGCGCTCTCTCACGCAGGAGGTGTGCCGCCTCTGGACGGGGCGACTCGCGGATCACGCCGGATGCGAACCCGAGGCCGGCCATCAGTTCCTTCAGCGACTTCGCGTTGAGCCTGTTCGTCTGGACGTAGTACGCGGTGCAGATCTCCCACACGTCCACGAGGGAGAAGCCCGGATGGGCGATCGCCTTCGCGAGGAGGTCCGGCAGGGCCTGGTCGTAGACCGTCGTCCGCGCCACGAACGGGGCGGATCCGGCCGAGACGAGGGCGCAGAGGTCGAGCGGGGTTTCGGGGTTTCCCTCCGTCGTGGTCGCCGTGATCCCGCCGCAGGGGGTGGTGACGGAGTGCTGTCCACCCGTCATCCCGAAGTTGAAGTTGTTGCAGACGACCAGCGTGATGCCGACGTTTCGGCGCGCCGCATTGACGAGGTGCGTGCCCCCGATCCCGCAGCCGCCGTCGCCCATGATGGCGATGACGGTAAGGTCGGGGTCGGCGAGTTTCAGCCCGCTCGCGTAGGTGACCGCCCGGCCGTGCAGGCCGTGGAAGGCGTGGACATTGAAGTACTGGTCGGAGAGACCGATGCAGCCGATGTCGGTGACGATGGCGGTGCGGGCGGGGTTCAGGTCGAGTCGCGTCATGGCGGAGTCGAGGGCCTGCAGCGTCCCCCCGTGCCCGCAGCCGGGGCAGAAGGGGAAGTCCCTGGGGGGACGGTTGAGAAAGGTCATGAGCACACTCGCCACTGGGGCGCACCCTTGCTCCCCTCTCCCGGCGGCCGTGGGTCGCCCCTGAGCCGCCCTCACCCTACCCTATCCGAGGGGGAGAGGGATGAACGGATCGAATCGCGTCGAGAATCTCCCCAGGTGTCACGAGCCCGGTGTCCATCCGGTTCACCGGCACGACGTCAACGCCGCACCCGGCGGCGAGGCGTTCGATCTCGCGGGCGTACTGTCCAAGGTTGTTCTCAGGGACGACGACGCGACGGACCGGGGCGGACCGGGACGCCGGCCCCACGCGTGGCGCGGGCGTCCCATCGGCGCCGGGTTCGAATCCTCCGAGCGCCTCCCGGATCGCCCGCTCCGGTACGGGCCAGAGCGTGTGGAGGATGAGGTGCGAGACCGCCAGCCCGGCGTCGCGCGCGGCGGCCACCGCCTCCCGCGCCGCGCGGGCCGTCACGCCGTAACTGACGACGAGGGTGGCGGCCCCCGCCCGCAGATCCTCCCTCACGATCTCCAGTTCCGGCGCCGCGTGCTCGATCTTCGCGGCCAGCCGCCGAACCAGCCGATCGATGATCGCCGGATCGCCGGTGATGTGTCCCCGTTCATCGTGGGAAGAGGTGGTGAACCGCGCAAGCGTCGGCCCGCCGATCGGGTGGAGGGCGGGCACCTCCCCGGGCGGCACGGGCAGGCGCATCCCGCCCGTGTCCCCCCCCAGCGCCTCCAGATCCACCCGTTCCCGTGTCTGGGCCAGTTCCTTGGAGGTGAGCAGGATCGCCGGAGTCCGGAGCTGCTCCGCGATCTCGAACGCCCGGACCGTCAGCGTGAAGCACTCCTCGACGGTTGTCGGCGCGAGGGCGACGAGCGGGAGGCCTCCCGAAGTTCCCCAGCGGGCGAACTGCACGTCCCCCTCCGCCCCCTTCGTTGCGGAGCCGGTGGCCGGACCCTGCCGCTGGACGTTCACGACGACCAGCGGCAGTTCCATCATCTGGGCCATGCCCAGATTCTCGCTGTAGAGGCTCATCCCGGGCCCGCTGGTGGCGGTGAGCGCCCGTTTCCCGGCGGCCGCCGCGCCGAGGCACATGCCGATCGAGGCGATCTCATCCTCGGCCTGGATCGCCACTCCGCCGGTCCGCGGGAGCGCCTTCAGCATCCCGGTGAGGATGCTGCTCGCGGGCGTGATGGGGTATCCGGCGAAGAAGCCGCACCCCGCGGCCACCGCCCCGCGCACCACCGCTTCGTTCCCGTCGAGGAATTCGATCATCCCGCCCTACTTGCCCGACGTCTGCGGCTGGAAGTGGATTCGGACGATCGCGTTCTTCGACCGCGAGACATCGAGACCCTGTTCCGTGCTGATCAGGGTCTTCGGCCTCTTGATCGAGTTGTTGTCGTCATCCACGCCGACCGTTTCGTGGATGACCCTCGTGTCCTGGTCGAGGTACTCGGCCTCGGTGAACTGGAACCCCTTGGGGTACTTGCCGTCTTCGTCCATCATCGCCTCGAACCAGTACGTCCCGCCCGGGTGCATCTCCGAGGGGATGTTGACCGCCGTCACGCTCCACCTCCGCGTGTAGGTGCGTGTGTCTTCGCCGGACGTGCGTTGCGGGGTGCTCAGGGTGTACGACACGGTGAGGCTCTGAATGGCGCTCATGTCCGGGGCGATGACTCCGCGCACCCGATAGTTTGCCTCACCGCCGTACTCCTCCCTCCTGAACGCCTGGTCGAACCCGGTTCCGCGAAGCGGGATCGTCTCCTGGCTGTCCTCTTCCATTTCGAATTCGAGCGTGACGAATTCCTCCTCGCTCGTGTTCTTCTCCGGGTACATGGAGTCCGTATGGGTCTTCCGCGCGGGGGCCGGGAGGTAGAGTTCGAACCCAAGCCCCACGAAGTCCCCGGGCGTCTCGGGCTCCTCCTCCTTCAGCCGGTTCAGCACGTCCTGGATGCCGTACTTCTTCGCCAGCGCCACCATTCGCGCCAGCATCTTCGGATCGGCCTTCCGGTCCTTGAGGCCCTGATAGAGCCGGCCGAGAAAGGCGTTCGCCTCCGAAAAGGAGGAGGGGTTGTACATGTAACGGGCGCGGAAGGCGTCGGGGTCGTCCACGGAGTCCTCGAAGACTTCGAAGAGCGGGTTCTCGCGGAAGTAGGTCTCGCGGAAGGCGGTCTGAACGTCGTCCTTCAGCGACTTCCGGAGCACGTCCACCAGTCCGAGGATCTCCCCGGCCGCTTCCTGGCGGGATTGCTGCTTGTCCCACCGTTTGCAGAGCGAAAGAAGGGTGGAGGGGTCGGGGCGTCGTCCGGCCCGGAGGCTCATGCGGAAGATCGCCGAGGCGTCGGCCTCGTCCGGCACCTTCTCCCATGACCCGGCCTCGCTGTCCCAGATGAGCTGGGGCTCTTTCTCCTGGCCGGCCGGGCGGTAGACCCAGGGGGGCTGCGTCGGTTCGAAGGTCTGGTTTTCGTACAGGTCGGGAAACGCCTCCTTGAGCGCCTCGTTCTGCTCGCGGGAAGCGCCCGAGTCGTAGGTTCCCGCCCCCAGCATCCCCTGGTTGCGCTCCTGGGCGAGTTTCTCGGCCACCTTTCCGGTGGCGTCCAGCACCCCGTCGGTCATCTTTCCGTAGGTCTCGATGAAGTCGCCGATGAGCGGGACCTCGCCGCCGAGGTCGCTCATCACCTTGGCGATCACCCGCATGTTCCCGGCGAGGGCGCCCTGGGACTTGCGGTCCTCCTCCACCTTCTGCCGGAGTTCGTTCAGGTCCTGCCAGACCTCCTGCGCCTTGTTGACCGGCCCCACCATCTCGGTGAACTTCTTCAGCGGGCGGCCGTACCTCTGAAGCGCCTTGGAGGTTTCATTGATCCGGCTCAGCGCCGCCTTCTTCTCGTCGTCGCCGAGTTTCGAGTTCTTGACCTTCTGGTACGCGTCGGCGAGCACCTCCCGGGCCTTGCGGACGTACCCCTCGGTCTCCTTGACGCTCTCGGTGATGGCCTTGAACTCGGCGCTCGTCTGGTCCAGGGCGGTGCCGTAGGGGCTCGTGTCCTGAGTCCAGCCCCTGCGCGCGGACACAACGCTCGCGAGGAGGATAAGCGCAAGAATCCGTCTCCCCGTTCCGTTCCGAGAGATCATCGTCATGTCTCCTTCTCTGCCGGCACGCAAGTGCCCCCGGTCCCGAGGAGTGCCGCTGTCCCCGGATCCAGCCTAGCGCCCGCCCAGCGGGCTCAGGGAGACTTTAATACTGAAGTACCTCAAGTCCTCGACATTCATCCCTTCCAGGCTCGTTGAATGCGTCTCCTGGTCGCGGCCGACCCACTTTTCGCTGTAACTGTACTGAACGCTCTCGAAGCGGAAGCCGGAGGGGAGTTTTCCATGCGCGTTTGGGCCCACTTTCCGGTTTTCGTACGCGGAGTACGCGTAGTAGAGAGGATCCTCCCCGCGGCGTATCTGAGGGATGCCGACCAGGGTCACCCGGAACGTCGTCTCCTCGACACGTTGATCCTCCTGCAGGCTTTTGTTCACGATATGGCGTGAGATCGTCAGGGACTCGATGCGGCTCATGTCCGGGGCGACTCGTCCGCTCACGTCGGTGACATCGGTCCCGTGGCTGTCGTTCCTCACGGTCCTGCCTTCGAAGCGCGTTCCCTTCAGAAGAAACCCCTCTTCCGTTGTCTCGAGCTCGAAACCAATGCTGGGCGCCCAGTCCTTTCTCCCCTCCCGTCCTGGCTCCGGCGCCTCCAGAGAAAACTTGAGCCCGGTGCAGCCCAGTTTTCCCGGTCCTTCCTCCTTCTTCAGTAGGTCCAGCACCTCCCGGATGTCATACTTCCTTGCGATGGCCACCAGTTCGGCGATCGTCCCGGGAGAGGTTTTCCGCTTGACGAGCGCGGTGTAGAGTCGTCCGAGGAACCCGTTCACCTCATGGCGCGCCCAGCTGTCGCACGTGTACCGGGCATCCATCGCCTCGGGATCGTCGAAGGAGTCGTTCATGACCCCCTTGAGCTTCAGGTTCGATTCGGCGTAGGTATCGCGGAAGGCCCCCCGTGCCTGCCCCGTGGAGAGTCGAATCGTCTTCAGGAAGGCGAGGATCTCCCTACCCGCGCTCAGCCGATTCTGTTGGGTCTTCCAGTGCTTGCAGCGCTCATGGAGTTCCTTCGGACTCAGCCGTTTGCAGGTCCGGAGGCAGAGGCGGAAGATCGTCCGGGCATCGGCGTCCTCCGGGACCATCAGCCACCGGCCGTCTTCCGCATCCCAGATCAACTGCGGGGTCGGGGAGTCGATGGGACGGTAGAGCCATCCCGGCTGGGAGGGCTCGAACTTGCGGCTCGCACACAGTTCGGGGAACTGCTCGTCCAGCGCCGCGTTTTTCTCCCTGTTCGGCCCTCTCGTCACCGCGCTCCCGATTGCTCCGACCATGTCCGAGCCCCGCTGCTCCGCCAGCTTGCCGGCGACCTTCCCGGTCGCCTCCAGCATGGCGTTCGTCACCTCGCCGTAGGTCTTGATGAACCGGCCGAGGATGGGGACCTTCCCTCCGAATCGCTCCATCAGCGTCGCGATCACCTTCATGTCCCCGGCGAGGGCGCCCTGGTTGCGGCGGTGCTCTTCGACTTCCCCCCTGAAGCCGCTGATCTCATCGAACACCTCCTTCGCTTTGGCGATCGGGGCGACCATGTCGGTGAACCGCTTGAGGGGGACGTGGTACTTTTGGAGGGCGTTGGAGACCTCCTTGACCTTGGACAGGGCCTCGCGTTTCTCCTTCGACGTAAGGTCGGATTTCTCGATGATCTGCGCCGCGTTCGAGACCGCCGTACGCGCCTCGGAGACATGCGCCTCCGCCTCCTTCGCGCTCTTCGCTATCGCCTCGAACTCCGCGGCGGTCACTTCGGCGGCGCCGTAGTTCTCCTCTTGGGCGAAGGACCGTGGGCCCGACAGGACGGCGGTGAGGAGACCCAGGGCCAGAGCGAGGCAGCGGGGTCGTCGGCGGAGGGCCATGGCGGACTCTCCCGGGAGTTCCCGCCCGGATTACCGCCGGGCGGCGTGAGGGGTTCGGGCGAGAATGAAATTCCGGACCTGCGCGTAGTTCTCCGTCGTGCAGAAGACCTGGACCGTATCGAGGAGTCCACCCCGGACGACCAGGGTGAGGTCCGACGGGTGGTCTTCCACCGTGCGGGCCTCCTTCCAGGAGCAGGAGCGGGTCTCCGATCGTTCGGCGGAAGCGCCGGCCGCCGCGACGGCGAGGTTTCCCCCGAGCAGCCCGGCGATCACCGCCGTCCGGTGAATCCCCTTGGCGACCCGGCTGGCGTTCAGCATCGTGACTCCGTCCTCATCGAGGCGGTACGCGATAGGCTGATAGAACCCGATCAGCAGCAGGTATCCGCCGAACCCCAGGCCGAACAGGACGAAGACCGCCGCCACGGCAAGCCCGGCGGCCTGGAGGGCAACGACCGGTTCTCCCGACGAAAACCCGAAGATCGCGCCCAGGAGCGTGGCGCTGAGGGCGGCCGTCAGCAGGCAGCCCTTCACCAGACTGCCGCGCATGAGGCGGTTGCCGAGGACGGAGACATCGATCTGCCAGGCCAGAACATCGGCGGGCGCCGTGGCGGGAAGGGCCGGTGGCGCCGCCGGCGACGGGTAAGGCATCGGGGCCGCCGGCATCGCCAACGCGGGGGGGGGAGAGGCCGGCACGGACGCGGCGACCGCTCCGGCCGCCACCCCGCACCGGGAGCAGAACCGGGTGCCCGGAGTCCACGGGGCGCCGCACCCGGGGCAGAAGCGGATTTCGGACATGATCTGTTCCTGGCGGCGGCCTACTTCCCCTCGGCCGGCGGCCTGGCCGTGACTTCCATCCGATTCCACTTGGTCCACTGCTGACCGCTCTTCCCGTCGAGGGTCCACATGATCTCGGCCCACTCGCCGTCGAGGCTGAAGCTGTAGGTGGCGGTTCCGTTCCCGTCCATGCCGACGAATGATCCTCGCCCCTCCATCTCGGACGGGATGGTCTTCGAGGGGGCGATCGGCCCCTTGAAGTTCCTCGGATGCTCCCCGTTCGGCATGCGGCAGTCCGCGTCCACTTCCCCCCCCGTGAATCGGGCGGTGAGGAGCAGCCCGGAAGTCGTGCACTTGTACCGGATCAACCCGGAGAGGGCGGACTCCGGCCCCTGGTTCGCGGGCGGGGGCATCTCGGCGGAGAGGGGCATCGACTCGATAAGCGGCGCGTCCAGCGCGCCCTCATGCGCCTCGTCTTCATGGATGTCGTCGAACACGGAGTCGGCAACCCCGCCGTACTCTTCGCTCGATTCCGACCGGCTCGTCGGAGTCCCGCTCAGACTGTCGAAGATCGACTCCAGGGTCTTCTCAGGGATGAGGAGGACGAGTCCACTTCCGACGATGAGAAGAACGACTCCTCCGATGATCCCCAGGAGGAGGCAACTTCGGCATCCACCACCGGACCTGGGCGGGGCGAGGTGCGGCGGAGGGGGAGGGGCGTAGACCGGGGCCGGGGGCGGAGCGGCACCCGGTTGGACAGGCGGGGCGCCGGGAGGGGACCCCAGCGGGGAGCCGCAGCCGGAGCAGAAGCGTACGCCCGCGGCGAGGGGTTGTCCGCAGTTCTGGCAGAACCGGGGCGCATCACTCATGTCGCTTCATTCTCCATCGGAGTGCGCGGGACTCCTCTCCGGACCGGAATGATATCGACCCGGAACAGTGCTTATCAATGTTAATAGTATGAGGCGTGCGAGGGAGTGCCGCCCCCGTGGTTGCAAGATGGAAGGGGCCACCGTTCGCCTTTCAGCCCGTCACCGTCGCCGATGAGGCCGGAACGGCGACGGGGACCGATCCCTCACCGAGCGCGTATCCGCGTCTGAGAGCGGCGAGGTTCTGTTCGACCGAGCGCGTAACGCTTCGCGCCACCACCGCCTCGGCCGAGGCGAGGGTGAAGAGCTTTGAAACCGCGGCGAAGGCCCCGAGCATCACGACATTGGCCGCCATCGGGAGGCCGAACTCCTCCTTCGCGGTGGCGCTCACCGGAACGGCCCAGGCGCCCGGCGGGGGATTCTTCACATGGGTGGAATCGACGAGAACGATCGGGTTCGCGGCCCGCCGGACCCTGGGAAGGTGCGCGGCGAGCGCCTCGGAGGTCATCGCGAGGAGAACGTTCGCGTTCTCGACCAGCGGGAAGTCGATCGGTTCCCCCTCCGCCACCACCTCCGTCAGCGAGATCCCGGTCCGGGCGGCCGGGCCGTAGTTCTCGATCTGCGCCGCATGGTTGCCGTCGCGGATCACGGTCTCGGCGAGGATGGCGCCCAGCTTCTGGATCCCCTGACCCGCCTTTCCGGCGATGATGATCTCGAATTTCCCGGCCGGCATCTCGTATTCGCCGGGCCGGATCGAGGTTCCCTCGCCGACGGCCGCCTTCGCCTTGGGCACCACGTCGCGGTCGTAGATTTCCACGTAGGACGGGCGCGGCTGGTCCACAAAGACGCCGAGTCCCCACTTGCTCCGGCGTTCCTCGTCCGTCATCTTGTCTTTCTTCGAGAGGTCGTAGCACTGGGCCCGGAGCCAGTCCATGTAGGCCTCGACGGTCTTGATCTTGTTTCTCGGGCCGTAGGTGGTGGGGCAGGTGGACATCGCCTCGACGACGGAGAAACCCCTGCACTTGAGCGCCTTGAGGATCATGTTTTCCAGGCGGACCGGATCGGTGCAGGACCCGCGCGCCACGAACGAGGCGCCGGCCGCGGTGGCGAGGGAGACGATGTCGAACGGAGGCTCCACGTTTCCATACGGAGCGGTGGAGGCGAAGGAGGCGGTGGGCGTGGTGGGGGAGTACTGTCCGCCGGTCATGCCGTAGATGTTGTTGTTGAAGATGATCGCCGTCATGCCGACGTTGCGTCGGGCGGCGTGGATGAAATGGTTGCCGCCGATCGCGGTCGCGTCGCCGTCCCCCATGATCGCGATGACCTTGAACTCAGGCCGGGCCACGGCGACCCCCGTCGCGAAGGTGAGGGCTCGTCCGTGCGTGGTGTGGAGGGTCTGGAAATCGACGTATCCCGTGACGCGCGACGCGCAGCCGATCCCGGAGGCGAGGACGATCTCGTTCTTCGACAGCCCCGACTTGGCGATGGCGCGGAGCATGGCGCTCATGACGATCCCGTGCCCGCACCCGGGGCACAGGATGGTGGGGAAGTGCTGGGAGCGGATGAGCATCTGCTGGCGCATGGGGATGTCCTGGGGTCAGTTCGCAATCGCCGGTTTGGCTCCCGGGATCGTGTCGCCCTCATCCGACGGGGGCCACCATGGGAAGCGGGAACAACCTCCATTTCCACGACGCATGCCGGGAAAACGGAGCATGGAGGACGGGCCGCCGAAGACACCGAAGACGCTGAAACGGATCAGACGGTGTTTCTGGTATCCGGACTGCACGAGACTCAGTCTGACCCTCGCACTCCGTGGTTCTCTCCCACTGATGTTCCGTTGCTTCTGTTTCAGTGCCCTCAGCGTCTTCAGTGGCCCGTTTTCCGTTTCTGTCGTCTCCGTTGTTTCTGTTGTTTCTGTTGTTCCCGGCGCCCCCGGCGTCCCGGCGGCCCCTATCCAATGGCCCGTTCGATCGTCCTCGCCATGATGGGGTTGCCGTCGGTCTGGAGGACCCCCGAGACGCGGAATCGTCCGACCACGCGCTCCACCTCGCCCAGGATCTGTCCGCGGTTCATCTCGGCGACGACGAACCGCACGTTTCCCCGGGAGGCGATGGCCGAGAGGCGCTCCGTGGGGAAGGGCCAGATCGTGATCGGGCGGAAGAGCCCCGCCTTCACCCCGCGGCGGCGGGCCGATCGCACCGCCTCCTTCGCCGAGCGCGCGGTGGAGCCGTAGGCCACCACGATGGTGGTGGCGTCCGCCATGTCGACCTCGTCCACCTGGACGATTTCGGAGGCCGCCTCGCGGATCTTCCGCTCGTGCCGCTCGAGGAGCGCCGCCGCCTGGGCGGGATCGCCGGTCGGGAACCCGTCCGGCCGGTGCGTCAGCCCCGTCAGGTGGAAGCGGTAGCCGCGGCCGTACGCGGGAAGAGGCGGGGTCAGGAACCGGCCGTCGAACGGCTTGTATGACTCCGGAGGATCGGACGGCACCGGTCGGTCGACCACCGCGACTTCGGTCCGGTAGTCCGGGAGGGCGATCCTCTCCCGCATGTGGGCGACCACTTCGTCGGGCAGAAGGATCACCGGAACACGGAACTTTTCGGAGAGGTTGAAGGCGCGGACGGTGAGCCAGAACATCTCGCTCACCGACCACGGCGCCAGGGCGATGATCTGGTGATCGCCGTGCGTCCCCCAGCGGGCCTGCATCACATCGCCCTGGGAGGGACGGGTGGGGAGCCCCGTGCACGGGCCGCCGCGCATCACGTTCACGACGACGAGCGGGATTTCGCGCATGCAGGCGGCGCCGAGATTCTCCTGCATCAGGGAAAAGCCGGGGCCGCTCGTGGCGCTCATCGACCGCACGCCGGAAACAGAGGCGCCGGCGATGGCGCCCATGCTGGCGATCTCGTCTTCGAGTTGAATGAACCGTCCGCCCACCTGCGGGAGCCGGGCCGCCATGTCCTCGGCGATCTCGGTCGAGGGGGTGATCGGATATCCCGCATAGAACCGGCATCCCGCCGCGATCGCCCCCTCGGCGCAGGCCGTGGCGCCCTGCATGAAGTGCGTGCCGGGCGCAGGTTGGGTGATCTCTCCGCCAAAGTCCGGGAGCGGGAGGATCTTCTCGTCGGGAATCTTCTCCTCACCCGTGGTGAGGACCAGGGCGAGATCGGGACAATTGAAGGTGCAGACGCCGCAGTACTTGCACTTCTCCTCCTCGAGGATCACCCGGCTGCCATTCATGTGGAGGGCGTCGAACTTGCACGTCGGGACGCAGATTCCACATCCCTTGCAGCGATCTTCGAGAACCTGAAAGCGCTTTTTTCCGGCCATACGCGGAATTTCCCGGGTCGGGGAGGGCGAATTGAGCGGAAACACCGAAGAAGCATCAAACCGCGTACCCATCTGGGGGGCGGCGTTCTGCCTGAAGGCGCCCACGACTTCGTATCATCCCGAGGAGCGCAGCGACGAGGGATCTGCTCCGGCCTTCTGTGGCGCCTTTCCTTGGCCCTGTTTCCGAAAACGTGGGCGCCTTTGAGCGGCGTCCTGCCCTTGACCCTCCCGGGACGAGAGCGTAGGATGCGGCGACCGCCATGGCCCCACGGCCCTATCGCGAAATGGACTCTCACCTATGAGCGCCGCTTTCATCGATGGATTCCTCGCCTCCGACGCCGGCGGTCCCTTCGCCGGGATCCGCCAGGACGCCCACGACATTCTAACCGCCTTTCTCGAGGTGGCGGAACGCGGGCCGGGCGATCTCGACCCCGTCTCGATCGAGGCCGCGCTCGTCTCCGTCGTGCCGCGGATGAAGAAGCACCGGCTCGCCGACGGGCCAGGGCTGTTCGGGGCCTTCATCGAGTACGCGGGCACGACGGCGAACCTGAAGGACGCCGGACCGCTCGCAGACCAGGCGCGTCGCCGCGCGGCGGAGCTGGCGACCGAGGACGCGAAGCAGCGCGAACCGGTGCGGGTGGAATCTCCTCGACCGGGCCGGAACGACCCCTGCCCCTGCGGGAGCGGGAAGAAATTCAAGAAGTGTTGCGGGTCCCTCCGAAAGCCTTGACGCAGGCTCCCCGATGTCGTGGAATACGGGGTCACCCTGGGGGCAGGACACCTTGACGCGCGAAGGCACGACTCGATGCAGTCCCACGTCCTTTCGGACCGGAGACGGGCGCCTCCCATGCCGATTCCGCACGGGCTCATTGGCGGTCGGTACCGGGCGATCCGTGTCCTGGGTCATGGGGCGGGAGGCCCGGTCTACCTCGCCAGGGACGAGGCCGCCGCGGGGCGGCCGGTCGCCGTCAAGACGCTCCGCGCCCCGCCTTCCGGAAGCGCCACGACCGGCCAGGTTCTGCACGAGTTTCTCTTGCTGCGCGGATTGAATCACCCTTGTCTCGCCCGCGTCTACGACCTCCTCCCCTCAAATGTTCCAGGAGAGTTTCTCCTCGCCCAGGAGTACGTGCCCGGCTCGACGTTTCTCGAAGCGTGTCGCGGTGCCGGGATCGACACCGTCGTCGATCTGTCGATCCAGGTCCTTCGGGCCCTCCAGTTCGTCCACTCGCACGACGTCATCCACTTCGACGTCAAGCCCTCCAACATTCTTGTGGCCCGGATCGGCGAAGGGATCGAGACCTCTCCTCACGCCGGTCTCAAGCTCATCGACTTCGGTTTGGCCGGGGAGGGGACGCTTGGGCCGGGGATGGTCGTCAAGGGGACGGTGGAGTACATGGCCCCCGAGATGGCCGCGGGGCAGCCCGTCGACCGCCGGGCCGACCTCTACTCCTTTGGCGCAACCCTGTATCACGTCCTCGCCGGTCAGGTCCCCTTCACCGGGGGCTCTGCGGCCGACATCCTCAAGCAGCACCTCCGGGCCGAGCCCCTCCCCCTGCGGCAGAGGAATCCGGAGATTCCCGTGGACGTGGAACGGGTGGTCCGGCGGCTCATGTCGAAGGAGCCTCGCGACCGCTATCCCTCCGCCAATGCCGCGATCGAGGATTTGGGGCGCTCCCGGGCCCTCGTCTCCGTCGAACCCACCTCCATCGCCGAGTCCTACGTGCTCAGCGCCGGCTTCCTCGGTCGCGAGCCGGAGATGCGGGAAATCGAGGGGTGGATCTCCGATCTGTCGGCCGGTCACCCGGCCCCCGCCGCCGTTTGCATCACCGGTGAGGGGGGGATTGGAAAATCGCGACTGGCCGCGGAGGCGCGCGCAAGGTTTCTGCTGGCGGAGATCCCATTCCTGGTGGGGCGCTGCACTCCGGACCGGGGGACTCCGTTTCAGCCATTCGTGGAGTTGATCCGGCAGGCGGTGTCGCTTCCGTCCCGGTTCGGGGCAAGAGGCGGCGAGAATCCGGCGGGCGCCCTGATCGAACGGTTCGGGCCCGAGCTGGTGAAGCTGGCGCCGGAGATGCCGGCGCTTCGCGCCATCGCGCCGACCCCGCCCCTGAAGCCCGAAGAGGAGCGGACCCGTCTGATGCGCGGAGTCGTCCGTTACTTGATGGAACTGGGTCGTCTCCATCCGCTGGTCGCCTGCATCGAAGACCTTCACTGGGCGGATGCCTCCACGCTTGACATGCTGAGGCTTCTCGGACGGGCCACGGCTTCCGACCGGCGCACCCGGGAGGACCTGGCGGAAGAGTCCACCGCCGACTCCCCGGCGACTCCGCGCGCGGACGGGCTCAGCATCTGGCTCACCCGACGGCCCGGGGGAGGCCCGGGGGACCAGGTCTCACCGGTTCTCGAGGCGTTTGGTGAAGGCGGTGCGGTGAGAGAGGTGGTCCTCACGCCGCTCGAGTCCGACTCGGTACGCCGATGGGTCGGCGCCATGCTCCCCGGCGCGGAGGTGGCGACGGAGGTGGTCTCCAGGGTGACGGCCTGGACCGGCGGCACCCCGTACTTTGTGGAGGAGACGATCAAGTCCTGGCTGATCCGGGGCCTGTTGCGACGGGATGACCGAGTCTGGCGCCTGTTCGGGGAGCCGGGAGCGGACGGGGCGCCGGAGACGCTCACCGACCTGATTCGGAGACGTCTGGACGATCTTCCGCCCGATCTCTCGGGCGTGCTGGAGGCGGCGGCACTCTTCGACCGTCCCAGCTCTGCCGACTCGATAGCGGTGGTCGCCGGTCTCACTCTGGAGGTCACCCTCGATCGGGTCCGCGGTCTGATTCAGGCCGGACTCCTCCGCCGTGAGACCTCCCCGACCGGTCCGGTGCTCAGTCTGCGTCACGCGCTGTTGCGGGACGTGGTGATGGGCCGGCTGGACGAAGCGCGCCGGAGGGGAATCCACCTCCGGATCGGCGAGCATCTCGAGCCCTCCGAGGAGGAGCCTTCGGGCGAACGGCTGGACGAACTGGCGCACCACTTCATCCGGGCGGGGTGTGCCGCGAAGGCGGCGCGGTACGCCATTCCAGCGGGCGACCGGGCGATGAAGATCGGCGCCACGGAGCGGGCCCTTCGGCTGTACGAGGGGGTGCGGCCGTTTCTTCCGCCGTCGCCGCGCGAGGCGGTCCTCGATCTTGACGAGAAGACCGCGGGCGCCCTCGTCCGTCTCGCGCGCCTCGATGAGGCGCGGGAGCGGTACGAACGTCTGCTTCACGACAGCGAGGGCATCCTCTCGTCCGATCGGCGATCCGAGTTCTGTCTCAGAATGGCGTACATTCTGAGCTCGAAGCGGGACTTTGAGGGCGCCGTGGCGGAAGCGGATCGGGGGCTTCAGGTTCTGGGGGCGCGCGGCTCCGAGGCGAAGATCCTCAGTCTGCTCCACGAGCGATGCTTCTGCAACATCCACCGGGGCCGTTTCGACGATGCCCTGCGCGACGGGCACGCGGCTCTGACGGGCTATGAGCGATTGCAGGACCGGGCAGGAATCAGCCGGGCCTGTTCAAGCCTGGGAACCGCCCACAGCCATTTGGGGGAACACGGACGGGCGATCGAAATGCTGAGCCGCGCGGCCGAACTCGACGAATCCTCCGAAGACCTCACGGCGAGGCCGCGCACCCTCTGCAACCTCGGGTTCGCGTACGCGAATGCCGGAGCGTACGGGCGGGCGATGAAGTGCATGGAAGAGGCGGTCGGGAGAGCCCGTCGGGTCGAGGATGTGACGCTGCTCGACGGAGTGCTCTACAATCTGGGGGGGTGTCTGTTCCACAATGGGCAGAGCGAGAGGGCCGCGGCCTGCTTTCGTGAGTCGCTCGGTCTGCGCGAGGCGATGGGGAATTTCGACGGCGCCTCGGAGAACATGTGCCACCTCGCGAGTCTGGCCTTGGTGAACGCCGAGTATCGGCGCGCCCTCAAGTGGGCCCAGCGGGCCATGGTGATGGCCCGCCGCGGCCGCATCTCCGCCTCGGTCGCGAAGGCGCTCAATCGCCGGGCGAACGTCCTGATGCTCCTGACCGACCTGGAATCGGCCCGGCAGGATGCCCTTGAAGCCGAGGCCCGGTGCGAGACGCCGCGATATGGGACCGAGAAGACACATGCGTTCGAGTTGCTCGGCCTCATCGAGACCGAGCAGGGGCGGACTGACGATGCCTTCGTGTGGCTCAAGCGGGCCGAGGAACTGTCCGCGGCCGCCAACGACAGGGACGCGCAGACCCGCGTGGCGGTTGCGCGAGCCCGGGCTCTGATCGAAGTCGGGAGTTTCGTCGAGGCGCGGGAGGAAATGCGAAAGGTGGAAGAGGCGTTGCGCACGGTCCGGTTGAACCGTCTGCTTTCCGAGGCACTGTTGACCGAAGGGCTGATCGAGCTGCTGCGCCCCGGGGGGGATCCCGCTGTCGCGCTCGACCCCTTGCACCGTGCGGAAGCCGCCTTGAGGGACTGGCCGGCGCCGGAGGTGGAGTGGCAGGTCTGGCACGCCCTGGGGCAGGCCCGTCACTCGCTCGGAGAACACACGGCCGCCGCCTCGCTGTACCGGAAGGCGATGGACAAGATCGTCGAGATCGGCCGGTCGGTTTCGACCGAATACCGGGATCGGTACTTCGCTGGACGGCGCCGCCGGAGGGTACTTGAGGATGCCTCGAGACTCCAGACCGAGATCGGAGAAGGGATTTCCCGATGAAGAAGGCGCCGGGACCGGACGATTTCGAGGCGCTCTCCGACTCCATGCGCCGGATCTCGGAGGCGGGAGGCGCCGGCGAGGCCCTTCGCGAAGTCGAGCGCCTGAGGGTGGAGATCGAGGGGCTCCGCCGTCTCCACGAGATCAGCAAGACGCTTAACTCCGAACTGAAGGTGGAGACACTTCTGCGGCGGATCATGGATGCCGCCATCGACTTCACCCGGGCGGAGCGGGGGTTCATCATCCTGGTCGAGGGCCAGACGCTCGAGTTCAAGATCGCCCGTCAGAGCGGGGGGGAGTCGCTCGACGAGCCCCAGTTCGAGGTGAGCCGGTCCGTCGCCGTGCAGGTGGCGGACAGCGGGGCGCCGTACCTTGCCGACGACGCCTCCGCGGAGGCCTCCTCGGCCGGCGGCAGCGTTCAGAAACTCGCCCTGCGATCCGTTCTGTGCGTCCCCCTGCGGATTCGTCAGGGGACCGTCGGCGTCGTCTATCTGGACAACCGAAGCCGGATCGGCGCTTTCACGGAATCCGACCGCCGGTGGCTGGAGATGTTCGCCGAGCAGGCGGCGATCGCCGTCCATAATGCCCGACTGATCGAGGAGAATCTGAGGCAGCGTGAGGAACTGGCGGTGTCGAAGCGGACAGCCGAGCAGTTGAACGAGTTGCTTCAGGAGAAGGTCGAAATCCAGGGGATTGAGCTGGTGGAGGTCCGCCGCGATCTGCAGGAACGGCAGAAGCTCCTCGAAGTCCGCAACGGCTATGACCGGATCGTGGGCCGGAGTCCGCGGATGCAGCAGTTATACGACCTTCTGGATCGCGTCAAGGACGCCGACATCCCGGTCCTGGTCCTGGGGGAGAGCGGCACGGGGAAAGAACTGGTGGCCCGGGCGATCCACTTCAGCGGAAAGCGCAAGGGGGGGCGGTTCGTTTCGGAGAACTGCGCGGCCATCCCGGACAGCCTGCTCGAGAGCGAACTCTTCGGGCACGTGAAGGGGGCGTTCACGGGCGCCGTCGAGAAGCAGAAGGGGCTCTTCGAACAGGCGGACAAGGGGACGCTTTTCCTCGACGAGGTGGGGAACACGAGTCTCGACATGCAGAAGAAGCTTCTTCGGGTGCTCGAAACGGGGGAGGTGCGATCCGTCGGCGGGGACCGGGCGCGTCGACACGAGGTGCGGATCATCACCGCCACCAACCATGCGCTCGACGACCTCGTCAAGGCCGGGACGTTTCGTGAGGACCTGATGTACCGTCTCAAAGGGGTCGTGATTCAACTCCCCCCGCTGCGACAGCGCCGGGAGGACATCCCCCACCTGGTGGAGCACTTCTTTCAGGACATCTCCGACCGGACCGGGGAGCCGCGCAAGCGCTGCGACGACGACGTCATGCAGGTGCTCGTGCGGCACGACTGGCCGGGCAATGTCCGGGAGTTGAGGACCGAAGTCGAGAAGATTGCCGTGCTGTGCCACGGGGAACTCATCACCCGCACCGACTTCGAGCAGGTGACCGGGCTCGATTTGCGGCATCCCGCTGTGGGCGGGAAGTCCGCCCTCGTGGAGTCGGTCCGCGAGACGGAGCGGGCCCATCTCCGGCGCACGCTGGCGGCCTGTCAGGGGAATCGCGACACGGCCGCCAAAGTGCTGGGCATCAGTCGCGCCACCCTCTTCAGGAAGATGAAGAAGCATCGGCTCAAGTAGTTGTCGGGAGTAGTAGATCAACCAGTGCGGAACATGCGGGGAAGCCCGTCCCGCCATCTCCTGCCATTGCCGCCCCGACCCTCAGACACTCCCATGGCCGGGTGAACGTAGCCTTCGATCTCCGACCCCGCGCCGCTCTCTCAAGTATCACATATGATACTCTATCATAACATGTTGTTCTACAACATGTTAATATTCACAATTGGCGGCTGTTGCATACATGGTATCAGTAATGAGACTTATGCGCGCGCCTGTGCGGACTATGCGACGCTGTAATATAAGTACTTAACACATGTTATGACTAAGTATCCATTTGGATACGTCGGGCATCTCGCTTGCGAGAGCAGTGAATCCGTCAGTGCGCGGAGCCGGGGGCAAGGGGTGCCGACGCGATGAGGTGCAACATGCACGAGATCCTGATCGACGATCTGGGCTGGAACTCCAGTCTCACGCACTCGATCTTCCACGAGGGCGGGGCGCTTCTCCATCGTGCCGGTGAGACGCTCACCACCGTCCAGAGGACTTCGATGGAGGCCAGCGGGATCAGGCGGGTGTACCGACCCGACGAGTGGGAGCAGGATCGTGAGGTCACTCACGCCTTGTCCACCAAAGTCCTCTCCCTCTACTCCATGACGGACAACGCGGTGCTGGCCACCGACGTGGTGCTTCCGAGCGGGATCCTCCTGGCCAAGGAGGGGGCGGTCGTGGATGACACGAGGCGGGTCGGGTTGCTCCAGCATGGGATCCGGGAGGTGCCGGTACGGAAGTCTGCCGAGGAGCGCCGCGATCTTCAGGTCCTGACCTATCGGGCGCTCCTGCGGCGGTCCGCTTCGGGATCGCCCCTCCCGGTTCCCGCCGGGCTGCCGACGCCGCCGGGGGGCGATCCCGTGGGGGGGGAGGCGGAGGCGAGGGTCCCGCCTCCGGGGAAACTTCCGCGGGCCCGGGTACTGGTCGCCGACGACAATCGCCACGTTCGCCGCATTCTCCGCTGCTTCCTGGAGAGCGACGGGTACGAGGTGATCGAGGCCGCCGACGGCGCTGAGGCCCTGCAGATCCTGAGGCAACAGAGCATCGGCCTGGTGCTGCTCGACCGCAACATGCCGGGAATGGACGGACTGACCCTCATCGAGCGCATGTCGGCCTCCCGCCTGACCCGGGACATCCCGGTCATCATTTGCAGCGCCCGCCGCACCCTCGAAGACGTCATGGGCGCCGTGGCCCGCGGGGTGAAGGGATACATCCTCAAACCGTTCACGCGGTCGTTTGTGCTGAATCTGGTCGCGCGCACGCTCGCGGGGGGATCGGCGGACGATCCCGGGAAGAACGAATCTCCCGCGCCGAACCGGAGGCACCCGACATGTTCGAATCGATGACCTCGGCCGTGCTGGAAGAGGGGACCGAGTACTTCGGGTTTTCCGGAGTCGAGTGCGGTCCCGACGCCTCGCCGGCGCTCGGGACCGCCATGTTCGTGTTCTTCGCCGATCGGTCGGGATCGGCGATCGCGGAACTCGAAAACGCGATGTGCTGGTCGGGGCTGTGTGTCGCCAGCGCAGGGACGGCGGACGAAGCGATCACGTTTCTCGACCGATGGCCCGGGGAGGTCTCGATCGCCCTGGTCGATGCCGACCGGTCCTCGGCCGAAGCCGCCAGGGTGCTGGCGCATCTGGGGCGCCGCCACCCGGACGTGCTGCCGGTGGCCGTCGTTGGATGGGAGACCCGCACTCAGGCCCGGAGGGCCTACGCCGACGGGGCGGAGATCGTCATGCAGAGCCCGTTCAGCCTTGACGAACTGACCTCCGCCCTGTTGGCGATGCGGAATCAGGCGGAAGAGAGGGCGCGGAGAGTCCGGACCGTCTCCGGGCCGCGGCTCGCGTCGCTTGCGCGGCAAGTGCGCGTCGCGATGGCCGCCTGGCGGACGGGGATGGGCTACCCGCGCACGCGGTCCTGTCTCCGGACCCTGGCGATTCTCCTTCTCGCCGGGGTGCTCTCGGGGCCGGTGATTTCCGTCGCTGAGACCGCGGCCGCGGTGCTCGATCGTTCGACCCACCGGGTGGCCGCCTTCATGGACAACGTCGAAGGCTACTTGCAGCGGGATGAAGAGCGGGAGCGGACGGTGTGGGTCGTCCCGTCCGTCGACAAGGGAAGGAGTTCGCCGTCACCGGGGGGGAGGTGAGTCATGATCGCGGAAACTCCGGGCGGAAACACGCCCCGGGGAGGGTTCGGGGAGCGACACGGGCACGACCGTCCGCGCCTCCTGCTCGCCTGCGACCGGCCCCGCCTCGGCCGGATCCTGGGAAGCCTCCTCAAACGGGAGGGATACGAGGTGGATGAGGCGAGCAATGTCTTCGACCTCGTCGGACTCCTGGACGAACACACCTACGACCTGGTTCTGATCGACCTGCCGGTGCGGGCCGACGGCAACCTCTGCATGGCGCTCTTCCTCTGGAGATGGAAGCGGCGCAACAATGTTTCCGTTCTGGTCTGCGGGGGGGTGGAGGTCCTGGATCACCTGGCGCGGCTCGTGGAGGAGCCTCTGCCGGTGGCGATTCCGAAACCGTGCAGCGTGGGGCTGCTTCTCGGTCGGGTGGCCCTGGCTCTGGAGCGGCTGCCGTCGACCGGCCTCGCGAAGATGGAGCGGATGGGAGGTGAACCATGTGCGCTGAAGCCCTGATGGAACCGCAACCGGTTTCGGGCGAGGATCGGCCGCCCGTGTCAGACCGTCACCGGATCCTGATCGCCTGCGATCGACCGCGCATCGGCCGGCTGCTCCGGCGCCTCATCGAGGAGGAGGGGTATGAGGTGGATGAGGCCGACCGCTGCGAAGCCCTCGTGCACCGTCTCGTCCAGCGGCCCTATGATCTGATCCTGATCGATCTGCCGCTGGGACCCGTGTCGAACTTCTCCATGCTGCACCTTCTCTGGCGCTGGAAGCAGGCGAACCGCGTCCCGGTGCTCATCTGCGGGGGGGTGCAGGCGCTGGAGGCCTTCGCGCAGCATGTGGACGCCCCGCTGCCGGACGTCATCCTCAAGCCCTGCAGCAAGGCTCTCCTGTTGGCGAGGATCGCCCTCGCCCTGGACCACCGGACCGGATGCAGTTTCCTGTTCCCCGAGCGTCGGGCGGTGACCCGGACACCGCTCGCGGAATCCGAAGGGAGTCTCCGATGAGATGGCGACGGGTGGCGGCGACGTCGGCGCTGGCGATCCTGTTGGCGGGATGCGTGGGCGCGCAGGTCACCCGGCTCGGTCCGGGGCGGGCCTACGCCCCGGTCCACGTCTCCGAGGTTCAGGTGTTTCTCGCGGATGAGGACGTCCCCGGTCCCTTCGAGAAACTGGCGCTCATTCGGCTCAAGGCGGACGCGGACTGGACGGACGAGAACGACATGGTGGACAAGGCGAAGGAGGAGGCGGCGGAGATGGGGGCGAACGGGATCATCCTCGGCAGGACGGAGGATCCCGGGGCGGTCGATCGGATCGCGGCGCGGATTTTCAAGACCCCCAAGAACCGGAAGGGGGAGATCGTGGCGATCCGGTTCGGGATGGGCGGCGGGGGAAGGTAGTCAACGGGATCGCCGGCCTTCAGAGACCATCGGCGGCGCCGCGTCCGATGCCGGCGCCGCCGGAACGGAGGGACACTTCATGTGCGTCAGGACAGGGTTTGATCGGGCCGTGGCCTGGGGGTGCCTCGCCGCACTCGCGTTCGTCCTGCTCCCCTCCCGGCTGACGGCGGAGACGGTGGCGGAGTGCGAAGCACGGTGCAAAGCGGAGTACGATGAGAAGGTGAGGCTGATCAACGCCGAGCATGACAAACACTTGGCACAATATGCGATCAAGAAGCCAAAGAGGATGCCAGGGCGACGGACTGGTACGCAGAGCAGAAGGCGCGATCCTCGGAACTGTATCTCAACGGGGATTCGGGTTGGGACGAGGTGCTGGAGGCGGCAAACATCAATCTGCAGAAAAGGAGTGGAAGCCCCCGGAGCGCAAGCTTCTGCCGCCCAAACCGCCGGATCTTCCGCTGCCGCCCGGGGCGGAGCCTGCTCCGCCGCTTCAGCCTCCACCCGCGGCGCCGCCGGTCAAGTACGGCGATCACCCCTTTCCGGGGGTGAGCAGTCTCGGGCCTCGCCCGGAAGCCGCGCCTGGCAGGGACGACGATCCGAGCGCGGACCGGGAGATTGGGGTTGCCGCTCCGGCGGGAGCGGAGTAGACTCGGCGAATCGCCTCATTGAGTGGGCGGGATTCCAGGAGTATTTGTCATGCTGCCGCGAGATGATGCTGATCGAGACGAGCGTCCTCGGCGTGCCTGGCGCTTGGGTGTTGTAGGTGGTTGTGCGCTCCTCCTGTTTGTCGCGATTGGGGTTGGCTGGAGAAGGGAGATGTTCAAAGCCGGCCAGGACAGGAGCGCTCTGCGGCCCGGAATTCCTGCCCGTTCATCCCCCGTCGTCCTGTCCCGACATGGGTCCGACGCCTCAGGTAAATCGGAGGTGGAGAGTCATGTGCACGCTGGGGTCGCGGATGAGACGCAGAGTACCGTCGAGCCTGGATCTCCAGAGTCCCCGAAGGAACCGGACCGAACGACCTGGAAGACCGGGACACTGAGCAACCCTTGATCATCGGAGGACGACCCCACCAGGCCTTTTCCTCAGAATCCCCCTGAGGACGGGCTGCTGAGACAGGAGATGGCCCTTGTCCCGGCCGGGGAGTTCCAAGCTGGGATCGAACCCGGGAGACTCGCCTTGTACCCCGCCTCACCCGGAGACAAGTATTGCACGGCCCGAGTCGCACAGACGGCGGCCTTCTACGTCGACCGCTACGAGGTGACGAAGGCCATGTACCGCGAATTTTTGTCGGCCACGGGATACTCCCCCAAGGGTAGGGACTCCTGGTCATTCCTGTTCGACTGGGAGGAAGGTCAATTATCCCCTGGCACCGAAAACCAGCCCGTGCGATGGGTCAACCGCGCGGATTGCGAGGCCTATGCCCAGTGGGCGGGGAAGAGACTCCCGACCAGCGAAGAGTGGGAGAAGGCGGCCCGAGGCACGGATGGTCGTCCGTATCCATGGGGTTGGGAGGAAAAGCCGTTTGCCCTTGTCCACAACCAGTTCCCCGAAGGAAGAGAGTACTTGCCGGCGCATGTGGATCATCTCGGCGCGAGCCCGTACGGTTGCCTGCACATGACGGATAGCGTGCAGGAGTGGACCAGCAGTGAGATCGTGGAAGAGGGTGAATGGAGGAGGGTGAGCGGGTTCGTGCGCTGGCGCCCTGGAGTCACATTCTCGCTGACTCTCAAGGACGTGGATGATAGGGGTTCGTCGATCGGTTTCCGATGTGTCCGAGACGTTTCCCCGGACAAGCCGGAGGAGGGTCGCTGATCCCCCAACCAAGGAGCGTCCCATGATCCTGGCCAACGTCGTTGCCGCCGTCGTCATCGTCATCGGATTCCTGATGGCGTTCCCGGCGCTCTGGCTCACTCTGAACTCCGCCTTCCCGGAGACGGTCGGGCGCTGCCAGGAGCAGGTTCGGGTCCGCCCGGGCAGGTCCTTCCTCGCCGGGCTCCCGGTGGTCCTGGTCTGCTTCATGCTCGGATCGATTCTCGTCCAGTCCGGGGCGGCCCCGAATCGGGTCCTCGCCGCCTCTCTGGTGAGCCTGACCTTTCTCGCCTCGGCGATCGGAGTGGCCGGCATCGCCCGGCACCTCGGGTCGCGCATGCCATCCCCGGTGGATGAGAAGTGTCCGTGGCGGATGCTGCTTCGCGGGGGAGTCGCGCTGGAGCTCGCCTGCCTGCTCCCGTTCGCCGGATGGGCGGTCATCCTCCCCGTGTCCTGGGTCACCGGGCTCGGGGCCATGGCTCTCTCCCTTCTCTCCCGTTCCAGGCAGACCCCGGCGAGCATCGCGCCGGTGCTTCCGTCCACCTCGGCCGTGCCTGGAGCGGCGACGGGGGTGTGAGATGCGGACGCTCCCCACCCTGACGCTTGCCCTGATCGGTGCCGGGTTCATTTTCGGGGACGGCCTGCCCCGGTGGGGTCTGCAGCGGATCGTGCTCCGCCACTCACTCCGTACCCGCCTCTCTCGTTCTGTTCTTCGCCGTTGCCCTCCTCATTCTGAGGCTTCGCCAAGTGCGCCCGGCTTCGCGCTGTTCCCGTCGAGACTCGCGCGCCCTTGCCCTCGGAGTGGGGGGAGTGCTCGTGCTTGTCCGCGCCTTGGAGCGCACGCTTCTCCGAAGGGCGCCAGATCCGGGAGCAGCTCCGACACCGAATTCGGCCCCTCAGGGTGGCCCGAGCCGGGTGGAGTCCTCCACAATCCCGGGGTCTGGAGCGGCTCCAGTGCCCGAGGTCGTTCCCCCACGCACGTGCACTCTTCGAGTCGAGGGGATTTCTGCAGCTCGTCGCGGAGGTGAAGCGCCTCCACAGGCGCGATTCTCTGTCCATACTCACCGTCGCGATTTCGCGATGTGATTCCCAGAGGAACAGGTCGTTCCTTACGGCGATCGTCGCGGGCCTGGGAGACTCATCGGCCACTCGTTTCCTGATGGAGACTCTGCATCCCTCTCGCTCCACTCCCGAGAGGGTCGTCGCCATCTACGGACTTGGCCTCACCGGCACCGACGATGCCTTCAAAACTCTGGGCGATCTTCTGCGTACGACCGAGACCCTTATTCCCGCGCCTCAGGCGGGCTCAGCGAGAACCTCATCTACGATCCGGTGGCGCCGGGAGCGTCCGCGGAATAGGCTCTGCACTTGGAGGCGAGTCGCGCGATGGTGAAATCAAGGGTGACGGATCCGCAACCCGAGAATGCGAATGTCAGACTTGGCCGGCGCCTCGTCGGATCGTGTGTAGCCGTGCTGATCGTGGCGGTTTTCGCGGGACTCCTGCGGGAGCCAGCGGAACAGGGCCCGCCGACAAACCCGCCGGACCGAGATGTTTTCAAAGTACCGTCCGTGACCCGGACCGACCCATGCGGGGAGTCCCCAGGCGTCCTCGCCGCCGCTGCCGGCGCCCCGGTATCCGGAACTTCGCCTGCTCGCGAGGGCCCGGGCGGGCCTGCCGAGTTCTCAAGCGGGCCTGTCGCCTCGAAGGTCTTCGTCTGGAAAGGCGGAACGCTGAGCAATCCCGGGCCCGTCGAAGGAGATCCCACCCAGCCCCTTCTCCGGAACCCACCAGAAGACGGCCTGTTGAGACAGGAAATGTCGCTGGTTCCGGCGGGGGAGTTTGAAGCGGGGATTGACCTTGCGCGACACAGGGGCGAATGGTCCTGCTCCGATGACGGCTACTGCCAGCCCCGCACTGCGAGGACGGGGGCGTTCGATGTGGACCGTTTCGAGGTGACTAATGCGATGTTCCGGGAGTTCCTGGAGGCCACGGGGTACAGCCCGCCGGATCCAGGAGTGTGGCCCGGCGACCTGTTCCTGGCGCACTGGCATGGGGGCCGAATTCCCCCAGGGGCGGAAAACCAGCCGGTTCGCTGGGTCAGCCGAGCCGATGCCGAGGCCTACGCGAAATGGGCCGGAAAGCGACTCCCGACCAGCAAGGAGTGGGAGAAGGCGGCCAGGGGCACCGACGGGCGATCGTATCCATGGGGTTCAGACCCAAAGGTGGAACGCCCCTCGTATCCCTCGATGTACGATTTCGAGATCGGAGATTGTCGGCCGGCGCACATCGATAACCTCGGGGCCGGCCCCTACGGGTGCATGAACATGATCACGAACGTGAAGGAGTGGACGAGCAGCGACATCGAGGAGGCGTCTTCGTCGGGAACCTACGTCTGTGGTGTCATACGGGCAGCGGCCGGCGCCCCCGGCTCCATCCCCTTGTTCCATCCGGATGCGCGGCTGGGCAACACCGGTTTCCGATGCGTCCGCGATGTCTCCCCGGAGGAGCAGAGGTGCGAGTGAAGATGCGGGTGAATCAGCTGGGGCCCGGGCCTGCTGCCGCAGGCGAGGCGCGAAGGAACGAGCATCGAGAGCGTCCCCCATGGCGGTGAACCCGGCTGGTCGAGGGACTGGACGGACGAAAACGACATGGTAGACAAGGCGAAGATGGATCGGGCGAGCCTTATCGAAGTCTCACTTCGGACACTACGCACAACATCAACTCAAATAAGTTATTAAGTCATCCATCTGCATTGGTGCGAATTCATAGTCTCACAAGTGATACTAATTGAGCGTTCCGCCTCGACGACATCGAGTCATAACATATTAGCCATAAATATCTTATACTCATTCCAGTGACGGCACAAGGCGGGCGCGCTGATTGCGAAAGCAGGGCTCAAGATCCACGGCGATGACCCTGCTCTGAGGGGATGTGATTCGGAGCGTAGAGGAGCCAAGGAGGACAACCATGTCGCCCCAACTGATGGCCCTGCCGGCTCAAGCACCATCCGCTACGTCGGGCGTGCCCGCGTCCCCTCTTCCATACGACACGCGCCCGGTCATGGAGGCCGCCCTGTTCGTGCTTGCGGCCGGCGCCGGCAAGGGGATCGATCCCGAGGTGGTTCTCCGCTGCGGGACCGAGCATCGCGTTGTCGGAGCGCCCACCCTCATGGAGGCGAACCGGTTCCTGGGGAGGCACGCCGATGTCGTGGCGATCGCCCTGGTCAGCTTTGAGGACGGCGACGGCGAGGCGCTGCGGCTGAGTCGACGCCTTCGCCGGGAGCATCCGCACATTCTGCCCGTGGTCGTGGTGGCGCCGGGCAATCGCGAACAAATCCGGCGCGCCTACGCCGACGGGGCCGAGATGGTGATGCAGAGGCCCTCGGGTTGCGGGGACCTCGTCACGGCGCTTCTCGCTATGCGGCATCAGGCCGACGAGCGCTCGCGACAGGCCCGCGAGGAATCCCGCGAGCGGACCCGTCCCCTCGCGGCCCGCAGCCTTCGACGCCTTCGATCCGCCCTTGCCATCCAGCCGGGGAGTTGGCCCCATCGCCTCTTTCAGGCGGCGGCCCTCACCCTGCTTCTTGCCCTCCTCTCGGCGGGCGTCATTTCCGCGCTCGATACGGCCGCGAGCGCGTTCGGTCAGAACGTCCGCCGCGTCTGTGCCTTCATGGACAACGTCGAGGGGCATCTCGCCCGCGACGAGGCCCGCGAACTCCAGTGCCAGAGCACGGGCCGGTGAGGACGGACAGGGAGCGGGGACCGGATCAGTCGCGAGGACCCCTCAACCGGGGCGGATGTCCGGCGCGTCTTCGGAGAAACCTGTGGAGGATACGGTCATGCGCAATCGAGCGCTCGCTCGCGGGCTCTTCGGCCGTCGGCGGGATGGCGATGCCGCCCGGGCCACTGGCGGAAAGGGGCTTCGGTGCCTTGCCGTGTTCCTCACGGTGTTTCTATCGGAGGCCGTCTGCCCTGCCCAGACGGCATCGTTCAGCCCCGCCACGGATTTCAGCTCGGGGTCCCTGCCGGTCTCCGTCGCCATCAGCGACCTTAACGGCGACGGCAGGCCCGACCTCGCCATCGCGAATCAGAGCGGCAACGACGTGTCTGTTCTCCTGGGCACCGGCGCCGGAGCTTTCAGCGTCCCCACCCACTTCGTCGTGGGGGCATCTCCGCGCTCCGTGGCGATCGGCGATCTCAATGGCGACGGAAAGCCCGACCTCGCCGTGGCCAATTCGGTCGGCGGCGACGTGTCGATCCTGCTCGGGGCGGGGACGGGGAGTTTCGGCGCCGCCACGAACTTCGCCGTGGGCTCGGGGGCCCCGAACTCAGTCGCCATCGGAGACCTCAACGGCGACGGCAAGCCCGACCTCGCCGTGGCGGCGGGGCTCGGGGGAGTCTCGGCCCACCTCGGCACGGGCACGGGCGCCTTCAACCCCGCCGTCAACTTCGCCACGGCGGGGCTCGCCGTTTCCATCGCGATCGCCGATCTCAACGGCGATGGGAAGCCCGACCTTGCCGCGGCGAATTCATCGAGCAACAATGTGTCGATCCTCCTCGGCACGGGCTCCGGGGCCTTCGCTCCGGCCAGCCACTACGCGGCGGGGTCCGGATCATCGTTCGTCGCCGTCGGCGACCTCAGCGGCGACGGAAAGCCCGACCTGGCCGTGGCCAATGAGGGTGGCAACGACGTCTCGGTCCTCCTCGGCACGGGCACCGGCTCCTTTGGGGCGGCCACAAGTCTCCCGGTCGGAGGGAACCCGTCCGCCGTCGCGATGGGCGATCTCAACGGCGACGGTAAACCCGACCTGACCGCGGTGAATTCGTCGAGCGACAGTATCTCGGTCCTTTCCGGCACGGGCTCGGGGTCCTTCGGCCCGGCCAGGAACTTCGCCACGGGGTTGTCGCCGAGTTCCGTGACGATCGGCGATCTCGATGGCGATGGGAGGCCCGACCTCGCCGTGGCGAACGCCGGCAGCCCTGGCGTCTCGATCCTCCTCAACACGACCGCCTTCTCTCCATCCGGGACTTTCGACCCCGCCACTCACTTCGCCACGGGTCCGGGCGCGTACTCCGTCTCGATCGGGGATCTCAATGGCGACGGCAGACCCGACCTGGCCGTGGTGAACACCGGCGGCAACTCTGTCTCGATCCTCCTCGGCGCAGGCACGGGGGCATTCGGATCACCCGCGAACTTCTCTACCTACGGGTCGGAACCGCGCTCCATTCCGATCGGAGACCTCAATGGGGATGGCCGGCTTGACCTGGCCACGGCGAACGCCGACGACGCCAATGTCTCGATTCTCTACGGCACGGGCACGGGCGCCATCGTGTTCCCCCCCGTGAACTGCTACGTCGGGGGAAGGCCGCTCTTCATCGCGATCGGGGATCTCAACGGCGATGGAAAACCCGACCTGGCCGTGGCGAACAGCAGCAGCAATTACATCTCGCTCCTCTTCGGCAACGCCTTCGGACCAGCCGTAACACTCTACGCCGGGGTGGGTCGGCTGTCCTCCGTGGCGATTGGAGACCTCAACGGCGACGGCAAGCCCGACCTCGCCGCGGCAAACGTCAACAGCGCCAGAGTCTCGATCCTCCTCGGCACCGGCACCGGCGCCTTCGTCCCCACCACGAGTCTCGCCGTGGGGTCGTCCCCGAGCTCCGTGGCGATCGGTGACTTCAATGGTGACGCGAAGCCCGACATCGTCGCGGCGAATCAAGGGAGCGGAAGCGTCTCGATCGTCCTGGGGAGCGGGACAGGGAGCTTCGGTGTCGCCACGAACTTCGCCGTGGGGTCGTATCCAACCTCCGTCGCGATCGGCGACCTCAACCGCGACGGCAAGCGGGACCTGGCTGTGGCGAATGCCGGCAGCAACACCGTCTCGGTCCTCCTCGGCACCGGCACCGGCTCTTTCGGCCCCGCCGCCGACTTCGCCGCGGGGACGGGCCCGCTCACGGTCGCGATCGGTGACCTCAATCGCGACGGCAAGCCCGATCTGGCCGTGGCGAACGTCACCAGCGGCAACGTCTCCGTTCTCCTCAGCGCGACGGTATCGGACTCCACTCCGCCCGAAACCACGATCACCGGCGGACCCC
Organism: Planctomycetota bacterium; assembly: GCA_016192525.1. Classification (GTDB taxonomy): domain Bacteria; phylum Planctomycetota; class MHYJ01; order JACPTZ01; family JACPTZ01; genus JACPTZ01. The sequence goes on from JACPTZ010000041.1 coordinate 101,593, forward strand.
CAAGCCTCAGCAACAGCAGCAGCGCGGCGTTCACGTTCGAGAGCGACGAAGCGGACAGCACCTTCGAGTGTCAGATCGACGGCCTCGGGTTCGGCGCTTGCTCCAGCCCGGCGAGCTACTCGGCCCTGGCGGACGGCCCCCACACCTTCCAGGTGCGGGCCATCGACCCCGCGGGCAACACCGATCCCACCCCGGCCATCTTCACCTGGACGGTGGACACCACTCCGCCCTCCTTCAGCAACCTCTCGTCTGCGAGTTCGGGGGGGGGCGTGACGTGCTCCGCCACGATCACCGATCCGGGCGGTGTGAATTCGGCCTCCATCACGGCCGCGATCACCCGCCCCGATGCGACGGCCTTCACGCCTTCGCCGGCCATCGCACAGACCCCCGTAGCCGGGGGATTCACGGTCTCTCTGTCGTTCGCGCCGGACCAGAACGGGCTCTGGGACGTCGTGTGGTCCGCCGGCGACTCGATCGGAAACGCCGGGAGCGCTTCCGCCTACGTGTTTGTCCAGCCCGGCGGCGGGGCCGGAAACGTCGTGGTCGACGAGAGCAACGGTCCGGTGACGGGGCTCGACCATCTCGACCTCCAGAACGTGAGCGGCTCCGGCGTTGTCCGCCTCATCGGACCCGTGGACCTGGCCGGTGCGGTCCACCTGACGAACGTCGTCCTGAACGCCGACCTCGTCCTGAATAACACGACGATAACGTCGAGCGGGTCCATCACGTTTGTGAACAGCACGCTCAACGCCCAGGTCACCTACCTGAACAAGACCGTGAGCGCGGCGAATTCGTACATGCACGCGACGATTGACGCCCCGGTGAACAGCGATGAAAGCACGATCGCCATCCCGGTCTTCTTCGAGAGGGTCCGGAACACGTCTCCCCTCTTCCTGAGCGATCTGACCGGCACCGGCCGGCTCATGATCCAGAGCAGTGTCATCGCCGCGCCCGTGACGATCACGGCGTGCCGGATCGATGGCGCCATCAAGATCCAGGGCGCTCAGGTGAATGCCCCGGTCACGATCTCCGGAAGCACGATCCCGTCCGAGGTACAGGTGCGGGGGACGTTGACGGTTCCCGTCGCCCTCGAAGGGGCCACGGTCGAGAAGGTGCTGCGCTTCGGAAGATAGGCGGGCGGGGCGAAGAGCCGGCCCTGACCCTGAACTAGGAGCCTGAGAAGAGATGCGCCGACGAGCGAGGCGTCAGATTGTCATCCTGAGCCCTGCCCGCCGGAGCCTGCCCTGAGCCTGCCGAAGGGTCCGGCGGGCAGGGCGCTGGTGATCCTTCGCGTCGGGCTGCGCCCGACGCTCAGGATGACAAGATCGCGTCCTGTGGCATTGCTTCTCAGGCCCTGAGCGCAGCGAAGGGGGAGGGATCGTCGCCATTCACAAAGAGGAGCGCCACATGAGCGCATGCCCGAAGATGTTCCGGACCTGTATCTGCACCCTCGTCCTGTCGTGCGCCGGCCTGCGGCCGACGGCCCGCGCGCAGGAGGTCGAGTGGATACGGCAGTTTGGGAGTGGATCACAGGATCTTTGTGAGGCCATTTCCGTCGATCTAACGGGCGTCTACGTAGCCGGCCGCACCGGTGGAACGCTTCCGGGGCAGACCAGTTCAGGTTGGTGGGATGCCTTTGTGCGCAAGTACGACCCGAACGGAAACGAGGTTTGGATGAGACAGTTCGGAACATCCGGGTATGACGGGGTAACCGGAATCTGTGTCGATTCCAACGGCGTACACGTGGCAGGCTACACATATGGAACGCTGCCGGGCCAGACAAGCGCGGGACGGCTAACGGATGCCTTCGTGCGCAAGTATGACGCGAACGGGAACGAACTCTGGACGCGACAGTTCGGTAGTTCCGCACACGACTTCGCGCATGACATCTCCGTCGACTCCTTCGGCGTGTACGTGGTCGGTTCGGCGGGTGGGGCGCTACCGGGCCAAACCAGCTACGGAGCCGAAGACGCCTTCGTGCGCAGATGCGATTTCGATGGCAATGAACTCTGGACGCGTCAGTTCGGGACTCTCTCAGGCGACGCGGCATTGGCTGTTTCCGTCGATTCCACCGGTGTGTACGTGGCCGGCCAAACCTATGGAGCGCTTCCTGGCCAAACCCGTTCAGGTTGGTCGGATGCCTTTGTGCGCAAGTACGACCTGAACGGAAGCGAACTATGGACGCGACAATTCGGGGGAACTTTTTCCGTGAAGGGGGCGGCCTTGTCCATCGATTCGACGGGCGTCTATGTGGCGGGCATCGCCACCGGAACGCTGCCGGGTCAGACCAGTCTCGGTTCAGTGGATGCCTTTGTGCGCAAGTACGACCTGAATGGAAGCGAACTCTGGACGAGGCAGTTCGGGAGTTCCGCACACGACTTGGCGAGTGACGTCTTCGTCGATCCCAGCGGAGTGCTAGTGGCCGGCGCCACCTACGGCACGCTTCCGGGCGAGACCAATTCCGGTTTCGGGGATGCATTTGTTCAGAAATTCGACACGAACGGATACGTACTCTGGACGAGCCAGGTGGGCAGTTCAGGTTTCGATGCCGCCTACGCAGTGTCGGCCGACTCAGCCGGCGTATACGTGGCGGGCGTCACCGGTGGAACGCTGACCGGCCAAACCAACTCCGGGGGAAACGATGCCTACGTTCTGAAACTCACAGAGTTCAGCATGCTCCCCCCCCCGGGGGGGAATCAACCCCCCGTCGCCAATGCGGGAGGCCCCTCCTATGCCGGCACTGAGGGAAGTCCCATCACTCTGGATGCGGCTGCCTCTTTCGATCCCGACGGTGATCCCCTCTTCTATCGATGGGACCTCGACGAAAACGGTGATTACGACACTTCCTGGTCGCCCCTGCCGTCTATCCAGACGACCTTCCCGGACAACTATCTGGGCACGGTGCGGGTACAGGTCAGCGATCGGTATCTCTTGTCCGAGGCCACCGCCCCGATTGAGATCTTCAACGTCCGGCCACAGGTCGACCTCTCCTTTGACCCCGCCAATCCCGTCGTCGGCGACCCTGTGACGTTCACCGCCGTCATCACCGATCCCGGGTCCGACACGCACACCCTTGTCTGGGACTTCCGCGACGGCGCGATCCTCGCGGGTCCTCCAACCGTTCAGCATCTCTTTGTTGCGGGCGGCCATTACCCCGTGAACGTGACGGTCACCGACGACGACGGCGACGATCGCAAGGCGACTGTGCCGGTGTCCGTGGCCCCGGCCGCGTTAACGGTCGACGCCTCCGGGGCCGGCGACTTCACCTCCGTCCAACCCGCCCTCGATGCCGCGCAGCCGTACGACCGCATCTTCGTTCGAAACGGCACCTACATCGAGAACATCGTCATCAGCAAGCCCGTCAGCCTCGTGGGCGAAGGGGCCGGCGCCACGATCCTGGACGGGGGAGGGATCACCCACGTCATTCGCGTCATGGCCGACGCGGTGGAGATCAAGGGATTCACCCTCCGCAACAGCGGCTCGTGCGCCATCTACGCCGGTTCGATCGGTTCCACGGGGCCTTCGGTCTCCCTCAGCGAGATCACCGGAAACTCGGGCGGGATCTGCTTGGAGAACGGCTCGGGCACCGCCCAGATCAAGGACAACTGGATCCACGACAACACCCTGGCCGGGATCCACCTCTTCAACTGGCTCGTCCCCCCCGGGGCCGCCATCATCCAGGCGAATCGCATCGAGAACAACGGCGCCGTCGCGATCCGGATCCAAAGCAGCGGTCCGAACGTCCAGGTCACAAACAACATCAACTCGGGCGTCAACCCCGTCTCGAACACCCCCAACGGCATCTATGGCCACGAGACCGCCGTCCTGATCGAGCAGTCCGACCAGATCACGATCGAGTACAACACCCT
>JACPTZ010000047.1 GCA_016192525.1 Planctomycetota bacterium
GCACGTGCTGCGGGGCCGTAACGAGGGGACGCCCCTCCGAGCGGGGGCCTCTCCCGAATCGGCCACTCGCCACGCCCCCGCCGCACGTCCTGCGGGTCCTGCGCGGGGCTGCGGCGGCTCCTTGCTCTGCCCGCCTCGCCGGACTGTGGGCGCTCTTGAGAGGGGAGTTTGCCCTTGACCGCACCGGACGTGCGGCCTAGAATCGGCGCCCGAACCGGTCGTGGGGGAGTGAGCGAGTGCGTGAGCCTTGGTCCACCCTATGGCGTTATCGTTTCGGCGGATTTTGGACGCGAAGATCGAAATGCGGATTAGGTTGCTCACAGCGCTCATGCTCGCATGCCTTGGCTGCGGTCAGTCAAGAGCACCTACCGATCCGCCAGCCGGCTCACTTGAGCAGTCGCAGAAGGACCGTGCGGCCTTGCAAGGAAACTGGGAGGTCCTCTCGGCGGAGTCTAACGGCGAGCCACCGCCTCCCGGCTTGTTGAACGGGGCCGAATTCGCGTTTTCAGGGGATAAGTTGACTCTGCTGGGAAAAGAAGGGACTTACGAGATAGATGCAGGCAGGAGCCCACGACACATCGACTTCTTACGGGGAACTGCCAGACAGCTCGGTATCTACGAGTTGAGTAGGGATCGTCTGACGCTCTGTGTCGGGCCAGCGGATGACCGGCCCAGGGAGTTCAAGACGAACCCACGAACGGATCACTCGTTGTTCGTCCTGAAGCGGAAGTGAGTGGGACCGAGTCGTGAGTTGTCAGTTCCTCATGTGAATCTATTCCTACAACGCTACTGTGAGAACTCGGCGCGCGACGCAATCGCAACCGAGATCCCGAGTAGGCCCCGCAGCACGTGCTGCCGGGCCGTAACGAGGGACCGGCCCTGCGGGGGGGCGACATGCGTCGTGCCCCGTCCCCTCATTACGGCCCCCGCCAAACGGATGGCGGGGCCTACTCGGGGAGTCGGATAAGCGGCTGGTCCATCACAGTCGCGTAGTAGGACTAACGCCTCACGATACGGTCCGCTGCACGGTCCCCTGCAGCTCAAGACACATCAGCGACAGAAAGCCGGCTCCAATGGACCATGTCGCATTGTTGGTTGCAAATGTCGAGGCAGTTGTAGCGCGGCTCGACGCCCTCGGCCTCTCGGCCGGCCCCATTGAGGAGTTCCCCGCCGAGGGAACGCGAGAGGCATACGCAGGCGCACCGGACTGCTCAGCGCGGCTGCTTCTCATGCAGCCCATGGGAACCGAGGGCCCGTATGCGCGAGCCTTCGCCGCCCGTGGGCCGGGCCTGCATCATGTCGCAGTCAACGTTCCAGCCCTCGAGAAGCACATCGCCCATGTTCGAGGCTGGCTTCTCCACCCCAGGAGCCTCGAGAGCATTACGAAGTGTCGCACGGCCTGGCTTGCAAGGCCCGGGGTGGGTACGTTGCTGGAGATTCGCGACGCTGCCCCAGTCGGTGGCCCTCCTATGGTTCAGGCGATCGAGGTTCCCGTTGAGCCGGGATTGGAGCCGCTGCTTGAGCCGTATGGCCTTCTACCATCCTCCGACCGCCGCGCCCACCTTGTGCTGGCGGGGCGACGCTTCGAGGCGACGCAATTGGCCGGGTAGATTCAGGCGATCCCGCGCGGAGCGGACGCCGACTCCCCCCTCGTTCACCCTGACCCCATGAATCAGGAGCCCCCCATGACCGCTCGCGAAATCGTCGATCAGCTCAAGAAGCTCGGACAGGCAGGGTACAAGGCCACCATGCTCCGGCATGGGGTCAAGGAGCCGATCTTCGGGGTGAAGATCGAGGACATGAAGAAGATCCAGAAGCGGGTCAACGGGGACACCGCGCTCGCGCTGGAACTCTACGACACCGGCATCTATGACGCCATGTACCTCGCCGGGCTGATTGCCGATGACTCGAAAATGACCCGGAAGGACCTCAACGCCTGGGTGGCGAAGGCGAACTGCGCCGCGCTCTGCGAGTACACCGTCCCGTGGGTCGCGGCGGGGAGTCCGAACGGACGAGAACTCGCGCTGGAGTGGATCGACTCCGCGAAGGAGGGGGTGGCCTCGGCCGGGTGGTCGACCCTCAGCAGCCTCGTGGCCGTCAAGGACGATGCCGACCTGGACCTCGCCGAGATCAAGCGGCTCCTCCAGCGGGTGCAGAAGAGCATCCCGACACAGCCGAACCGCGTGCGCTACGCCATGAACGGGTTTGTGGTATCGGTGGGCTGTTACGTGAGGCCGCTGACCGACCTCGCCCTGCAGACGGCCGCGAAGATCGGATCGGTCACGGTGGACATGGGCGGGACGGCCTGCAAGGTTCCGAACGCCGCCGAGTATATCCGCAAGGTCCAGAAGCGGGGGTCGATCGGCAAGAAACGCAAGTCGGCGAAGTGCTGAGCAGTCCGCACGAGGTTACCGCATTGTCATCCTGAGCGTCGGGCGCAGCCCCGCAGCAGGTGCTGCGGGGCGCAGGCCGAGGCGAAGGATCGCCGGCGTGTACGGTTCGCAAACTCCGACGATGGCGATCCTTCGCTCAGTCGGCCAAACGCCTGTCCGCCCCGCCACACTGATGGCGGGCAGGCATCCGTGTGGCGGAGCGTCCGGCTGAGCTCAGGATGACAACGTCAGGGGCTGAACCTCGTGCAGCAATCCCGAGAGCAGCTGGCTCCGCTCGGGTGGGACCAGCTCGCCGAAGAAAGAAACGGAAACGAGAGAACCACTGAGGGCGCTGAATTCACTGAACCGGAGCCGGGAAGGGTCACAGAGGAAACAGAGAAGCGCAGGAAGAGGTGAGATGGGGGACACAACCAGTCGCCGCTACTGCCCAGCTTCGTCGGCGGCGGTCAAGGGTGAGCGAGTCGCCCGACCGTTGATCCGCCCGTTGTGCCTGTGGGCCTTCAAGATTGAACTTGTGGGTGGCACGGGCGGCTGGTCCGCCCGTGCCTGCACGCTCCGGGCACGGGCAGCAAGCTGCCCGTGCCACCCTGCGACCCATAGATTCATTCTTGAAGGCCCACTAGGCTCTGTCTGAAAACGGGCGGTCTGACCGGGGCGTTCGGTCGCACAGGCTTTCGAGCCTGTGCCGCACAGGCTGGAAAGCCTGTGCTACCGACCTCCTTCCAAGTCCCAAGCCAGCAGACAGAGCATGGTCCCTCTCAGATACATGCGCGCCATGGCCAGCGCGCCAAAATGGCAGCGGTGCCTTCCGCGGGTGCTGCCAGCCTGACCCAGACGCACTCCCCGGTACCAGACAACCCGCATCGCAGCAGTATCCCACGTCATCATAAGCAGTTGCGCGGTCCGCATTGCGATGCCTGACTCCGCCCGTGGCACACCCCTTGCGTAATTGGCCCCTTGAAATGCAGGCGCGGAGGGCCGCGCCGCGAGGACCATTGACGGAGAGAGGCCATGAAGCTGCACCCGATCGGGGACAAGATCCTCATCACCCGCCTCGAGGCGGAGGAGCGCACCAAGGGCGGAATCGTCCTGCCGGACACCGCCAAGGAGAAGCCGAAGGAGGGACGCGTGGAGGCCGTCGGTCAGGGACGCCTGCTGGAAAACGGCTCCCGCGCCGCGTTCCAGGTGAAGGCGGGCGACCGCATCGTCTTCTCGTCGTACGCCGGGACCGAGGTGAAGGTCGAGGGCAAGGAGTACCTCATCCTCAACGAAGAGGACGTTCTGGCGATCGTGCAGTAAATCGTCATCCGCAGTCTGGAACCCGCAACTCGAACACTCGAAACCCGAGACTCGAAACCCGAAACCCGCAGCGGCGGAGCACATCGCCCCGCCGGAACTTCAGGAGGAAAGAGATGGCCTCGAAGAAAATCACGTACGATCAGGACGCGCACGAGTCGATCCGCCGGGGGGTGTCCACGCTCGCCCGCGCGGTGAAGATCACGCTGGGCCCCCGCGGCCGGAATGTGATCCTCGAGAAGAAGTTCGGCGCCCCGCTCGTCACCAAGGACGGCGTCACGGTGGCGAAGGAGATCGAACTCAAGGACTCCTACGAGAACATGGGGGCCCAGATGGTGAAGGAGGTCGCCTCGAAGACGAGCGACGTGGCCGGCGACGGCACCACGACCGCCACCGTCCTCGCCGAGGCGATCTACCTCGAGGGGCTCAAGAACGTCACGGCCGGCGCCAATCCGATGTCGCCCCAGCGCGGGATCAACCTCGCGGTGGAGACGGTCGTCGAGCAGCTCAAGAAGATGTCGGTCCAGGTCGGCTCCGACAAGAAGAAGATCGCGCAGGTCGGCTCCGTCTCGGCCAACAACGACTCCGAGATCGGCGAGATGATCGCCAACGCGATGGAGAAGGTGGGCAAGGACGGCGTCATCACGGTCGAAGAGGGGAAGGCGCTGAAGACCGAGGTCGAGTGGGTGGAGGGGATGCAGTTCGACAAGGGCTACCTCTCGCCCTACTTCGTGACCGATCCGCAGACGATGGAGGCGGTCCTTGAAGAGCCGTACATCCTCATCTACGAGAAGAAGATCTCCGCGGTGAAGGACCTCATCCCGGTCCTCGAGAAGACGGCCAAGACCGGCCGGCCGCTCCTCATCATCGCCGAAGAGGTCGAGGGCGACGCGCTGGCCACCCTCGTGGTGAACCGGGTCCGCGGCCCGATCAAGTGCGCCGCGGTCAAGGCCCCCGGCTACGGCGACCGCCGCAAGGCCATGCTGGACGATATCGCCGTCCTCACCGGCGGCAAGGCTATCTTCGAGGACCTGGGCATCCAGCTCGAAAAGGTGGAGCTGAACGACCTCGGCCGCGCCAAGAAGATCGTCATCGACAAGGAGAACTCGACGATCATCGAGGGGGCCGGCGCCTCCGACGCGATCCAGGGCCGCATCGCCCAGATCCGCAAGGAGATCGAGACGACCACCTCCGACTACGACAAGGAGAAGCTGCAGGAGCGCCTCGCGAAGCTGGCCGGCGGAGTGGCGAAGATCAACGTCGGCGCGGCCACCGAGGTGGAGATGAAGGAGAAGAAGGCCCGCATCGAGGACGCCCTTCATGCCACCCGCGCGGCGGTGGAAGAGGGAATCCTGCCGGGCGGCGGCGTGGCGCTGGTCCGCTGCGTCAAGTCGCTCCAGGCGGGCAAGGGCGGCATCAACGACAAGCACCTGAAGGGCGACATCGGCGTGGGCGTGGACATCGTCCGCCGGGCGCTCGAGGCCCCTTTGAAGCAGATCGCCGAGAACGCGGGAACGCACGGCGAAGTGGTCCTGCAGAAGGTGCTCGAGGGCAAGGACGCCTACGGGTACGACGCCGCCTCGGGCGAGTTCACCGACCTGCTCAAGGCAGGCATCATCGATCCGACGAAGGTGGTCCGCTGCGCGCTTCAGAACGCCGCGAGCGTGGCGGGGCTCCTCCTGACGACGAGCACGATGATCGCCGAGATCAAGGAGAAGAAGGAAGCCGCCGGCGGGATGCCGCCGGGAGGCGGGATGGGCGGGATGGGCGGGATGGACGACTTCTAGGCGGTCCAGGAGGGACCCGGCCTCTCCGCCGGGTGCCTCGGGTCGTCCCCCTCAGTGA
>JACPTZ010000048.1 GCA_016192525.1 Planctomycetota bacterium
CGCTCACCATCCAGATGAAGTCGGTCGGCGAATCGATGTCGATCGGCCGCACGTTCAAGGAGGCGCTCCAGAAGTCGATCCGGTCGCTCGAAATCTCCCGCGCGGGCCTCGGCTCGGACCGGAAAGATCTCCTGGCGGCCGGAAACGGCGGGCTCTCGCGGGAGGAGATCGACGCCCGCCTCACCACCCCCACCGTGGAGCGGCTCTTCTACGTCCGCTACGCCCTCCGGCTGGGCTACACCATCGAGGAGATCTCCGAGCGATCGCGGATCGACCCGTGGTTCATCGACCAGATGGCGCAGATCTGCGAGACCGAGGACGCCTGCCGCGACGCGAAGACGCTCGACGGCGCCACCGCCGACCTCCTGCGCCGGGCGAAGCGGGACGGCTTCAGCGATCCCCAGCTTGCGACGATCTGGCAGACGACCCCCGCCCAGGTCCGGGCGGCGCGAAAGTCGATGGGGATCGTCCCGTGCTACAAGTGCGTCGACACCTGCGGCGCGGAGTTCGCCGCGGAGACGCCCTACTACTATTCCACCTACGAGACGGAAGGTGAGCTGAGGCCGTCGAAGAAGTCGAGGATCATGATCCTGGGCGGCGGACCGAACCGGATCGGCCAGGGGATCGAGTTCGACTACTGCTGCTGCCACGCCGCCTTCGCCCTTCGCGAGCTGGGCTACACCACGGTGATGGTGAACAGCAATCCCGAGACGGTGAGCACCGACTACGACACCTCGGACGAGCTGTACTTTGAGCCGCTCACCGAGGAGGACGTGCTGAATCTCTGCGACGCGCTGAATCCGGAGGGGGTGATCGTGCAGCTCGGCGGCCAGACCCCGCTCAACCTCGCGCGCGGCCTCGCGAAGGCCGGGGTGCCGATCATCGGGACCTCGCCGGAGTCGATCGACCGCGCCGAAGATCGGGCCCAGTTCAACGCCCTGATCGAGCGGCTCGGCCTCCGCCAGCCGCCCGGCGGAATCGCGAGCGACGAAGCGGGGGCCGCGACGGTCGCGGCGGGACTCGGCTATCCGGTGCTGGTGCGCCCCTCGTACGTCCTCGGCGGGCGCGCGATGGAGATCGTCTACGACCACGCCTCGCTCGGCAAGTACGTCCGCGAGGCGATGGACGTGATGCCGGGCCAGCCGATCCTGATCGACAAGTTCATCGAAGACGCCATCGAGGTGGACGTGGACGCCATCTCGGACGGCGAGACGACCGTCATCGGCGGAATCCTGGAGCACATCGAGGAGGCGGGAATCCACTCCGGCGACGCCGCGATGACGCTCCCCCCCTACTCGCTCAGCGACGTCCAGCTGGACCGGATCCGCCGGGACACGCACCGCCTCGCGAAGGAGTTGCGCGTCAAGGGGCTGATGAACATCCAGTTCGCCGTGAAGGGCGAGACGGTCTACGTGCTCGAAGTGAACCCGCGGGCCTCGCGGACGATCCCGTTCGTGTCGAAGGCCATCGGCGTCCCGCTCGCGAAACTGGCGGCGAAGGTGATGGTGGGGAGGACGCTGAAGTCGCTCGGCTTCACGAAGGAGATCACGCCGCCGCATTTCTCCGTGAAGGAGTCGGTCTTTCCCTTCTCGCGCTTCCCGGGGACGGACATCATCCTGGGACCGGAGATGCGCTCCACGGGGGAGGTGATGGGGATCGACATGGATCTCGGGACGGCGTTCGCCAAGGCGGAGCTGGCGGCCTCGCACCGGTTGCCGATGAAGGGTCGGGTGTTCATCAGCGTGAAGGACGCGGACAAGCGGGACGTGGTGTTCATCGCGAAGCGGCTCGAATCGCTAGGGTTCGAGATCGTGGCCACGGAGGGGACCGGCCGGGTGCTGGCCCGGAGCGGGACGAAGGTCAGGTTTCTGAAGAAGATCAAGGAGGGCCGGCCGAACCCGCTCGACCTGATCATCAACGGCGAGATCGACCTGATCCTGAACACCCCGAGCGGGAAGGGTCCGAAGACGGACGAGGCCCGGATCCGCGGCGCGGCGGTGGCGCGCAAGATCACGGTGATCACGACCATCTCCGGCGCGGAGGCCTGCGTAAACGCGATCGAGGCGATGAAGCGGAGGGAGCCGGGGGTGTGCGCGCTGCAGGACGTGCACGCCGCGATGCGGGCGAAGGCGGAGGGAAAGGGATGAGAGCAACGGGCGGAACGGGAACGGACGAAGACGGGCAGAAACGCCGGTACAAGGCGCCTGCCGGAGCGCGAGAGACGACACCATGAAAAAGAGCAACCGCCGAACGCCGGACGAACAGATCGAGGAGCTGGCGAAGACGCTCTGGGAGAGCCCGTACTCGGACTATGTACGCGGGCTCCTGAAGGAGATCCAGGGCAAGGTGGTGGCCTCGTCGATCGCCGGGCAGAAGGGGTATCTGCTGGGGTTCGGCGACGGCTCCTGGGTGGCGTGCTATTTCGCGAACCGGCGGATGCAGTGGCGCGTCGGGGCCGAGGAGCCGGCCCGCCCCGAGCTGCGGCTCATCGGCGGACGGCCGCGGGGGCAGACCACCCGACGGGCCCGTCCGAAGTCGGGCCCTTCCCCCTACAGCATGGAGTCTGAGCTCGCCTCCGCCCACGGCTGGCCGGTGACCAACCTGACGATCGGCGTGAAGTCGTTCAGCCTCTGCTTCCCGCGCGGGATGCAGCTCCAGCCCAAAATCCGCGCCACGCCCTCGGGCGGGAAAGCGCTCAGGGTGTATTGGGAGAGATGGTAAGGCTCTGTCCCTTGACCCACGGCCCCCGGCCCCCTGCTTTGTCTCTGGACGACACCCCGCCCTTCGCGTATGATCCCGCCCCATGATCGCCCTTGTCACCGGAGGCGCCGGATTCGTCGGGTCGCACCTCACCGAGCGGCTGCTCGCGGAAGGTCACACCGTCTACGGCCTCGATGACCTCTCCACCGGATCGATCTCGAACATCGAGCCGTTCAAGGGGCTTTCGCGGTACCACTACCAGGTGGGAACCGTCTTCAACGAGCCGCTCGTGGCGGAACTGGTGGACCGCGCCGACGTGGTCTTCCACCTGGCCGCGGCGGTCGGCGTGATGCTCATCGTCGAGCAGCCGGTGCGGACCATCGAAACGAACATCTCCGGAACGGAGATCGTCCTCGCCGCGGCGGCGAAGAAGCAGAAGAAGGTCTTCATCTTTTCCACGTCGGAAGTCTATGGCAAGGCGACCAAGATCCCGTTCAACGAAGACGACGACTGCGTCCTCGGCGCCAGCACCCGGTCGCGGTGGGCCTACGCGGCGTCCAAACTGGTGGATGAATTCCTCGCCCTCTCCTACTGGCGGGAGAAGAAGCTTCCGACCGTCGTGGTCCGGCTGTTCAACACGGTCGGCCCCCGCCAGACGGGCCGGTACGGGATGGTGATCCCCCGGTTCGTCTCCCAGGCCCTGGCGGGCGGACCGATCACGGTGTACGGCGACGGTACCCAGTCGCGCTGTTTCGGCGATGTGACCGACGTCGTCGGCGCGCTCGTCCGTCTCGCGGCGGAACCGAAGGCGGTGGGAGAGGTCTTCAACATCGGGAACGACCAGGAGATCACGATCCAGGCGCTGGCGGAGCGGGTCCGAGACAAGGTCGATCCGAAGGTGAAGATCGAACATGTCCCGTACGCCCGGGCCTATGTCGAGGGTTTCGAGGACATGCCCCGTCGGGTTCCCGACCTGTCCAAGATCCACCGGCTGATCGGGTACCGGCCGACGCATGACATCAACTCCATCCTCGACCGGATAATCGCGGCGCAACGGACCGCGACAACCGCGTAGGGGACGACCGCGAATTACGCGAATTACGCGAATTCAAGAGGCGAAAGAAACAACGGAAACGGAAACGGCTGGGGAACAGAAACAACAACAACAACGACAACAACGACAACAACAACAACGACAACAACAACAACAACAGCGACAACGCAACTACAGCAACAAGACGAGAATTCAAGAGGCGAATGAAACGACGAAAGCGGCTGGGGAACAGCGACAGTCACAGGATCGGGAACACCATGCTGCGCGCGGGAACGCGCGGGATGTCGCCTCTGGACAGAGGCTCAGGATGTTCGGGAAGGAGCCAAACCCGCCCATGATTGACGGGGTGAAGGTCAAGCCGCTCAAGATGATCTGCGACGAGCGCGGACGGCTCACGGAGGTGTTGCGCCGGGACGAGCCGTTCTTCCGCAGGTTCGGGCAGGTTTACATGACGACCGCCTACCCGGGCGTCGTCAAGGGGTGGCACTACCACAAGGTGCAGTGGGACAACTTCTGCTGCGTTTCCGGGATGATGAAGCTGGTGCTCTGGGACGGGCGGAAGGGGTCGAAGACGAGGAGCGAGGTCAACGAGTTCTTCCTGGGCACCCACAACATGATCGTGGTGACCATTCCACCGCTGGTCTATCACGGCTTCAAGGGGATCAGCCCGGAAGAGTCGATCGTCATCAACATTCCCACCGAGCCCTACCACCACGCCGCGCCGGACGAGTTCCGGCTTCCGGCCCACACGAAGAAGATCCCCTACCGATGGGAACGAGAGGATCGCTGAGGGAGGAAGGAGGGCCGGATGCACCTTTCGCGCTGTTCGTCGGCGCCACTTTTCTCATCCTCTCGACCCCGGGAGTCGTCGTTCCGCAGGCCGTCCGCCCCGCGGAGATCACCCGCCACGAACTCACCCTCGTGGACGGTCAGTCTCTGTCCCTCGAGGCGGCCAGCGTCCTCACCGGGCCATCGGTGGAGCCGATCCGTGCAGACTTCACCTTCATGAGGTCCAGCCACCGCGCCGTCACTTTCCTCCCTGTGAACGGGTGCTCTCTCTCGGCCCGTCTCGGTGGATCCCTGGCGGATCTGCCCGCCGACCTGGCCGACGTCCGGTGGGGTCCGGACCCGCTCGAAATCGACCTCGCCCAGCGTCCGCTCACCGTGGCGTTCTGTGGGCGCACCTCGACCGGCAGGTATGCGAAGATCGAGGCAAATCTCGCGATGTTGTCGGAGTGCCCTCCTTCGGTCTCCCTTCTGTGCCTCGTTCAGCACGGCGCGACGACACGGTTCCCGGCGCCGGTCACGGGGCTGATCGCTCGATGGGCCGAGGGGAAGGCGCGCGTCTCCTGGGGTCATCCTGCCGGGACGCGTTTTCGGCTGGACTGGGAATCCGCCGGGGGGGCGGGCGGAGGTGTGGAGGTCGAAGGTCGGGATCATGTGCTCAAGGATCCACCCCGGGAGCAGGTGTGCCGGATCACCGTCCGCCCGCTCCTGGCCGAAGGCGCGGGGGAACCGGACACCGTCGCCGTTTTCACCGGTTCCGCCGGAGTCTGGAGGGGACAGATTGCGGGCAAGGACCCCCTGGCGGGCTATTCGGTGAACATCCGGGAAGGATCCCTGGACGAGAAGGACCCGGACTGGGTCGCCTACTTCTGGGGGATGAGGGTTCCGCCCGGCGGCGGGCTGCTCCGGGTCGGGGAGGGGGAAAAGGTTTTCGAGGAGCTCGAGGAGTTTCCGCGGAGCGGATACGCCTCGTTCTACCCGCGTTTTGATGCGGGCGACGTCTTCGCGCTCCGTCTGCGGGACGGGAGATACGCCAAGGCCTTCATCCGGCCGGAAGTCGGCGACACTCGGGACTCGATCTCCATCGACTACGTCTTCCTTGCCGGCGGAGGACGCCGGGTCCCGCCCGGACCGGACCACCTCACGGCCCGGTACGACGAAGGCCGCCGCCAGATCGTCGCCCGGTGGGATCCCGTCCCGGACGCGCGTATGTACGATGTCAGTCTGGCGGATGAGGACGGATCGCCGAAGGGTGGAGCGAGGCTGGGCGAGACGACCTGGAGCTTCGGCGCCGTCCGTCTGAACACCACCTGCGTGGTGAGCGTTTGCGCCTTCGATGAGAACGGCGAACCGGCCGGGTTGTCCAGGGTGACGGTCCGGACCTATCCCCCCTCCTGGATCATCGGGTCGTTCGTTCTGGACTGGCACACCCGGAAGGGCTACGACTTCAGCGGGGGAGCGGCCAGGGAGGACGACGGAGACTTCCTCATCACCAACAGCGCCGGGGGAATGAGTTCCCTCTCCATCGAGGCGCGGTCCGGAATCACGAATCACGAAATACCCCACCTCGCCGGGAAGAGCGAAGAGTCCGTGCGTCGGGCCCTGGAGCGGTTGACCTATGGGGGGGAGATCGACACCGACGACCGGCAACCGTCGTCGGAGCGGTTCGCGGTCAAACTTCAGGACGGCTCGTTCGCCGTCGTGCGCATCGGACGGGAGGTGGAAGCTCCTGAATCCGGACGGGTGTTCGAGTACATCCTCATCCCGCCCTTCGACTTCTCCGAGTTGATTCGACGCGCCCGGAGCGAGGACCTGAAGTGCCCGGACGGGCTCGTCGCGGAAGTGGACGGCCTGCTCAAGAGCCTCGACGATGAGGAGTGGAACAAGCGCGAGGCGGCCTCGGACGCGCTGAAGAAACTGCCTCGGAGTGCGCTGGGGATGCTGGCCGAGCGGTACGAGCGGGGGGGACTGTCCGCGGAGGTCAGGTCGAGGCTCCAGCGCGGCCTCTATCACCTGTACTATCACGCCCGGGATTGACGGCCGCCGTCACTCCTTCTTCGACCCGTCCACCTCGCTCAGCCGGAGCTGCGTCTTCTCGAACTCGTCCACCCGGCGGCAGAACTGCAGGAAGACCGGGTATCGATCCGCGGGGATGGTCTGAGGCGGGATGCAGTAGCGCCGCTCGATCGTCAGGCGGGCGCCGTTCCGGCGGAAGAGAACGTTGTAGTAACCGAACTCGTTGGGGATCAGGAAATCGTCCGGCACCCGTTCGAAGAAGAGCCCCCCGGGGAGGGTGATCGTGGTGGTGTGCCGGCCGGAGAGGGCGTGGCGCAGGACCGCCGGCTGCTTTCGCCTCGCCTCGCCGCCGAAGTTCTGCAAGAACTCGACGGTCGGCAGCCCGGTACCGCAGACCCACTCATCCCCGTTCCGCTGGAGCAGCCGGCCCCAGGTGAACACCGATTTCGCCTCGAAGGCAGCCGCCGGAGTCTCGAGTTCCGGGATCTCCGAGGACTTCAACCGCATCCCCGGATAGAAGTTGTTCATGATGGACTCCACCGTCTGCTTGCGACCCCGGACATCGAGCCGGAGCATCTGCTCCTTCGCGGAGGCCCCCCCCACCCCCGCCATCCGGATCACCGCTTCACCCTGCGCCGCCCCCTTCTCGGGAAGGACAAACGTGACGTTCGACTCCAGCCCGTTCGCGTCGTGCAGAGAGGCGGGAAGCGTCTCGAAGTGTCCTCCCCCGCCCTCTTCGAGCACGAAAGCCAGCCCCCCCTCAACGTCCGTCCCCACGGCCCCGAACGGAGCGAGCCGGAACCGCGGATCCACCCAGAGGCGGCGCCCGTCCGCGGCCGTGAGCGCGAGGAGCAGGGCCGAACTCGAGTCATCCGTGAAGTAGCCCGGCTCAGGAAGTTCCCAGTTCGGGGGAGGCGCCCCCGGCACCGGCTGCCGCACGAGGGCGAAAAGACAGGGAATCCCGGCGATCTCGAAAAGGGCCTTCATCAGCAGATGGCGGCTCCCCTTCTTCTGCAGATAAGTGTCGTAGGCGGTCGGAGAATTCGCCTGCTCCTTCACCGTCCCGTTCACCCACGCGTAGATCGCACGGGCTCGCTCCTCGGGCGTCCCGCCCGGCGCCAGCTTCGCCGCCTCGGCCCGGAGCTCGGAGGTCGCAAACGTCCGCCCCAGAAAATTCTCCGCATAGATGGCCGCGATCTCGTCCCAGCCGGCCGGCTGCGCGATCGACACATTCGGAAGCAGCTCGGTGCTGTCCGGCATGAAACGCTCCTGCTCGATCCGCGGACTCTTCCGGACCTCCCAGAGCATCGTCCGCAGGTCGCCCTCCTCCGTCACCTTCGCCCCCTCCGGCATCTGGCGCTCGACGTACTTGAGATCGAGCGACATGGGCGCAATCACCACGTACCGGGAAAGCAGGAACGGGGCGTCATAGCGGAAGTCCTGGAAGAAGAAGGTGGGCAGGACGAACTGGAACCGGTCGGCCCGCGCATCGACCCGATAACGGTAGTCGACGACGGCCCCTTCCTCCACGCCCGGCAGGGTGATCTTGTTCGAGTCGCCGAGCAGCGTCGGCTCGAGCATCTCGCCGTTCTTCCGGAAGACGCGGGCCTCGAGCAGATCGCCCTGGAACTCCGCGGTCGAGTAGTCGTCCACCCCCCGGCTGTTGAGCACTTTGTAGGTCGCCCCCACCACTTCGCTGAACGAACCGTCTTCGTAGAAGCGGACCACGCAGAGGTCGAGGAGGTAGACAACCTTGGCCTTCGGCCAGTCCCGCGCCTCCGGGGCGTCCTGACGAAGGGTGTTGATGTCGATCAGCCACGGTTTCGAGAAGTCCTCCTCCTCGCCGCGAAGGAACTGGAGGTAGCGCCGGACGGCGTGTTCGCTGCCGTCGAGGGCGAGCACCGCCTCGTACTCGGAGATGGCGCCGTCGCGGTCTCCGGTTTTCATGAGGAGATCGGCGATTTTCCGGCGGAGGAACGGTTCGTCGGGGACGAGCGCCAGAATCTCCCGGAGCGCCCGAACCGCGCCCGCGTAATCGCCGGAGTCCTCGAGACGGTTGGCCACGCCGAGTCGGGCGCCGACCGAGGTCGGTTGACGCGCCACGACCGCCTGCTGCGCCGCGAGCGCCGCCGCGGGATCGCCGGTGGCGATGAGCAGCGCCACGCGCTTCTCCTCGGCCGCGGGGGCCGCTTCCGCCTTCATCTCCTCGATCGCCTTGAAGGCCGCCGGGTAGTTGCGAAGTTCTTCGTGCCGGCTGGCCCAGTAGGCCCGCGCCTTGGTGTTGCCGGGGGCGACCCGGTCGAGCGCCGCCGCGTACTCCTCGGCCTCCCGGGTCCAGCCCTGCGCCCGGCAGAGATCGAGGGCGAGACACAGGCCGGCGAACCAGTCGGGCTGCTCAGCCAGGGCCTTTCGCACGAGTCCGAGCGCCTCTTCCGTCTTCTTGTCGCGTTCCAGGTAGCGGACCGTTCCCTCGAGCGCCGGACGGCACCGGGGCTCGGCCTTGAGGGCCAGCCCGTACTGCTCATAGGCCCGATTCCTTCGGAGCGTCTCCGGCAGATAACCGTTCTGCTCGGTGACGCGACCGAGGACGAGCGCGGGCCAGGGGTCGCCCGGCGCCGCCGCCGCGGCGCGCTGCAGCGCCTCGCCGCCTTCGTCCGGCATCCCCTGGAAGAAGGCCATGAGTCCGAAGGCCATGAGGGCATCCGCCCCGGCGCCCGGCGCTCCGGCTTTCTCGCGCAGGGCGGCGAGCGAGGGCGGTTCGGTGAAGGACGGAGCGGCCCCGTCCTCCGCCGCCGGGAGGTCGTGCAGGGCGGTCGATTTCTCCCACGCGAGCTCCTGCAGAGGCTGGTCGTCGGGTCCGAGCAGCCGGCACCGGAAGGTCCCGGCGCCGAAGGAGGTCATCTTGACGAGCAGACGGTTCCACCCGGCGGAGAGCCGGACCGGAACCCGCACGGCATTGGAGAAAATCCGCCGGCGTCGATCCCCCGAGATCACAAGGCGTCCGTTCCACCAGCACTTGAAGGAGGAGGCGCTCTCGAACTGAAGCACGGCCTCACGCTCCGTCGTCGATTCGGCCTGCGCCAGCCCGTAAACGGCCCCGAGCTGCGGACGAAGCCAGGCCCAGAAGCCGGTCTCCTCGAGCGGATCGGGGGTCGGACAGACCCGCCACGGACGCGACTTTCCCCGATCCCTGCAGGGGACCAGCCCCGCCCAGCCAGTCGCGGACCTGACCGATCCGCTCCGCCTGCGCACGCGCCTCCTCCCAGCGGCCCTCCTCCCGGAGCAGCCCCGCGAGGAACAGCCGGGCGATGCCGCCCGGCGCGCCCTTGAGATGACCGGCCTCGACCATGGAGGACAACCGCACCGTCAGGGGACGCCGCGTCTTCAGGGTGCCCGCGTAGTAGTTGGCGAGACGGAGGGCCAGTTCGGCTTCCGGCGCGTCGGGGTGGGCCGAGACGAAGTCCAGGCAGTGCGACACATAGCCGTCATAGTCCCCCGCCATGAGCGTGGGATGCCGGAGGAGGTCGCGCGGATCGGCATCGGCGGCGTGGACCGGTGCGGCGCAGAGGAAGGCGAGCGTGAGGAGGACAAACAGGGAGCAGCGGGTCTTTCGCATTGAGATGCCTCGGCAATCGAGAAGATAGTCCTTGAAATCGGAACCACGAGATTCCACGAGCGCGCGGATTCCCTCCGGAGCCGCTCTCCTACTCCTTGATGAACACCGCTTCCTTCTCCTCCCACTGATCCACCGTGGTGCAAAACTCGCGGAATTTTCCGTAGTCTGCGATCGGCACCCGGCGGGAGCGGAGCTCCACGGTGTGCTGAACGCGAAGCAGGTCGCCCTGCAGTTCGTACGTGAGCCGGAAGGCGCCGTACGGGGTCTCGATCTCCTGGTTCTCCGGGACCGACTGGACCTTCCACCCGGCCGGGAGCCGGACCAGGATCGTCTCGGCGTCGGTCCTCGGAACGCCGAGCACCAGATCGTACCGGCGCTCGGTGAGGGTCACGAGATGGCCGAGGGTCATCGGGAAGAGGACCGGGCGGATCTTCCAGACGGAACCGCCGTCGGCCGAGGCCAGCTTCGGGATCCGCACGGAGTAGTCGTAGGACACCGGCACCGCGAGATCGTGGAGTTCGGAGAAGGCCACCTCCCCCACCGTGGCGCCGGCGAACCGGCGACCGAAGTTGCGCTCGATGAGGAGCTTCCTCTGATCGGCCACGGCGTACGAGGCGCGCACGTCGGCCGCGCGGGTACCGATCACCTGGCCCGAGGTGGCCACGAGGGCGTTCCCGCCCTCGTCGAGGGAAATGAGCGTCTCCTCGCCGCGCCGGTTTTCCGGCGCCTGGTTCAGCGTGATTTCCTCCAGAGTCCCCCCGTCCGGCCGCACGACGAGCACCTGCGCGCCGAGGTCCATGTCCGGGAGATCGCCCAGCGGCCAGAAGGTGGCGGTGCCGTCGAGGAAGCGCAGCGGCTCGCCCGGCTTCTCGATGCACGCAATGCAGTGGTTGAAGTACTCGAACATCGGCAGCGCGTGGTCCTCGTTGCCGCGGCGCTCCTGAGCGTCGATGAGCACCGGATGCGCCGTCACCCCAATCTCTTTCAGCATGACGTGCAGGAGCAGCGCCTTGTCCTTGCAGTCGCCGAAGTGATTCTCGAAGATGGCACTGGTGCGATACGGTTTGTACCCGTGGATGCCGAACTCCCACGCGTTGTACCGGATCTGCCCTACGACGAAGTCGTAGATCGCCCGGACCTTCTCCTCCTCCGTCTCCTTGTCGCGCGTGAGCTTCAGCACCTCCGCCCGCATCTCCTCCGTCATGTCCGTCTGGTTCCGGACGAGACTCCAGTACCACCGCGCGAGATCGGCCCAGTCCCGGAAGGTCGAGATGCGGAGCGTCGGATAGACCTCGTCGGGCGGGGGCATGAGCGGTTCGGGTTCGACCGCGGGCAGGTCC
>JACPTZ010000049.1:0-32897 GCA_016192525.1 Planctomycetota bacterium
CCCCGCTTTCTGAAGTCGGACTTCCCGCCCCGCTACGCGGCCTACTATGGCCCGAAGAGCCTGGAGACGACGACGGCGGCCGTCGGACAGTTCTGCGAGGGGGCGCGGCATGTCTCCATCTTCGGCGACTGCAACGAACTCAGCCGCCATGCGATCGAGTGGGGGGTGCGACGCTGGAGGGGCGGGGCGGAGGCGACCTTTGAATCGCGCCGCTCCCGTCCGATTCCGAGAAACCTGGAGGACGGACCGAGCCGCGAGTCGGAGGCGTTCGCGTACTGGCTGGAACACACGGAGGCCGACGCGGTGGTCGCCGTCGAAGTCCCCGTGGGCTCGCCGCTCTACGGCAAGGTCTATCCGAGCTCCGATGCCGCGCAGGTGGAGATGCTGAGGACGCAGACGAAGTTCCCGGACCAGATCTCGACCATCGACCCGGCGACGGGGTTGATCGTGAGGGTGTATCGAAAGGTGCGCTAATCCTGCTACGCTACTTTGATGGACCATCTTCCTGGCCGAGTCCCCGAGTGGGCCCCGCAGCACGTGCTGCGGGGTCGTAACGAGGGGCCGGCCCTGAAGGCGGGGCGCCCGAGTCTTACGTTTCACGTTTCACGTTTACGTTTTACGTTTTACGTTTTGCCTTCCATTCCCATGCGCATCGGCATCGTCTCCGGTACTTTTCACCCCGAGGCGGGAGGACCCCCGCGGTACCTCCTGCGGCTCGCGACCACGCTCGTCGAGCGCGGCCACTCCGTCACGGTGGTGACGGCCGGGGACGCCGATCGCCCCCACCCCTATCCTTTCCCCGTCCATCGCGTGAGCCGCCGGTACCGGCTGCCGGAACGGATGGCTCGGATGGGCCTCGCCGTGGCGCGCCGGCTCCGCGGCGCCGAACTCCTCTTCATCAACGACCACGGAGTCGCGGCCATGACCGCCAACCTCGCGCTCCGCAAGCCGACGGTCATGAAGGTGGTCGGGGACATCACCTGGGAACTGGCGGTCCGGCGGGGATGGACGACGGCCGACATCGACGCCTTCCAGTCCGAGCCGCTCACCGGAAAGGCGGCCTGGACGCGACGGGTGCAGACGGCGCAGGCGCGGCAGGCGGACCGGATTCTGACCCCCGCGGAATACCTGAAACGCCTGATCGCGGGGTGGGGAGTTCCCGAGGAGCGGGTGCGGGTGGTGCGGAATGCCGTCGATGTCGATCACTATGCAGTACCGACGTCGCGTGAGTCGGCGCAGACGGAGACGGGGCTGGCGGGCCGGTGGCTCGTCACGATCGCCCGTCTCACCCCGTGGAAGGGGATCGATGCGGTGATCCGGGCCCTCGCCTCGCTTGACTCCGCCATCGGACTTTGCGTGGTGGGAGACGGTCCGATGCGGGGCGCCCTGGAGTCGCTCGCCCGCGAGCGCGGCCTGGCGGACCGGGTGCGGTTCGCCGGAGAAGTGGCGCAGGAGAAGACCGGGGCGTATCTGAAGGCCGCCGAGGTCTGCGTCCTGAACTCCGGCTACGAGGGGATGTCGCACGTCCTGCTCGAGGCGATGCACGTGGGGGTCCCCGTCTGCGCCGCCGCCAGGGGAGGAACTCCCGAGATGGTGACCGACGGCGATACGGGCCTGCTGGTCCCGTGGCGCGATGAAGCGGCGCTGGCGGACGCGCTCGGGCGACTGACCCGCGATGGGTCGCTGCGCGAGCGGCTCATCGGAAACGCGCGGCGTCACGTGGCGGGGTACACGTGGGAGAAAACGGTGTCCGGGACGCTCGCCGTGTTCGAGGAGGCGGTCGCGGGTGGAGGACCGGACCGGCGAAAGTGAGGATGAGAATCTCGGTAGACGAAGCGTAGGGGCGGGGCTTGCCCCCGCCCGCCTGCTCTGCGGCTCATCCCATCCTCAGGCGGGCGGCCGCAAGCCTGTCCTGAGCGAAGTCGAAGGGGGCCGCTCCTACAGGGACTCGCCACCATGCTCCACGTCCTCGCCATCTCGCTCGACGCCAGCCTTGCCGATGCGGCCAATCCACACGGGGACGCCAAGGCGCGGCAGGTCCGGTATGCGGAGCTCGCCGGCCGACTGTCCTCCGTCGTCTATGCCCCGGACCTGCCGTCGGGCCGAATCGCGCTCTCGGATCGCTGCGAGGTGCACCACCCCGGATCGCGGCGCCGCTGGAGATTCATCCGCGACGCCGTCCGGATCGGCGAGGCCATTCACCGGGAACGCCCCATCGACATCATCGCCACCCAGGACCCGTTCGGGACCGGCCTCGTGGGACTCTGGCTCAAGAAACGCCTGGGCGTCCCGCTCAACGTGCAGATCCACTCCGACTTCTTCGACAACCCGGAGTGGCTGGCGGAGCGCACCCGCAATCGGCTGCTGCAGCATCTCGGAAAGTGGCTCGTGACGCACGCCGACTCCGTGCGCGTCGGCACCACGCTCGTCGGGGAGCGGGTGATCGCCCTCGGCGTGGATCGGGGCCGCGTGGCGGTCATCCCGGTGGCGGTGGACATCGGCCGTTTCTCCGGCGGGACGGACGCCCCGCTCCGGGAGCGCTGGCTCCAGCCGGGGGAGCGGCATGTCATCCTCTGGGCGGGTCGACTGGCCCCCGAGAAGGACCTCTCCACGCTCATTTGCTCATTTGTTCAATTGCGCAAATGGACAAGTGATGCAAGACTGGTCATCTGCGGGACCGGCCCTGAGGAGACGCGGCTTCGACGTGAGGCGGAATCCGCCGGGGTGGCGCCCGGCGTCACCTGGCTCGGCGCCGTGGAGCACGCGCGGATGCCGGAGCACTATCGGAGTGCCGACGTGGTGGCCCTGACCTCGCGGTACGAGGGGACCTCGCTCGTCCTGGCGGAGGCGGCCGCCTCCGGACGACCCGTGGTGTCGACGGCGGTCTCCGGCGCCGCCGATCTGGTGCGGGACGGGGTCACGGGATACGTGGTCCCGATCGGCGACGCCGCGGCGGTGGCCGACCGGCTGAACCGCCTGCTCGCCGGCCCGGCCGGGGCGCGCGAGGTGGGCGAGCGCGGACGGGCGCACGTCACGGCCTGGTTCGACCCGGCCCGGACGACGGAGGCGATGGTGGGGTTTTGGAGGCAGACGGTGGAGAAGAACCGGGGCTGACAGGCCCCGGTGCGGCGCTCGCGCGCCGCGCCCCACCGAAATCGGCCGGTCGCGGGCGGCGCCGGCGGCCTTCCGCCCGGGCGCGCCGCGCCAGCGGCGCATGCGGGACTATCAAGGGAGCCGGATGAGCCAAAGAAACCGGATCTCATGCGACTCGTGATGCTCACCCAGAAAGTCGACCGCTACGACGACCTCCTCGGGTTCGTCGCCCCGCTCCTCGCCCACCTCGCGCAGGAGTGCCGGCGGATCGACGTCTGCTGCCTGCAGGAAGGTCGACACGACCTTCCCCGAAACGTGCACGTCCATCCGCTCGGGAAGGACTGGACCCCGAAGAAGTCGAAGTGGGGCCTCCGTCTCGCCCGGCTGGCGGCCGGGTTTGTCGCCGAGGGAGATGTCGACGTCTGGTTCGGCCATATGAACCCGGAGTTCACGCTCGCGCTGGCCCCGTTCGCGAAGGCTTCCGGGCGGCCGCTGGTGATGTGGTACGCCCACCGGGCCGTTTCGCTGCGACTCCGGGCGGCGCTGGCCGTCTGCGACGCCGCGGCCACCTCCGTCCCGGCCGGCCTCAGGCTCAAGAGCCGCAAGGTCCACGTCATCGGCCAGTGCATCGACACGGACGCGTTCGTTCCGCACAGCGAAGGCCCGACGGATCCACCCACGATCCTGGCCGTGGGACGAATCTCCCCCATCAAGGACACCCGAACGCTTCTGGGCGCCTTCCACCGCCTCGTCGAGGAGCACGGCGACCGTGACGCCCGCCTCCGGATCATCGGGGAGGCGGCCTTGCCAGCGGACCGCGGGTACGAGGCGGAGTGTCGGGAATTCGTACGAAAGCACGGCCTGGGCGGCCGGGTGGACTTCGCCGGGAAGGTGGCGCACTCATCGCTCCCGGCGATCGTGGCCGCAAGCGCGGTGGGCGTGAACCTCGCGCCAACGGGGGCGGTGGACAAAGCGGCGCTGGAATCCATGGCCTGCGGGGTGCCGACAGTGGTCTGCAATGAGACCTTCAGCCAGTTCTTCTCGGCGGAGGACCCCCGCCGGCTGCTCTTCCGGGCCGGCGACGCCGCGGACCTCGCCGTACGCCTGCGCGATGTCCTCTCCCTCCCGCCGGCGACCCGCGCCTCCATGTCCCGCCGCCTCCGCGGGATGGTGATCCGGGAGCACAGCGTGGAGCACATGACGAGGGGGTTGATGAGGATCTTCGGCGCGGTGCGCACGGGCGGTTAGGGGCGGATGCCGCTATTCCGCGCCCGGTTCGTTCTTTCAGCCCCGACGTGCCTTTGCGTAGGCAATCCGTTGTTGTTGTTGCTGTAGCTGCCGTTGCTGTTGTTGCCTTCGTTGTCTCTGTCCGTCGCTCCAATTCGCGTAATTCGCGCCATTCGCGGTTTCTCCCCTTCGCGTCATTCGCGGTCCCCGCCCCCGCTCCTTGACGCCCCTCCCCGGGCGCGCTACCATCCGCGGCCGCATGGCGAAGGAACTGGAACGGGTGCAGGCGGCCGGCGTCGCCGTGAACGTGACCACAACGCTCATCGCAGCGGCGCAATCGATGGTGGTGCTCCGGCTTCTGTCCCCCGAGGAGTTCGGCCTGATCGGCGTCGTCTCCGCCATCGGCACCCTGGCGGGGGTCGCCCAGCACTTCGGAGTCGGCCTCGGCACGCTCCAGCGGCTCGCCGGGGCGGAGGGGGCGGCAAGTCCGGGAATTCTGGTCGCCGGGCTCGTCACCCGCCTCGCCCTGTCCGTTCCGATCGCCGCCGCGCTCTTTCTCTCGGCCCCCTGGCTGGCGCCCGGATTCAGCCGCGACGAAAGGGTGGTCTCCGGTCTCCAGATCTTCTCGGGCATTCTCATCCTGCAGGGGATGGCCGAAGTCCTGATCTTCGCCCTGGGAGGTCTCTTTCGGTTCCGACGATTCTACGCGGTCAAGCTCGCCTTCTCCCTGGTGAGCGCCGTCCTCATCGCGAGCGGATGCTGGACCTCCGGTGTCTCCGGGTACTTTCTGGGCTCGCTGGCGGCCTGGGGGTTCGGCCTCATCCTCTCGTGGATCGCCCTCCACCGTGTCCTGCCGGCCCCCCTCCATTGGCCTTCGCGGGAGTGTCGACGCGCCCTCTTCGCCGATCTCTTCCGCGTCGGCCTCTACGCCCAGGTCGCGAAGATGTGCCAGACCGGTTTTCTGCAGGTTCCGGTCCTGGTGATGGGGTGGTTCGGAACGGACGCCCAGACCGGACTTCTCAAGTTTGCGCTCTCCGCGGCCGGACATCTCTATGTGGTGACCAACGCCGCCGTCAGCGCCAACATCGCCTACATGAGCCGCTGGCTGGCCGAGGGCGCCGGTACGGCAGGGGCGAACTTCGTGTCGAATTTCGAACGGGTCCTCTGGGCCTTCTCCGCGCTGTTCCTGATCCTGATGGCGCTGCCGGAGGAAATCGCCTTCGTCCTCGGAGGGGCCACCTATGCTCAGGCCGCGGGACTTCTCTCGCTGGGGCTCTGCGTGGTCTATGTGAACGCGCAGATGCTGGTCGTCTCCTACGGAGTCTCCTTTGCCGCGAACGACCTCCCGGGCTACGCGGGTTCCTTCGTGATCCTGATGGCGGTGACCCTGACAGGGGTTTCGGTCGTCACCGGCGAGGTCGGCACTCCGGAGTCGGCGCTGCTGGCCACGCTGGGGAGCGCGGCGCTGGGGACCCTCGTCGCCGCCGGCCGATCCTCCCTGAAGACGGGCATCTCTCCCTACACCCTGAAGGCCGCGGTTCTGCTCGCGGTCACCGGAGGCTCGGCGGCCGGGCTCCTCACCTGGCACCCGGGACTGGAGGTGCGGATCGGGCTGGCCGCCGCCATCCTGGCCGGCTTCGCGGTTCTGGGGCGGGTGCTGGGCGTGATCGACGTGGTCGGGGTGATGGGTTCCCGTCTCTCGAAGAGGCGAACGACGGCCGTCGAGTCGCCTGCGGCGACCGGCGACGCGACGCCCTCCCCGCCTCCTCCGGCCGCCTCCGGGGACAACCCGGTCTCCGAATCCCTCCCGGGCTGAGCCCGGCGAAACGGCGGCGCGAGCACAGCACGGGGTCGATGCGGCACGGTCGCCAGAGCCCGCTCACCCCTGGAGATTTCGCTCCACGAACTCCTGGCGAAGGCCCGATCCGTAGAGCGCCCTTCCGAAGGTGAACTCGAGCGGACGCGCGATCCCGACATGGCGCTCCGGGAACCGGGAGGCGACCGCCACCGCATACACGGGGGCGAAGGGCTGCTCGTTGCAGCGGAGCACGATCGTGGTGAGACCGTACTTCCGGAACCAGCGGACGAGTCCCATCGGGGTGAACCGCCACCAGTCGCCGAAGTACTCCGAGTTGTGGCCGTGCTGGAGAACAGGGACGATCAGAATCACGGCATCCCGCGAGAGCACACACAGATTGGCGAAGGCGGTCTCGACTTCAAAGACGTGCTCGAGGGTGGTGTGGTTGAGAACGACGTCGAACCCGCCGTGGAGGGCGGATGGCAGGGGACGCGAGAGGTCCAGCGAGAGTTCCCCGGACCCCGAACTTCCGAGCCCTTTTTCGCGGTCT
The DNA here is from genome assembly GCA_016192525.1 of Planctomycetota bacterium. Taxonomy (GTDB): domain Bacteria; phylum Planctomycetota; class MHYJ01; order JACPTZ01; family JACPTZ01; genus JACPTZ01. The sequence continues at coordinate 6,669 of JACPTZ010000049.1, forward strand.
CCGGGGAGATTCGAGACCGCGTAGCGTGCGGCGTTGCGAAAGTAGTCGCGGTAGTGCCCTCCCGCGCCGTCCTCGTCGCGCCACCCCGAGACATTCAAGACGTCGCCCTGGAAGTGAGGCGCCACTTCCCGCAGGACGACGTTGGCGAACTCGCGGGGCTGGATCTGTTCCGGATCGAGGAGGCGATGGGCGGCGCCGCGGATGCAGCGATGCGCCACGGTGAGGAGGGTGCGCAGCATGAGCCGAGAGTCTATGCGGACGAATGGCTCCCCGCCAGAGATTTCGGGACCCTGAGCCGCGACGATTGACTTCCCTCGACCGGCCCCGTACCATACGCGCGCCCGCCGCGCGGCCGGGGACCGGAAGTACCACACGGACCGATATCATGAGCACCGAGAACAGCCTCCTGCTGAAGGTCGTCCCGCCGGGCACCGGGTCGGCTCTGGACCTCGGCGGCTCGCTGGGCCTCCTCCGGACCGGCCTCGAGGCGCTCGGATACCGGTACGTCAACCTTGACCTTGGTGCGCCCGCCGGCGGCGGCCCCACCTGCCGGGGAGACGCCCACCGGTTGCCGCTGCGAGGCGCGTCCCTGTCCCTGGTGGCCAGCAAGGACACGCTCGAACACTTCGTCGATCCCCAGCGCGTCGTCTCGGAGGTGCTCCGGGTGCTGCGCCCCGGGGGACTGTTTGTGATCTGGGTGCCTTTCCTGCACCCGTTCCACGCGACCGACTACTGGCGATATACCCCGCTCGCCCTGAGGATGATGCTGAGGGAGTTTGAGATTCTCTCCTTCGAGAGCCCGCACTGGGTGTTCACCGTCGTTGGACTGGCCGCCGTGGAGGCGCTGAAGCGGATCCATCTGGGGTTCCTGGATCGCCCGGTGCGGCGTCTCTGCGGATGGCTCGACGGAATCTGCATGGCGGGCCGGACGCAGCCGGCGAGCTTCGCCGCCGCCTACCGGATCGTCGCCCGGAGGACCGGTCCACCCTCATGACCCGCCCTCGTCTCCCCCTCCCCCCCGGTCGCGGGGCGCCGCGACGCCTCGATCCCCCCGCCCGCTGCTGGCTCTGCGGGTCCACGGACGCCGTCCCCTACCTCACCGCGGGCGGAGGATGGAACTATGTCAGATGCCAGGAGTGCTCGCTGGTTTATCTCTTCCCGAGACCGACGCCGTCGGAGCTGGCCGGCCTCTACGAACAGGGGTATCTGGACGAGTTCAAGGGGGACGGCCGCGTCGATCTGGCCCGCCTGGCGAATGCGCGCGTGGCCGCGAACGGGGAGCGGGTGGCCTTCGTGAACGGGCTGCGGAAGCCGGGCCGATTGCTCGAAGTGGGATGTGCGGCGGGCTATTTTCTGGAGGCGGCCCGCCGGCAGGGGTGGGACGGATCCGGCATCGAGACCTCTCCGGCCGCGGCGCGTTTCGCGCGCGAGACCTACGGACTCGCGGTGACGGAGGAACCGATCGAGGAGGCCGGACTGAGGGAGGAGTCATTCGACGTGGTCGCGCTCCTCCACTCCCTCGAACACCTTCCCGATCCGGCCCGGACGCTGAGGGAGGTAGGCCGGGTGCTCCGCCCCGGCGGCCTCGTCTACATCGAGGCGCCGAACCTGGCCACCCCCGACGCGGCCCTGCGTCGGGCCTCCCGCGACCGGGTGCTCCTGGCCCCCTTCCACCTCTTCGCCTTCACCCCGCTCACGCTCACACGTTTTCTCACGCAGGCCGGATTCGCCGGGGTCCTCGCGCTGCCGTATGTGTCGGGCGGGATCTCGCGCTCCGTGGGGCGCGGGGCCTCGCTTGGAAAAAAGCTGGCGCGCCATCTGGTGCCGTCGTTCGTCCGCCCCCCCGAGCCGGCCTCGAAGTCCCGCCGCAAGAAGTCCGACACTGCGGTGGCGCGGATGAAGCGGGTGGTCCAGAGACTCCTCCCCGGCGATGCCATGTACGCCACCGCGACCAAACCGGTCCCATGAACGGCCCGTTCCCCCTCCGCATCGCTCACGTCATCACGACGCTCGATCCCGGCGGGGCCGAGCACCACCTTCTGGAATTGTGCCGGGGGCTTCCCCGCGAACGGTTTTCCCATCGCGTGCTCGTCCTGAAGGGGGAGGCCACGCTGGCGCCCGCGTTCGAGGCCGCCGGCGTCGCGGTGGACCGGGTGCCCCTCCTCGGCGCGGCCGACCCGACGGCCGCGTGGCGGATCGCCTGGAGACTCGCCGCCTGGTCGCCCGACGTCGTCCACACGCATCTCTTCAAGGCCGAGGTGCACGGCACGCTCGGGGCCTGGCTCGCCGGCGTGCCGGTGCGGATCGCGACGAAACACAACGAGGACCAGTATCTGCGCTCGGCCGGACCCCGGTTCATCGGCCGGGGGATCGCCCGACTCCAGAATCGGGTGGTGGCGATCTCGCAGGCGGTCTCCGGGTTCGCGGTCGGAACGGGTCGGCTGCCGGCGGAGAAGATGCGGGTGATCCCGTACGGAATCGATGCCGCCCGCGCGATCCCATCAAGGAAGGAGGCGCAGGCGCGCCTGCGGGCGGCCTGCGGGGCGACCGAGGAGACACACGTGTTCGCGGCCGTCGGACGGCTCGCCGCCCAGAAGGGGCATTCCGATCTCCTCGATGCGCTGTCCAGGATCTCCCCCCCGCCGCCGGTCATGGCCGCGCTGATCGGCGCCGGTCCGCTCGAGGGAGAGTTGAAGTCGAAGGCGAAGTCTCTCGGGATCGAAGACCGGGTGCGATTCCTCGGCTTTTGCCCGGAGGCGCCGGAGCTGATCGCGGGGGCCGACGCGCTCGTCCTCCCCTCCAGGTGGGAAGGATTCGGGATGGTGCTCCTGGAGGCCATGCGGGTCGGAGTGCCGATCGTGGCCACGCGGGTTGGAGCCATCCCCGAGGTGGTCGCCGACGGCGAGACGGGGAGGCTGGTTCCAGCCGGGGATCCGCCGGCGCTCGCGGCCGCGATCCGGGAGGTGGTCGACGATCCGAGGAAGGGGGCCGCGTGGGGAGAGGCGGGGCGGAGGCGGCTTCGCCTGCACTTCACGCGCGAGAAGATGTGCGAGGCGTGGGCGGAAACGTATCAGGAGGTGGTGGATCGAACGGCCCCCTCGCCGCCGCGCCAGGAGCCTGAGAAGAGATGCCCCAGGACGACAAGTGCCGGGCTTTTGTCATCCTGAGCGTCCGCCGCAGGCGGACGCGAAGGATCACCAGCGCATGCGCCGAACCCGCTCCGCACTGGTGATCCTTCGCCCTGCCCGCCAGACGGAGGCGGGCAGGGCTCAGGATGACAATCTGGCGCCTCGCACGTCGGCGCATTTCTTCTCGGGCTCTGAGCGCAGACTCTGTCCACTCGAAGAAACGGAGAGGACGGCGACCGGGAGCCGGCCGCCGAATTCTCATCCTTCGCGTCGGAACGTGCCCGATGAACCTCACCCACCTCTACAATCTTGAACGCCGCCCGATCCGGATCCTCCTCGTGACGCGACCGGGGATCGGAGGGGCCGCGGTTCACGTCGAGATGCTGGCGCGACACATCGACCCCGCACGGTTTGACCTGCGCTGCGTCGTCTCCCCGCTGGAAGACCTGGCCTACCTGAACCGTTTCATCGCGATCGGAGATGAATCGGGCGGGCCGGATCCGGGAGTGACGGGCCGTCTGATCCGGGCCCTCGACGCGGGCGGGAAGAGGATTTCCGTGGTCCCCGTTCCGATCCTGCGACAGATATCCCCCCGAGCGGACTGGCAGGCCTTTCAGACGATCCGTGCGGTGATCCGCGACTGGCCTCCCGACATCTGCCACTTCCACACTTCAAAGCCCGGCTTCCTGGGACGGCTCGCGGCGTGGGTCGAATGTCCGCAGGCGGCCCGGGTCTACACCCCACACGGCCTCTTCTACGAATACCACTCCGGCGGGGGGCGCCGCATCTTCTACCGCGAGCTGGAGCGGGCCATGGGGCCGCTCACCGACGCGCTCGTCTGCGTCTCGCCGAACGAGGCCGAGGCGGTGCGCCGGGCCAACCTCATGGACCCCGCCCGGATCGTCTGCATCCCCAACGCCGTCGACACGGAGCGTCGTCCGTCCCGCCCCGCCCTTGAGACGAGGCTCGCGCTGGGACTCTCGCCGGAGGCTCCCGTGGTGCTGATGGTGGGACGACTCACTCCGCCAAAGGACCCGCTCGCGTTCATCGACGCCGCCTCGCGGGTCCAAGCCGTCCTCCCCACCGCGGAGTTTCTCCTCGTCGGCGACGGCGAACTCCGGGGGGAGGTGGAACGGCGCTGCACGCGGTCGCTCTCCGTGCGCGTCCGGCGTCTCGGACATCGACAAGACCTGCCTGACCTGTACTCCATCGCGGATGTGTTCGTCCTGTCCACGCGATTCGAGGGGCTGCCGTTGACGCTGCTGGAGAGTCTGGCGGCGGGCGTTCCGGCGGTGGCGAGCGACGTGCCGGGCTGCCGCGACGTCGTGCGCGAGGGGGTGAACGGGCACCTTGTCCCGCCGGGCGATGCGGCGGCCATGGCGACGCGGATTCTCGATCGTCTGGGCGACCGCGAGGGGTCGCGCCGGATGGGCGCGGCGGGCCGCGAGCGGGTGAGGGCCGAGTTCGGCTTGAAGCCCTGGATGGCGGCGGTGGAGCGGCTGTATCGGAGGATGGCGGGGAGGCCGTAAGCGGGAAGGCCAAGACGGTCATGGGCGCAGTCTTGGGAAGTTGGGGAGATCTTCAAGAACCTGCCTTCCGACTTCCCGGACATCTTGCGGACTGGGCTGCCTGCCTGACTTGTGAACGTAGTAGCGACCGTGAGCAAGCCAGTGACGCCGATCAAAGTACTGTTTCAGGCGGCTGATGCGCTGCGGCCGGCTCGAGTGCGACTTCCATACATCCAGAATGCTGTCCATGTCGGGACGATCCCCCTTTCCGCGGTGCAACGCTCTCAAATCCCGACTCGCCGGATCCTTGAGCCGTCCGCGGACACGATCAAGAAAGTCAGTCCGAAAGAGCGCCTCGAAACTCGCCAAGAGAGCCATCGTGACCTCTCGATCCAACTCGTCCCTCATCTCGCTCATCACCCCGTCACTCTCGCGTTGGGTAGGGTGCACGACGACGCTGTCGGGAATCGCTCGGGTGCCGCGCGAGACCTCTCGCCATAGGAGTTCGAGCGCCAGGAGTGAGCGACGGTCGTAGGTGAGGATCTCGTAGGGGCGCGTCCACTCGTGGTGAATGGATACCCGACGAGTCATGAGATAGGTTCGCGGAGAGTCTCAGCGAATGTGTCTTCCGTCAGCTCAATGTACTCCGGCTCAAGGACCGTCGGCGGCAGGGATGCGAAGTACCAAGAATCGAAGGCGCGGCGACATGCGTCGCGGCGGACCTTCCCTATGTGATGGGGCGAACGAACCAGGACGGCCCGCCTCGGGCCGCACTCGACATCGACCCTGCCCTCGGCGCCGGCCACGTGCCTCCCCACGGGTCGCACCCTCACTTCGTGACCCGTCGGTGGAACGACAATCACCAGATCTTCAACATCGTACGTTCCCAGCAACGGCTCCGAGATCTTGTAAGACGCCTCTAGTCTCGTCGTCAACAGCTCCTCCTTCGACGGATCGCGAAAGAGCCATGACTGGATTTCAACACTGAGATTTCGAAGTGTGGCGAGCCACTCCTTGAGCATTTTTTTCCTGTTTCCGGCTTGCTCCACCTCGGTCTTCCGTTGCCGGATCAGTTCGTAAAGCCCCTCGATGCCAGTCATGCCATTCTCCTCGAGAGTGAATAATTCATCGTCTCGGCCATCCCGATGCTCTCCAATAACAGTCTACATGGGTGCATGGGGCGAGGCAAGAGGAGTCACACGGGACCCTGCGCGCGGCAAGCGGCGGCCAGGTGCATTCCGTCCGAGTGGCGTGAGCGACGCTGGGGCGCCGCGTCCCAGACGACCGTCAGCGGGTGGGGGACGCCGCGCGGACAGCGCTAGGAGGCTTTTCCGGTCTTCTGCTTGTTCGCTCCTCCCTCGGCCACCAGGTGGCTCGCGCGGTGGAGCGATTCGAACGTCCCGGCATCGGTCCACCATCCTTCGAGGATGGAGTGGGTGAGCGTGCCGGCCTCAATATAGGCGTTGTTGACGTCGGTGATCTCGAGTTCGCCGCGGCCGGAGGGCTTGAGGGTCCTGATGATCGAGTAGACCCGGGGGTCGTAGCAGTAGATCCCGATGACCGCGTAGTTCGACTTCGGCGTCCTCGGCTTCTCCTCGATCCGCACGATTCGGCCGTCGCTGAACTCCGGAACGCCAAAGCGCTCCGGGTCCGGCACTTCCTTCAGCAGGATCATCGCCCCCTCTTTCTGCTTCTGGTACTGCGTCACGGCGTTGAGGATGTTGCCCTCGATGAGGTTGTCGCCGAGCACCACGCAGATACGGTCGCCCGCCGCGAAGTGCTCCGTGAGCCGCAGCGCGTCGGCGATCCCGCCCTCCCCCTGCTGGTAGGTGTAGGCGATGTCTTCGAGGCCAAACTCGCTCCCGTTCCCGAGGAGGCGGAGGAAATCGCCGGCGCTGTTCCCGCCGGTGACGATCATGATGTCGCGGATGCCGGCGTCGACGAGCGTGCGGATCGGGTAGTAGATCATCGGCTTGTCGAAGACGGGAAGGAGGTGCTTGTTGGTGATCTTCGTGAGGGGCAGGAGCCGCGAGCCGAGTCCGCCGGCGAGGATGATGCCTTTCATGCCTTTCCTCCCCCCGCGATCGTCCCTTCCACCGGGCTGCTCGGCGAGGCGATCGCACGCTTCGGCATCCGGCCGGCGAGGAACGCCTCGCGACCCGCTTCGCAGGCGAGCCGCATGGCCCGCGCCATCCGCACCGGGTCCCTCGCCAGCGCGATCCCCGTGTTGAGCAGCACCCCCGCCGCCCCGAGTTCCATCGCCACCGACACGTCCGAGGCGGTCCCCACCCCGGCATCGACGATCACCGGCACCGTGAGCCGCTCCACGATCGTCCGGATGTTGTGCGGATTCAGGATCCCCATCCCCGAGCCGATCGGGGCGCCGAGCGGCATCACGCTCGTCGCGCCCGCCTCCTGGAGCCGCAGCGCCATGATGAGGTCGTCGTTCGTGTAGGCCAGAACGGTGAACCCCTCCTTCACGAGCACCCTCGTCGCCTCGAGCGTGGCCGGCGCGTCCGGATAGAGTGTCTGCGGATCGCCGATGACTTCGAGCTTGATCAGATCCGACAGGTCGGCCTCCCGGGCGAGACGCGCCGTGCGGATCGCGTCCTCGGCCGTGAAGCAGGCGGCGGTGTTCGGAAGGAGCGTGATCCGCTGGCGGTCGATGAACGAGAGAATCGACTTGTCCGACCGGTCCGCCAGGTCGATCCGCCGCACCGCGACCGTGACGCACTGCGTCCCGGAGGCCTCGTGGGCCGCCTTCATCACCGGAAGCGACGTGTACTTGCCCGTCCCGACGAAGAGCCGGGAGGAGAAGGAGTGCTTGCCGAGGACCAGCGGGGAGTCGCTCACTTAGCCACCTCCGACAAAGGAGACCACCTCGATCGAGTCCCCGGCCTTCAGTCGGCGCTCGGCGTGGTTCGCGCGCGGGACGACGTCGAGGTTCACTTCCACGCAGATCGTACCGCCGATGCCCGCTTCCGGCAAGAGAACACGGGGTCCGCTCACGCCGGCCCGGCCGGCCCCTCCACCCGCGGCTCGGGGATCGACGCGTCGCCGATCCCCGGCTCTGATGGAGCGATCCCTTGACGTCTCACGACTTCGTACGTACAATGTGCATATGGATGAACTCCGCTTCGAGTGGGACGGGAAGAAGAGCCTCTCGAACGCCAGAAAGCACGGAGTCTCATTCGAGGAGGCCAGTTCGGCCTTCTACGACGAAAACGCCCTGGTGTTTCCGGACGCGGACCACTCGGAGGAGGAGGACCGGTTCCTGCTCCTTGGAATGAGCGTCAGACTGAGGATTCTCATCGTGTGTCCCTGCTTCAGGAAGGATGAGAAGGTCGTGAGAATCATCTCCGCGAGAAAGGCGGACAGGTCGGAACGAAAGTGCTACTGGAGACGGCCATGAGAGAACACTATGACTTCTCGAAGATGAAGGCTCGAAAAAACCCGTACCTGAAGTTCTTGAAGCAGCCGGTGAACATCCGACTCGATCGGGGGGCGGTCGCCTACTTCAAGTCTCTGGCCCGGGAGACGGGAATCCCCTATCAGAGCCTGATCAACCTCTACCTTCGGCACTGCGCCGCGCATCAGAAGAGGTTGCGTCTCAGCTGGGCCTCGTGAGGCCGCGCTCCCGCCTCCCCGACGGAATCACTCCCACTCCCCCGCCGCCAGCGCCTCGAGAAGCCCCCACCGCAGACCGCGGGTGGTCACGAGGACGTTTCCCGCGCCGAGCTCGGTGAGAAAAACGTCAGCGATCACCGCGCCCGCCACGATGATGTCCGCCCGGGAGGAGTCCAGCCCGGGAACCCTCTTCCGCTGCTCCAGAGTGTGTTTTCGCAGCCACTCGATCATCTGGCCGATGTCGAAACGCTGAAGTCGGTGTCCCTCCACCTCGGTCCAGTCGGGCGAGGTCCCCTTTGTCGCCGCCACCTCGATCGCGGAGAGGGTGGTGAGGGTCCCCCCGACCCCGAGCACCACCGACGGTCGCCCGGGACAGGCCCGCAGCATCGGCCGAAGCTTCTCGCGCGCCGCGAAGTGGAGGGCAACGATGTCCTCCTCCGGGATCGGATCGGAGTGGACGCAGCGTTCGGTGAGCCTCACGGCGCCCACGTCGGCGGAGGCGTGCCAGAGGATCTTCGCCGCGTCGCCCAGCGTCCCCTGGGCGCTTCCGCCGCCGATGTCGATCAGGAACACCGGGCCTGCGGCGGAGCGGAGGGCGGCCCGGGCGGCGGCGCAGGAGCACGCCCCCCGGAAGCCGAGCCGGGCCTCGAGCCCGCCGTCGATCACCCGGAGCGGCACACCGAGCGACTTCGCGGCGAACTCGGCGAATTCGGCCCCGTTCGAGGCGTCGCGGACGGCGCTCGTCGCCACGGCGGCGATCCCGACGGCGCCGTGCAACCGGGAGATCCCGGCATAGTCGGCCAGGACCTGAAGCGTGCGGGCCACCGCCTCCGGCCGGAGCGGTTTCCCCGCCCCGATCCCCTCCCCGATCCGGGCGGTCCGCACCTCATGGGCCAGCACGGCCCAGTCGGCATCCCCGGGATCGCGACGCGCCACAACCAGCTTCGCGGTATTGGTCCCGAGATCGATGGCGGCCCAGGTCGGCATGGCGGCTCAGGCGGAGGCCGAGGGGATGAACATCCAGGCGATGGTGAGGTAGGTGAGCACGCAGGTGATGTCGTTCAGCACGGTGATGAAGGGTCCGGCCGCGAGGGCGGGATCGATTCCCATCTTGAAGCAGGCGGCCGGGATCATCGTACCGCTGAGAGACGCCAGAGTAATGCCGGCCAGCATCCCGGAGGCCACGATGAACCCGATGGCGGGCTCTCCCGAGATCCCCCAGGCGGCGAATCCGCTCAGGGCGCCGGCGATCGCCCCGATCCCGAGCGCCACACACGACTCCTGCAGAACGAGTCGAAACACCTTCGAGAGCTGAAGTTGGCCGGTGGCCAGCCCGCGAACGACGATGGTCGAGGACTGCAGACCGAAATTGCCTCCCATGGCGCACGCCACCGGCATGAAGAGAATGAGCACGATCTTCGCCTGGATCACCGCCTCGTAAAATTGCAGCATCCAGGCCAGGGCCAGTTCGCCGACCAGCGTGGTCAGGAGCCAGGGGAGACGCCCGCGAATGCGCCGTCCGATCGAGTCCCGGATCGGGTCGAACGATCCGGCGCCCGTGAGCCGGGCGATATCCTCCTCCGCCTCCTCGTGAATGACGTCCATCACGTCGTCGAAGGTCACCACCCCGAGCAGGCGGCGGTCCTGGTCGACCACCGGAATCGCCCGCAGATCGTATTTGGCGACGACGTTGGCTACCTCCTCCTGATCGGTCTCCACCCGCGTGGTGATGACCTCCCGCCGCATCACCTGGTTCACGGGCGTTTCGGAACCGACCATGATCAGGGAACGGAGCGTCAGAACCCCGACGATCCGGTTCTGCTCGTCCACCGCGTAGATGTAGTCGGCCGTCTCCACGTGGAGGGCGCCCTGCAGGGCGGCGATCGCCTCGCGGGCGGTCTGCGTCTCGCGGACGCTCACGAAGTTGGTCGTCATGCGCCCGCCGGCGGTGGTCGGCGCGTACTCGAGGAGTTTCTGGATCTGGGCGGCCTGGGTCGGAGAGACGAGCCTGAGGACCGCGTCCTCCTTGCCGGCGGGCATCATCTCGACGAGGTCGGCCTGGGCGTCCGGGGCGAGCTGCTGGATCACGGGGGCGAGCCGATCGGCCTCCATCCGCTGGAGGAGCTCCGCCTTCGTGTCGGCGCGCAGTTCGTCGAGCACCTCGGCCGCACGCTGGGCGCTGAAGACCTGAAAGAGGGCCAGCTGGTCCTCGGGCTCGAGATCCTCGACGATGATGGCGAGGTCCGCGGGATGGATGATCGGCAGGAGGGTCTGGAGCGACTCCTTGGCGATCCCATGTCGCTCGAAGACGGCGGAGATCTGCTCGAGGAGGGCTTCGCTGTTCTGCACGGGGTTCGAGCCTCAGGGGCGGATCCCGATGACGGCGCCGAACCTCCCGGCGGCCTCCTTCTGGGCGCGCCAGGACCAGTAAAGGCCCGGGGCGCATTTGCTGCACCGCGGCCGCGCGCCGATGGAGGCGACCGGAATGCCCGCGGCCACCATGATGTCGCGGTTGCTCTGGTACAGGTCGAAGAAGGTGAACTCCCCCTTCTTCACGAACCAGGCCTCGGAGTTCGGCCACTTCGCCCGGACGGCGTCGATGAGGTCCTGCTTCACCTCGTAGCAGCAGGGCCCGATGTGCGGCGCGAAGGAGACGCGCAGCAGGGGGCGACGCCCGGCGCTCAGGGAAAGCACGGCCTGCCCGGTGTTGCCCGCGATCCCCTCCATCGTCCCCCGCCAGGAGGCGTGGGCGATGCCCACGGCGGGAACGCTTTCGTCGACGTATCCGATGAGCGGACAATCCGCCGAGTAACAGACGAGGCCGATTCCGGGAGTCTTCGTCACCATCCCGTCGAATCCCTCGATCGGGGGAAGCCCCTCCCGGAACCCGGCGCCGGCGTGGGGCTCACTGATGATGCCGACGGCGCCTCCGCAGACCTGCCCGGCGAGCACGGCCTTCCCGGGGTCCAGCAGGGCGCCCCGCACGAGGGAGGCGCGATTGCCGCGGGCGACGTCCTCGGGCAGCGCGTTGGAGCGGATCACGCTCCCCTCCCCCGGACGTCCCATGGTCCGCTGCGAGAGGGAGTGGGCGATCCGCTGCGAAGTCCCGAACACGAACGCCGTGGTCCGGAGCGCCACGGTCCGGGACGTCATTCCACCATCCTGCATCGAAAGACCTCCGCAGGCAAAAAAACGCATAGCGAAAAACGCGAGGGGAAGAAATCACAGCGCTTCCAGCTTCCGTCTCCGTTTCCGCTTCTTTTTCCGTTTCCGCTTCCCTTTCCGTCTCCGTTTCTGCTTCCTCTTCCGCCTCTGTTTCCGTTTCCGTTTCTTACGTTTTCCGTTTTACTTCTCCCTCCCTCCCCACGCCCTACGCCCTTGCGGCCCCCGCCGCCCCCATCTCCCGCAGCATCGGAAGCAGAATCTCGCGACCCAGAATCTTCACGATACACGCCACCGGCACCGCAAGCAAGACTCCGAACAAACCGAACAGCTGCGCCCCGGCGAGAAGGACCACAATCAGGGTGACGGGATGCAGCCCCGTCTCCTTCCCCAGCACGATCGGATTGAGGACGAAGGCCTCCAGAACCTCGGCGCCGAGAAACCAGAAGGACACCAGGCCGAGCGTCATCGGGTCGATCCCCGCGTCGAGAGCCGTGGTGACGGTGCAGGGGATCCAGCCGACGATCAGGGGCAGGAACGGAATCAGACTCCCCACCCCTTCGATGGCGCCGTAGACCAGGGGGAAGGGAATCGAGCAGATCCAGAGACCGATTCCGACAAAGAGTCCCTTCACGATACACACGACGAGCTTGCCGCGAAAGAAGGAGATCGTGGTGACGTGAATCTGTCCGAGGATCTGCAGAATCCGGTCCCGGTGCGCCGGGGGAAAGTAGGAGACGACGGTGGCGTAGAGATCGTGCAGGCCGCGCAGGAAGAAAAACAGGTAGATCGGGACCAGGACCAGATACGACAGGACCGTATAGGCGCCGGTGAGTCCGGAGACGAGAATGCCGGCGACGAAGCTGGTCACGTCCATCCCCTTCTCGGCGATGGCCCCGGCGTGCGCCTCCAGAGTCTTCTCGAAGTTCGCCTGCAGCGAGTCGATCCGAAGCCGGTACTTCGGATGCCGGTCGTTCCATTCCGCCACCCGTCTCTCCGCCCAGGCGGTCCAGCGGTCGACGTAGGCGGGGTCATAGCGGGCGTTCGAGTTCAGGTCCTCCGTGAGCGGTTCGCCGCCGGTGTAGAGACCGTCCTTGTTCAGATCGTTGAACGAATCGCCGCGGACGGTGGCCTGGTAGTAGGTCACCGTCTCCTTCCAGAGCACGGGGACCGCGAAGCCGATGGCGAGGGCGGCCCCGCCGTAGAGCAGGAGGTAGAGGCCGCAGATCGTGGCCGTCCGGGGGACGCCGCGTCGTTCGAGGTGGTCGACGATCGGATTGAGGACGTACGCGATGAGCAGCGCCAGCAGCAGCGGATTGAGGACCGCCTGGATCCGGTAGGCGACCCAGAGGACCCCAAGGCCGACGGCGATCAGGAACAGCACCCGTCCTCGCCCGGCGCCGATCGTCATCGGGAGAACTCCAGCGGAGAGGGGGAAGCAACGAAAGTCACTCGCGGAGTGAGTGTTGACGGATCACCGGGTGCGTCTCCGTCTCGTCTTCGTCCGTCGCGACAGCGGCGGCCGGGGGCGCTCGTCCTCGAAGGCCGTGGCGAAATCGTAGAGCGCGTGGAAGTCCGCCGCGGTGTCGCGCGCCGTTTTCCCCATCAGTCCGGCATCCACCAGATGAAACACGATGATCCCGATGTCGTCCGTGCCCTTCACGCCCCAGCCGGAGAGGACCACCGGAGCGAGCCGGCCGAACTGCGAGGCGGCGAGCTGACGGAACCCCTCCGCCAGCTGCGCTCCGGAGACGTGGCGCCGCTTTCCGACCTGCTCGAAGGTGTGTTCGAGGGCCTGGAAGACGAAGATGTAGGCCTCCAGGGCGTAGAGGCCCTTCTCCTGGGCCAGGCGACGCACCAGCGCCTCGGCGTTCTCGCGATCGGTGCTCATGCCGGCCTTTCCTGTTTTTCTCCGGGGGGTTCGATGCGCGGGAAGAGCGGCGTCCCGAGGCTCACCGGCTGACCGTCCGGGACCCGGTCCGGGCTCCGACCCTCCGACGACTCCCCCCCGGCGTACAGTCGATCGAACGGCGTTGTCATCCCGATCTGCGCCCAGATCTTCTCCGCCGTCACGGGGATGAACGGGGCCAGATGGACCGACAGCATCCGCAGGGCATCGGTCACCGACCAGAGGACGCCGGCGAGCCGCTCCTGCTGACCGGTCTTCGCCAGTTTCCAGGGGGCCTCCTGCTCGATGTACAGATTCGCGGCCCGCACGTGACTCCACACCGCGGCGAGCGCGGCACTGAATTCGAGACGGTCCATCCTCGCCGACTGCTCGTCCCATCCCTCCGCCATCTTCGACTGAAGCGCGACGAAGCCTCCGGGATCGGCCGGGCGCCTCACCTTCCCGCCGAAGTACTTGTGGATCATGTTCGTCGTCCGGAACACGAGATTCCCGAGATCGTTGGCGAGATCGGCGTTGTAGCGGTCGGTCAGCTTGTCGCGCGAGAAATCGCCGTCGCGGTCGAACTCAATCTCGCGCAGCAGGAAGTACCTCACGGCATCCCCGCCGAACTCGCGCGCGAGACCCAGCGGATCCACCACGTTGCCCAGCGTCTTGCCGATCTTGGCGCCCTGGAGGTAGACGAATCCGTGCCCGTGGACCGCCTGAGGGAGCGGCAGCCCCGCGGCCATCAGCATTGCCGGCCAGATGATGCAGTGGAATCGGGTGATGTCCTTGCCCACCACGTGCACGTCGGCGGGCCAGAGTCGCGCGAAGCGGGCGTCGTCCGTCGCGAAACCGGCCCCGGCGATGTAGTTGGGCAGGGCGTCGAACCAGACATAGAAGACCTGCGCGGGATCGCCGGGGACCGGAATGCCCCACTTGAAGGTCGATCGGGATATGCTGATGTCGTCCAGTCCCGCCCGGATGGCGCTCAGGATCTCGTTCCGGCGGCTCTCCGGACGCACGAATCCGGGGTGCGATTCGATGTGCCGGAGGAGCGCGTCCTGATATCTCGACAGCGTGAAGAACCAGTTTTCCTCCTCGATCCACTGCGGCTTCTGGCGGTGGTTCGGACAGAGTCCGTCGACGAGGTCGCTCTCCTTCTTGTACGCCTCGCACGAGACGCAGTACCAGCCGGTGTACTTCCCCCGGGTGACCGCCCCGGCCGCCTTGACGCGCTCATAGAGGGCCTGAACCGCGGCGCGGTGGGCGGGCTCGGTGGTCCGGATGAAGCGGTCGTAAGACAGGTGGAGCGCCTTCCAGACCGTCTCGAATTCGACCTGCATCCGGTCGCAGTAGGCGAGGGGGTCGAGATTCTGCTCGCGGGCGCGGCGTTCGACGTTGACCGAGTGCTCGTCGTTCCCCATCAGGAAGAAGGTGTCGAAACCGGTGAGGCGCTTCCATCGGGCGAGCGCGTCGGCGCCGATCTTCTCGTAGGCGGTCCCGACGTGCGGGACGCTGTTCACGTAGTCGATCGCCGTCGTGATGTAGAACTTGGGGCGGGGAGGGGTCATTCGCCGTGCTCTTCGTCCTTCTCCTCGGGCGCCCCTTCCTGAAGCACCTCGAGGATCGTCTCGCGCGGGACGCGGGACCGCTGTCCGTTCGCCTTCTCGACGAAGACCTCCTGCGTTAGGGCGGCCACGTTGAGCACCTCCGCCACGCCATCCGCCAGCCGCACCTTCGTGCCGCGACGCGGAAGATCCCGCCGGAGACTGTTGTAGGTCTCGAACTCATACCGGAGGCAGCACTTCAGCTTGCCGCACCGTCCGGAGAGCTTGGCGGGGTCCAGCGTGGAGATCTGCGCCTTGGCCATCCTCATCGTCACCGGCTCGAACTCCTTGATGAAGGTCTTGCAGCAGAGGACGCGGCCGCAGGGACCGTAGTCGCCCAAAAGGCGGGCCTCGTCGCGCGCTCCGATCTGACGCATCTCGATCCGGGTCTTGTACTCCCGGGCGAGGGACCGGACCAGTTCGCGGAAGTCGACGCGCCCGTCCGCCATGAAGTAGAACACGACCTTCTCCCCGCCGAACAGGTGCTCCGCGGACACCAGTTTCATCGGCAGTTTGAACTCCTCGATCTTCTGACGGCAGGCCACGGCCTCCTGCTTCTGATTCTGCTCGACAAGATTCGTGTAGGCCACCACGTCCGTCATCGACGCCCGGCGAAGCACCTCGCCGCCCGGCGGTCGGCCGACGCACTCACGGGGCGTCGAGACGCACAGGGCGTACTCGGTCCCCCGATCGGTCCGGACGATGCAGCGATCCCCGTTCTGCAGCCCGGACACGTCGGCCCTGAAGTTGCCGATCGTGAGCATCTCGCCGTACCGTATGGTGGCTTCGCGCATCATCCCTCGTTCGTTCGACGGCCGCACCGGCCGTCACCCGCAGGTTCCCGACCCTCAGCCGCCGGAACCCGCGAAGCAGCCGCCCTGCGCGGCGCGCTCCTCGCCGCAGGTGGGACGGATGTTCAGCGCCTCCTTGTCGGCGACATTTACATGCCGGAGTTCGACCTCCCGATCGAGCCGCGTGCTCAGCGAGGAGATCAGCTCCCCGGGATCCACGCGCCCCGTCGCCTCGAAGTCGATGATGAGCCAGCGCCCTTCGGGGTCCCCGTGCACCGCGCGAGGACTGAGGGCCACCTCCAGCCGCTGGGCCTCCGCCGCGCAGAGGGCCAGGACTTCGGCGGTGAAGGCGCGACAGGCCGTCGAGTGGCTCTCGACCTCGGCCTCCGTGAGTCGGCGCACCACCGGCTCGTAGAGCGCGGCCAGTTCCGGGTCGGTCAGCGGCTCTCCATCCGCCGTCGCCTCCCCCACCCACAATCGACCGTCCACCCGGACGACGACGCGGTCGCCGGCGTGCACGCCGCCCTCACGGGAGACGAAGTTCGCCATCGCCCGCGGCGAATCGTACTGGACGGGGATGGACCAGAGGGGGTCGGTCATCGACCTGCTTTCACCCGGGACACCGGCGCGTCCTGCGCCTCCAGGAATGGGATCAGGGCGTTCTCGATCCAGAGCGCGGAGTTTGCATTCTCGTCCAGCGCCCTCTGTGCGACCATCAGGCCTTCGAGGAGTCCGGCGAGGCGCTCCGCGTCGCCCAGTCGGGCGCATCGTTCGGCGGCTTTCAGGGAGAGCGGATCGGCCGTGTCGGACGCGGGCGCCCCGCACGCCGCCCTGAGGGCCAGGCGGAGCGGCTCGGCGAGAAAACCCAGAAGCTCTTTCGCCCGTCCCCGGGCCCCTTCGAGACTCCCGGATCCGCCCTTTCCCGCCGTCACCGCGGCGTCAATCCAGGGCGCCGTGGCGCCGCGATCCGCGAAAGGCTCGAGGAAGGCCCGGCGTCGCTCCAGCGATCCTCCCTCGCGGAGACGCAGGGCCTCGCCGGGGCGCCCGTCGGCCAGCGCAGCGAGGAGACCCGCCTCCGCCGCCGGCACCTTCTGCGCCTTCAGCACGCGGGCCACCTCCTCCGGCGGCAGCGGGCCGAAGCGGATCGACTGACAACGGGAGACGATCGTCGGAAGCAGCCGCTCCGGATGCGCCGCGACGAGGAGAAAGACGGTGTTCTTCGGCTGTTCCTCAAGGGTCTTGAGAAGTGCATTCTGGGACTCGTCGGGGAGGCATCTCTCGGCCTCATCGATGAGGCAGACACGCACCTGTCCGCGGGCCGGGAGAATCGCGAGCGCGGGAAGAAACTCCTCACGAAGGTACTTCATTTTCACGATGTCCTTCTCGCCTTCGATCTCTGGAATCAGAAGATCAGGCTGATTCTCCCTCGCCAGTCTCTCGCACGCGGCGCACTCCCCGCACGCCTCATCGCCGCGCCGGTCGCAGAGGAGCGCGGCCGCGAAGGCCGTGGCCGCGCGGTGCTTGCCCACGCCCGCGGGGCCGTGGAGGAGGTAGGCCGGCCCGAGCGCCCGTCCCCGGGCCAGGGTCCGGAGCCGGATCAGCGCCGACTCATGACCGATGATGTCGCGGAAGAACATCGCTCACCGCTCTCCAGACCTTGTCGGACACCGCCTCCCGCGACCCGCGGGCGTCGACGACCCGCGCCCGGCGCGGCCCGATCTCGCGCGCGAGCCGCAGAAACCCGGCCCGCACCGCCCGGTGAAACCGGAGGCCGCTGGCCTCGAGGCGGTCCTTCGACTTCCCCCTCCGCGCCAGACCCTCCTCCGCCGGAACATCGAGAATCACCGTCCGATCCGGCGCGATCCCGCCGGTGGCGAAGCGGCCGATCTCCTCGACGATCCCGGCCCCGAGCCCGCCCGCGATCCCCTGATAGACGATGGAGGCGCTGACGAACCGCTCGCAGACGACGATCTCGCCCCGGGTCAGGGCGTCCCGAAGCACCTCCGCGCAGAGCTGGGCGCGGCTGGCCATGTAGAGCAGGAGTTCGGCCCGGCGGTCCATTTCGGTCCGGGCGCGATCGAGCAGGAGCGAGCGGACGCGCTCACCGATCCGGGTCCCGCCGGGTTCGCGAAGGTGCCGGACGCGAAACCCCGCCCTTCGGATGCGGGCGAGGAGACGATGGGCCTGGGTCGACTTCCCGCCTCCGTCCGGACCATCGAGGACAAGGAGGCGGCCTGCACTGCAGCTCTTGAGGGTCATGCTAGCACCGCCCGCGCCGGGCGGGCAAGGGGAAGTTCAGTCCAGATACCTCGTCACCCGTTCCAGCATCGGCTCCGGGGAGAGGCCTTCCGCCCCGATCCGCCGGACCAGTTCGTCCGCGGTGTCGCGCTGGCCGGTCGACCAAAGGGCCTGGAGGAACGGGCCGGTCTTCGGATTGCGGAACCAGTCCTCGCCGAACCGCTGCGTCAGCGCGGACGAGAGACAGGCCTCCATCATCCAGGCCCGCAGATATCGCGTGACGTAGAAGTGGCGATCCACATCGTAGAGGTACATCTCCGGCGGAAACGGCACACCCGCCGCCGCGCTCATGAGTTCGGCGTAGTGGCCGGCCATCCCGTCGGGACCGTCGGCCGCGTGCAGGTCGCACTCGTAGGTCACCTTCGCCGCGTAACGTCGGAGAATGTACAGCTCCTGCGTGGCGTACTCGCGCAGAAACTCCTTCGGCTGCGGGTGCTCGACGACGCGTCGGAGCCACTCCGGGTTCATGAGCAGGTGGTCCATCGTGATGGCGAACCCCTCGGTGAGCGAGTTGTCGCCGAGATAGCGATACTCCACCGGCTCGCCGGCGCGGGTCCAGGCGAAGTGCATCGCGTGCCCGTACTCGTGAAGGAAGGCGGCGTAGTCGCCGTGGCCGCCCGCCGGCTGGATGACCAGATAGACCTCCTCCGGCACGCGACAGGGAGAGCAGAAGGCCCGCGGCGACTTCTGCGGCCGCTCCTCGGTGTCGAAGTGGATGCGCCCTTCGGCGCGCGGATCGATCCCCATCGAAGCCACCATCCCGGTCGCCCGCTCGACGAGCGGCTCCTTCGGGAAGTAGCGGGTCTGCGAATGAGCCCGGAGGAGGTACGCGAGGTCGTCTCGGCGGGCGTCGCCGGGCGCGAGTCCAAGGTCGCGCTTGAGGAGCCACTTCATGTGCTCGCGGTAAACGTCCTCCGTCCGCTTCAGGAACCCGGCGAGAGCATCGCGAAGCGCGGTGACGGAGTAGCCGCAGAGGTCCTCGATCATGTCGGTGTAGGCGGGGTATCGGAGCGAGCGGGCGCCGGAGTGGAGAGCGCCGTGCATCTCGCCGCGGAGCCCGTTCGTATCCCGGAAGACGGTGTTGATGGCGACGGCCAGGGCCCCTCGACGATCGCGGTCCGACTCGTTCCCGAGCGCGGCCAGGGCGCTCCGGAAGGTGAACTTGCGGCCCCCGACCGCCTGAACCGTGGCCGAGGCCTCGCGGTTGAGGAGGTCGTCGCTCTGCTCCTTCACCCGCTCGTCGAGATGCGTGAGGATGACCGCCTCGAGGAGGAACCGGAGCCGCCGGACTTCGTCCGACAGCCCGCGACGGTGGATGGCGGTCGGGGCCTCTCCCCAGGCGCGCGGGACGCTGTCGGTCGGCTTGTCCGCCTCGGCCTTCACCAGGGCGGCCCGCACGACGTCGATCGACTCGCGCTGCGAGACGCGGGGGTACTTCGCGTAGATCGGGGCCATCTCGGCGTCGGGCTTCTGCCCGCTGAGCGCGAGGTAGTACTCGAGCCCGAGGTCGTGATTGAGGCCTTCCAGGTCGCCGCGGATCGATTCGAGCATGGGGTACTCCGGGGGGACTACAGCCGCACGGCCTTCAGCACGTCGATCCCCGCCTCGCGGCGCAGTTCCTCGCAGACCGGGGCCGGAACGACGTCATCGAGGGTGAGCACCACCACCGCCTGCTGTCCGGGGGCCGAGCGGCCCACCTCCATCCGCGCGATGTTGATGCGGTTCCGGCCGAGAATCGTTCCGAACTTCCCGACCATCCCGGGGATGTCCGGATAATACATGATGAGCATGTTCGCGGCCGGGCGCACGTCCACGTCGAAGGCGTCGATCTTGATGATCCGCGCTTCGCGATCCTCGAAGACCGTACCGGCGGCGAGGCGCCGTCCGGAGTCGGTCTGGATGGCCACGCTGAGGACGTTGGTAAAGTTCCGGACGTCGCGCGATCGGGATTCGACGATGCGGATCCCGCGGTCCCGCGCCGTGAGTTCCGCGTTCACAAGATTGACCGGCGCCTGGCAGATCGGGGCCAGGGCCCCCTTCACGGCGGCGACGGTGAGGAGCCGGGCGTCGTCCGAGACGGCGATGTCGCCGTAGCAGCGGACTTCGATCGTGCGCATGGCACCCTCGGCGAGCTGTCCGTTAACCGCTCCAAGGGTCTCGGCCAGACCGACGTACGGGGCCAGCTTCGGATTCCGCAGCGAGACGATGTTGACGGCATTCCGGGCCGAGCCGGTGGTGAAGAACTCGATAAACTGATCGGCGATGTCGGTGGCCACGCGGACCTGGGCCTCTTCGGTGCTCGCCCCGAGATGCGGCGTGAGGGTGGCGGTTTCCAGGGAGGACAGGGGGGATGTCCCGAGGGGCTCCTGCGCGAAGACGTCGAGCGCGGCCGCGGCGACCGTTCCGCTCCGGAGCGCCGCCGCCAGGTCCTCCTCGACGATGATCCCGCCGCGCGCGCAGTTTACAACCCTCACCCCCGGCTTGCAGCAGGCGAAGCGGGCGGCGTTGAACAGACGTTCCGTCTTCTCGTTCAACGGGGAGTGGATCGTGATGAAGTCGGCGGCGGCGCAGAGCGGATCGAGTTCCACCCGTGTGACGCCCAGCTCCTGCGCCCGCTCGGGGGTGAGGAACGGATCGTACGCCACGATCTTCATCCCGAAGGCGCGGGCGAACCCGGCCACTTCGGCGCCGACGCGGCCCAGGCCGACGATGCCGAGCGTCTTGCCGCGGAGTTCCACTCCGACACACGCCTTCTTCTCCCACTTCCCCCCCCGGAGCGCGCGGTCGGCCCGCGCGATGTTGCGCGCGGCGGCGAGGAGCATGGCGAAGGTGTGTTCGGCGGCCGAGAGGATGTTGCCGAGCGGCGCGTTCATCACCACGATGCCGCGACGGGTGGCCGCGGGGACATCGATGTTGTCCACGCCGACCCCGGCGCGGCCGATCACGCGGAGGTTCCGTCCCGCGTCGATCAGCGGCGCCGTGACCGGGGTGGCGCTGCGGACGACGAGCCCGTCGAACCGGGGCAGCATCTCGATCAGCGACTCCGCGGGCTGCCCGGTCTTCACCTCCACCTCGAAGCCGGCGGCCCCGCGGAGTCGGGCGATCCCTTCCTCCGCCATGGCGTCTGCAATCAGGATTCGCGGCATGAGACACTCCCCGCTTAGGCCGGAAAGGGGCGCATTCTAGGGCGGGTGGGCGGCCTCGGCAAGCGTTTCCAGCACGGCGGCCCGGCACGGCGGCCCAGCACCGCTGTCCAGCCCCGCCTCGATCGCGATCCCCCTCATCCTCCCTCCGCCCCCGTAATACAACAGAATGAACGTGCACGTTCATTCTGTATACTCGCGGGAGTCGCGGAGGGGAGAGTGATGGACGGACGCGGGAAGGGGCCTAGCCCGGATTACTCATGAGAGGAACACCGCAGCCCCGAGTAGCGGCCCGCAGGCCGCGTAACGAGGGGCGGTTCAGGCCGAGTGCCCCGCCTTCTGGGCTGGCCCCTCGTTACGGCCCCGCAGCACGTGCTGCGGGGCCTACTCGGGGCCTCGGGCATCCGCCTGAACGCTCTCTCATCCGGGAACACGCGAGAATCCATGAATAATCTGGGCTAGAGGGGCTTTTGATTGACCGGGTGAGGGAGGAAGGGCACACTCGACCGCATGAGACGAACGGAACGCGATCCCCTCGTGGAGGCGGTGGCCGCGGCCTGCGCGGGGCGGCGCTGGCGTCGCGGGGCCCGCGTCCTCGTGGCCGTGTCCGGGGGAGCCGATTCGGTGGCGCTCCTGGCCCTTCTCCGCGACCTCAACGCGCGGGACGCACACGGCTGGAGGATCACCGCGGCGCATCTGGATCACGGCCTGAGGGGCGCCGCCGGGCGGCGTGATGCGCGGTTTGTGCGCGCCCTGTGCCGTCGTTGGGGGATCCCGTGTCGAACGGAACAGGTTCACCTCAAACGGGACCTGCGGGGAAAGGGCGCCTCGATGGAGGTCTCAGCGCGGGAAGTTCGCTACGACTTTCTGCGTCGGTGCGCCTCTGCCACCCGATCCCGCCTCGTCGCCACCGCGCACACCCTGGACGATCAGGCGGAGACGGTCCTGTTCCGCGTCCTCAAGGGGACCGGACTCCGCGGGCTGAGGGGGATTCTCCCGGTGCGCCGGTTTGGTCCCCGCACGAAGACCGTCGTCGTTCGGCCGCTCCTCGGAGTGTCCCGGTCGTCGCTGCGCGAATGGCTGCGTCGACGCGGCATCGAGTGGCGCGAGGATGCGTCCAATCTTGATCTCTCCCGCCCCCGGAACCTGCTGAGGACGCGTCTCCTTCCGAAGATCAGGCGCGAGGTGAATCCGTCGGTCGCCGCGGCGCTGGCGCGGCTTGCCTCGGCGGCGCGGGGAACGCATCGATGGATGGCCGTGGCGGCCGGGCGCTGGAAGCGCCGCCATGCCGTCACGCAGGTGGAACGGCGGAGTCGATCCAGTGCCCTCCTGGCCCGCGACTGGCGGCGGTGTCCGGACGCCCTCAGACCGGAGATCTCGCGCCGCATTTTCGAGGAGCTCGGAGCGAAGTCGCATCCCGTTACTACGGCGCGGCTTGAGGCGATCTCCCGGGCGGCGAGCCGGCTCGGTCCATGGCCCGCGGTGGCCTGTCCGGGGTCGATCCGGGTCCGTCGGGTCAGGGATTTCCTGATATTCGAGCGGGTGCTTCAGAAAAAAAGGGAGTTTGGCCGATAGACGAAAGAGAGGCGATTTATGGGCTGATCCGCCGTCTCCTCCAGGAGCCCCGTGATGGACCCCTCCTCCGGCATCGGCACTGCGGCCACGTCACTCGCCGCTTCGCTCGGCGCCGCCTCATCCAGTCCCGCGGAAACGGCGAAGGGCGTGAAGGTCCTCAAGGCCGCCCTCACCTCGCAGTCCGCCCTCCTCGACATGGTGATGAAATCTCTGGGCGTCGGACAGAACGTCGACCTGCAGGGCTAACTCCCCGATTTCGGAATCCTGGGCAGGAGCCACGAGAGGAACGCGTCCTCGCTCCGGGTTTGCAGGTAGATCGTCCCGGGTCCGGTCAGTTCGCACACCAGCCCTTCCCCGCTGAAGAACGTCGACTTCAATCCCCCCACTGACCGCACGCTGTACTGCACCGTCTCATCGAACGCCACCATGTGGCCGGTGTCGACGATGTACCGTTCTCCCGCGGCGAGCGAAACCTGATGCACCGCCCCGTAGGAGGAGACGAAGACATAGCCCGCTCCGGAGGCCTTGAGCAGAAAGAGCCCCTCCCGGGAAAAGAATGTCTTCGCCCCTCCCCACTTCGTGTCGATGTCCACGCCGGGATGCGACGCCAGGTAGGACCCCGACTGGATCATGAGCGAGCGCCCCTGGAGGACGTGACAGACGATGTCTCCGGGGAGCGAAGGGGCCAGGAGGAGTTCTCCGGGCGTCCCCTGGGCGGTGAAGGTGTTCATGAAGAAGCTCTCGCCCCCGAGAACGCTCCGCTTCAGGGCGCCGAAGATCCCTCCGCGGGTGGAGGTCTCGAGCTGAATCCCCCCGGACATGCTCACCATCGCCCCCGACTCGGCCGCAACGGCCTCTCCGGCCGCCAGTTTCAGCCGGGCCACGGAGTAGGACGGCCGGTACAGCACCTCGTATTCCATGATTTCCTCCTCAGAGAAGTCCGGTGATCCGCCCGCGCGCGTCGCAATCGATCGCGCAGGCGCGGGGCTTCGAGGGAAGTCCGGGCATCATCCCGATCACCCCGCAGATTGGAACGACGAACCCGGCGCCGGCCGAGAGCCTCACCTCTTTCACCGGCAGGACGAACCCCCGGGGACGCCCCTTCTTCGAGGCGTCGTGGGAGATCGAAAGATGCGTCTTCGCCATGCAGACCGGGAGCCGACCGAATCCGTGACGGGCATACTTCTCCAGGCCGCGCCTCGCCCGGGCGGACAGGCGCACGCCGCGCGCCCCGTAAACGGCCTTCGCGACGGCCTCGATCTTGCGCGGGAGCGACGCCGAGAGCGGATAGACGAAGCGCACCCTCGAATGTCGCGAAGCCGCCCGGACGACGGCGCGCGCCAGATCGCGGCCTCCCTCCCCCCCCCGCGAGAATACTTCGCTGACCACCGCTGCGTTCGCCCCCGCCCGGCGCGCCGCGTCCCGGACCGCCTCGACCTCCGGCCGGGTATCCGAGGGAAAGCGGTTGATGGCGACGACCGCGGGGAGTCCGAAGCCGCGAACGATCTCCAGGTGCGCCTCGAGATTGGGCAGCCCCGCCTTGAGCGAGTCGACGTCTTCGGAGGTGAGCGCGGGGTCGAGCGGCCGGCCGGGGACGACCCTGAAGCGGCCGCTGTGCGACTTCAGGGCCCGGATCGAGCAGACGACGACGGCCGCCGAGGGACGAAGCCCGCTGACCCGGCACTTGATGTCGATGAACTTCTCGGCCCCCATGTCCGCCGCGAAGCCGGCCTCGGTGACCAGCCACGGGGCGCAACGAATCGCGATCAGGTCGGCGAGGACCGAAGAATTCCCGTGGGCGATGTTTCCGAACGGCCCGCAGTGGACGAAGCAGGGCGTTCCCTCGGCGGTCTGCACGAGGTTCGGCTTGAGGGCATCGCGCAGGATCGCCGCCATGGCGCCGGCCGCGCCGATCTCCCCGGCCGTCACGAATCGACCCCGCTTCGTCTCCGCGAGGATCATCGCCCCGAGGCGGCGTCGGAGATCGGCGTAGTCCACGCTGAGCGCGAGGATGGCCATGACTTCTGAGGCCACCGCGATATCGAACCCGGTCTCCCGGGGGCCGCCCTCCCCCTTCTGTCCGATGGTCATCCGGCGCAGAAACCGGTCGCTCAGATCGACCACCCGGTGGATGTGGATCCGCCGCACGTCGATCCCGAGGGAATTGCCGTGGAAGATGTGGTTGTCCAGCATCGCCGCGGCCAGATTGGTGGCGAGCGCGACCGCATGGACATCACCGGTGAAGTGGAGATTGATCTCTTCGGAGGGGACGATCTGGGCCCGCCCGCCTCCGCTGGCGCCGCCCTTGATCCCGAAGACCGGGCCCAGCGAAGGCTGGCGGAGGCAGACGACGGCCCGTTCGCCGATCCGGTTGAGGGCCATTCCCAGTCCGATCGTGGTCACCGTCTTTCCCTCGCCGAGCGGGGTGGGGGTGATGGCCGTGACCAGCAGCACCTTCCCGGGGGACCGGCGATGAAGACGCTCGACCACGAACGGACTCACCTTGGCGATGTGCGCCCCGTGACACTCGATCTCGCGGCCGTGCAGGCCGAGCCGCCGGGCCACGGTGCGGATGGGGAGCTTCGGACGGAGGGGCTGGAACTCGCTCATGCGGGGGGAGCATACCGGAGCGGGTGACGATTGTACAGCGCCACGCAGTCGTCTCAAGCCCGCCGGGCGGCGACGCGGCCGTGAGGCGATCCGCGTCGACCTAGCCCCGGACCATCTCCGGCTGCTGACGACTCGACGCCCGGCTGCCCGGGGACCCTCGGGGGAATCCCCCTGCCGAAGTGGCCCCGGAAAACCTGGATCGCCCCCCACTGGATCTTCGGGAGCAGTTCGAGGCGCTCGGCGTACCCCACGACCGCCGGCAGGCGGCGAGGATCGCCGACCCACATGCTTTCGTGCAGTCTTTCAAATCCGGCGCTGCAGAGGATCCTGCACAGGGTCGCACGAAGCGGCTCGGCCTCGACCGGAATGTCGTAGCTAAGAAAGGCCCGGGTCTCCCGTACCCGCCCACCGATTCGTTCAAAGGCACGGCGCGCGACTCCCGGGGCGACATCCTGAGCCTCGGCCACGTTGGGAACGAGCGAAAGCCCGGCGCGTCCTCCGTGCCGCGTGAACCATTCGAGCTGACGTTCGCCCTCCTTCGTGAGCAGGACCGCCAGTCGGTTCTCGAGTCGGCCGATCTTGATCCAGCCGGCGTCGGCCAGTCGGTGAAGGTAGACGTAGAAGGGGGATCGGCGGTCGGACAGGGCGGCGGATGGCGACTGCATCTTTCGGGCCAGTTCGTGAAGTTCAGCCGCCAGAATAGGAACCGCGACGTGCCCCGCCAGCAATCCGAGGATGCGGAAGTGGAGTTCGCTGCGGAGCGCCCTGGGGTTTCGGATCATCGGATCCCTCCGGGTTGGAGAACCGAGGCGCGACGGGGACTCCGCATGACGCCTCTTCCCCTCCCTATAACATAACCAGATCAAGTATACAAAATGAACGTGCACGT
>JACPTZ010000049.1:32975-48468 GCA_016192525.1 Planctomycetota bacterium
CCACACGCCTGTCCGCCATGCGTGTGGCGGAGATGGCGGACAGGCGTTTGGCCGGCTGAGCGAAGGATCGCCAACATCGGAGTCTGCGAACTGCACACGCTGGTGATCCTCCGCCTCGGCCTTCGGCCGAGGCTCAGGATGACAAGGGACGGGACGGTAACTTCGTACCCGTGGCTGAAGGTGGGTGGGAGGGCTCAGGCGGGAATGAGGGTGGCGGACGGACGCGCGGCGAAACCCGCTTGACTGCGGCGACCCGAAGTCTCGGGAAGATTGGCTTCTACGGTCGAGACCGGGCACGAGAACGGGCGCACGGCGTAGACCGTCGGATGCCGCGCCGGAGCGGGCCGACCGGGGACGGCTCAGGAGTCCAGACTCGTCAGGATGCTCAGATAGCTCGAAAACCGCTCCGGAGTGATTCGCCCATCGGCGGCCGCCGCCCGCACCGCGCAGCCGGGCTCCGCATCGTGGCGGCAGTCGGTGAACCGGCACCGGGCCTGAAATTCGGCGAATTCCGGGAAGTAATCACGAAGGACTCCCCGGGGGATGCGCCAGAGTTCAAAAGCGTCCTGACCCGGCGTATCGGCCACGAACCCGTCGCGGCCGACGGGGTGAAGCTCGATCGCCGTCGTGGTGTGTTTCCCGCTTCCCCGTCGTTCGCTCAGGTCCCCCACCTTCTTCCCGAGCCCCGGCTCAATCGCGTTCAGAAGCGTCGACTTCCCCACCCCCGAGGGTCCAAAGAGAACGCTCGTCCGGCCCTGCATCAGCTCCCTCATCCGATCGATTCCCTCCGACCGGACCGCCGAGGTCAGCAGAATCTGATAACCGAGGGCGGCATAGCGGGAGGCCAGGCGCTCGACCTCTTCCCGCGGGGAGAGGTCGGTCTTGTTGATGCAAAGCAGCACGGGGAGATCATTCGTTTCGGCCAGCAGAAGGCAGCGGTCGAGGGTCGTGGACTCCACCCGCGGATCCACGATCGACGTGACCGTTATGGCCTGATCGACATTGCTGACGATGATCTGCTCGCGCTCGGCCCTCCCGACGTCCGGGCGCGAGAGTCTGGAGCGGCGAGGGAGCACGGCGTGAATGGTGGCGTCTCCGCCCGCGCCGGGGATGATCTCGACCTCGTCCCCGACGGCCACGGGTGAGGTCCGGTTCTCGCGGGCCTTCCGGAGATTGCCCCGGAGTTCGCAGAGGTACTCGATCTCCCCCACCTTCACGCGGAACCGGTTCGCGTGGCGTCCGAAGACCCGGCCGGTGACAATTTCCCGATTCGGCGGGCGGGTCATGCCTTGATCATCGGCTGAAGTTCCGCCATGAACTCGGTGACGTCCTTGAACTCGCGGTAGACGGAGGCGAATCGGACGTAGGCGACCTGGTCCAGGTCACGGAGGGCCCGCATGACGAGTTCTCCGATGTGCTTCGAGGTGACTTCATGGGAGCGATGATCGGCGGCGGCCGCCTCGATCCGGGTCACGATGTCCTCGAGACGGGAGGTCGAGATGGGGCGCTTCTCGCACGCCTTGATCAGGCCGGAGAGGATTTTCTCGCGATCGAACGGCTCGCGGCTCCCGTCTTTCTTCACCACGCGCAGCGGGGTGCGCTCGATGCGCTCGTACGTGGTGAACCGGCGACCGCAGCCCAGACATCGCCGACGGCGCCGGATGGCGATCCCCTCCTCGGTCATCCGGGAATCCACCACCTGGTCGCGGGTCGATCGGCAGAAGGGGCAGCGCATGGAGGAATGCTAGCAGGAGTCCCCCCCCCGCGTCAACGAAGGAAGGAGGCGGTTACTTCCCGACGCAGAAGCGGCTGAAAATCTCGTTCAGCACCGACTCGGTCACGTCCTCGCCCGTGATCGACCCCAGCGCGGCGGCGGCGGCGCGCAGGTCGGACGCCACCAGCTCGTTCCCGAGCGAACGCCCCACCGCCTCCGAAGCGCTTCGAATGGCCTCGTGAGCGAGCCGGAGCGCCTCTTCCTGCCGGACCGTTCCGTGCGCGCGGCCGGCGCCCGCGCGCCGGCCGTGGCTCCGCAGGAACCGTCCGACACGTCTCCGCAACCGGCCGATTCCGGCGCCGCTGACCCCGGAGACTTCGAGGACCGCGCCGGATCTTCCCGGCCCGCCCACGGCGGTCCGCCACGCCCGGGCGAGCCCGGCGGATCCCCTCCGCTGGTCCCACCTGGAAATCACCAGGAGCGATCTCCCGACCGGCAGCCGCGCGATCTCCTCCAGAATCCCGACCGGTGGACCGTCAGGGTCGAGGACAAGAATCACGAGATCGGCCTCCGTCGCCATGGCCGACCGGATCTCGCGCGCCAGATCCGGGGCGAAATCCCCGGCCGGGGCGGATCCCGGGGTGTCCCCCAGCCGGCATCGAACGCCCTCCACCACGGTCTCCTCGACGACGACATCGCGGGTGGTCCCGGCCTCGGGACTCGTCAGGGTCCGTGGGTGCCCCAGCAATCGATTGAAGAGAGTCGACTTCCCGGCGTTCGGCGGGCCGAGCAGGAGGACGAGGGGAAGATCCGCCCGCGTCCCATGCGCCCGTTCCGCGGCCCGGAGTCCGTCGATCCCGGCGAGCAGGGCCTGCAGCGAGGAGAGAAGATCGCCGGGGGAGATGAAGACGTGCCCTTCCTCGGTGAAGTCGATCCCCGCCTCGACCTCGGCGCAGAGATGCACGCATCGCCCGCGCCACCGGGCGACCTCGAGGGAGAACGCTCCCTGGAATCTCGCCAGGGCGGCGCGTCTCGAGGCCTCGTCCTCCGCCGCCACCAGCGAGGCGATCGCCTCCGCGCGGGCGAGGTCGATCCGTCCCCGGCGAAAGGCGCGCCGGGTGAACTCTCCGGGATCGGCGAGACGCGCCCCGGCTTCGAGGCAGGCCGCCAGAACGGCCCCGGCCAGCGGGGGCGAACCGGGAAGGTGCAGCTCCGCGACATCTTCTCTCGTGAAGGATAGGGGGGCGCGCATCATCCAGCACTCGGCCGGAACGCGGGGCCAGGGAGGCGGGAGTCCGAGCGTCACGGTCCGGCGCCCATGGGCGGGAAGCGACCCGGCCGGGCATCCGGTGAGCCGGCCGACGATGCCCGCCACCTCCGGACCACTGAGCCGGAGGATGGCGCGGGCGCCGGCCCCCGACGGGGTCGCGAGGGCGACAATCGTGTCGGTCTTCATGTCTTCGGAACGGGGGCCGGAGCGAGTTCGGCCCGCGGGAGATAGACCTTCTTGATGAGTTGCTGTTCGCCGATCCCCATGACGGTACTCGTCAACCAGTAGAGGATGAGGCCGGAGGGCGTCCAGTACATCAGAAGGCCGAACAGGATCGGCATGAACATCATCATCTTCTGCTGCTGTGCCTGGGCCGGATCCGGCGATTTCGGCGTGAGCGCCTGCTGGATGCACCAGGTGGCGATCATGATGATGGGAAGCAGATGCAGGCGCGTGAGGTTGATCTCTGGACCGAACAAGAGGAGGAGCGGGAACTTCGGGATGGGCAGCGCGCCGAGATCGTCGGGCTGCGACAGGTCGGTCACCCAGCTGATCCAGGGCGCCTGTCGGAGCTCGATGGCCAGCGAGAGCGCCCAATACAGCGCGATGAGGATCGGCAACTGCAGCAGCATGGGGAGACAACCGCTCAGGGGGTTGGCGCCGTGTTCCTTGTAGAGCTTGAACATCTCCTGCTGGAGCTTCTGGGGTTCCTTGTCGTACCTCTGACGGAGCGCCTCCATCTTGGGCTGGAGTTTCTGCATCCGATACATGGAGACCTGTGTCTTCTTGCTGAGCGGAAAGATGGCCATGCGGACGGCGATCGTGAGGAGCACGATGGCCCATCCGTAGTTGCCGATCAGGGCGTGGAAGAGCGCGAGAATCCCCAGCAGGAGCTTGCTGATGAAGCCGAACCACCCGTAGTCGAGAAGGCCAATGAACCCCTCCTTCTCGAACGTGGCCAGCACCTCGGGACTCTTCGGTCCGATGAACACTTCGAAGGACGCCTCGTGAGTCTGCCCGGGGGGGAGCGGGATGGAGCGGCTCTGGAGGACGGCCTGCACGTTGCCGCCGCCGCTCGTCACGAGCCAGTCTTGGAGCACCTTCTTGTCGGGAGCCGCGCCCTGCTCGCGCGCCCACTGCTTCGAGCGGTCCGCCCAGGCGTTCTGGTCGGTGATCAGCGAAAACGACACCGACTCGATGTCGTCCGTCCCTCGGGGAACGACGAGGGACGCGAAGTACTTGTTCACGGACCCGGCCCAGCGCACGGCTTCGGCGGCCGGAATCGCGCGCGGCTTGTCCAGAACATTGCTCACCGGCACATCCGCCGCCACCACGATCCGGCTGCCCACGGCCTTCCCCCGGACCCCCTGGAGATACGGCGCGTCGTTCGGTTCCGGCTCCACCCCCGCCGCCCCCATCAGGTTGTAGGAGAACATCGGGGGCGTGCCGGAATCGGCCTCCTTCCGGATGTTCTCAAACCGGCACTCGACGCGAAACGAGAGCCCGGTTTCGAGGACGAACGTCTTGGTGATCCGGAGCCAGCCATCCCATAGGGTCTGAAACCCGAGCCGCTGCGGCTCGTCGGTCACAATCTTCCACGGCCTCGTGGCCAGCGAACCGTCTCCGCCCGCGGGAACCACGGCGAAGGAAGGCACCGCGGGATCCAGCTCCCGGATCAACTCGAGCGGCCCGCTGCGGTCGCTCCTCTTGTAGTCGAGGAACAGAAGCCGGACCAGCCGGGCGCCCCGGTTCGAGAACACAAGCTCGAAGTGCGGCGTCTCGCGGCGGAGGTCGTCGATGATTGTGGGCGGCGGATCCTCCTCGGCCGGGGGCGCCGCGATAACGGGGGGAGTCGTGCCGTCTCCCGGAGGAGGCGGGGAGGGAGGTTTCTCCGGACCGGGCGCGGCATCAGGGGGCTTCGGCCGGGGGGGACGCGTCGAAGGTGGGTACTTCCACGGGAGGACGATCTGGAACCAGATGATCCAGACGGCAAGGCAGAGAAGAATGGCGAGTACGGTGCGCTTCTCCATCGACGTGCCCTATTTTCCCGCCGGGCGCGCGATTTCGGGGCGGGCGTCGAAGGTCGACCCGCACTTGGCGCAGCGCAGAGTGTCGTGATCCGCATCCCAGTCCCGCTGTGTCCCGCAGGAGGGACAGGGGCGCTGGGCCTCGTCGATGAGCATGACGGGGATCTCGTCCTTGATGGCGTAGCGGCAGCCGCAGGGGGGGTGCCCGCAGACGAGCGTGTCCTGCTTCTCCCCCTGAAGCGCCACGGGGTGCTTGCAGAGCGGACAGGCGAGGATTTCCAGAAGTTCCTTGTCGAGCATGAACTTCTATCTATCAGCGGGGAGAGGGGGCGTCAAGCGATTGAGACGCCCTCCATCGCGAGCAGCCGCCGCTTGATGGCGAGGCCCTGCGGAGCGGAGAAGCCGCCGAGTCCCCGGGAAGCGACGACGCGATGGCACGGGATGAGGAGGCAGATCGGGTTCCGCCCCAGCGCCTGGCCAACGGCGCGGGCGGCCCGCGGGCGGCCGATCCGGCGCGCCACCTCGCCGTACGTGAGCGTCCGGCCGCGGGGGATGCGTCGTACGGTCTCGTAGACGCGCCGATGGAACGGTGTCTCCGGCGAGAGGTCGAGCGGCGGCTTCACCGTCCGTCCGGCGAACCACGCCCTCAGCCACCGTCTCACCTCGGGGAGCCGGGCCCGGTCCACCTTCAGGCCCGGGGTTCGACCCAGCTCGATCCGGGCGACCCGCCCGCCCCGAAGGGTCACGGCGCATCGGCCGATGGGAGAGTCGATCACGTCCAGGATGAGACGGGAGTTCGGTTTCATGGTGTCTCCGTGGCTACGCCGGTATCCGCACCACCAGCGTGGCCCCGATCGCCGCCGCGTAGCGCGTGAGCGTGCCGATGGCCTCGCCCGGGCGAGTCGGGTGGGGGTGCGACGATCGGCCTCGACGCGCCCTTCCCCGCGCGGCTCAGAAGGCCGTGAATGCGAGGTTACCGCATTGTCATCCTGAGCTCAGCCGGCCGCCGTTTGGCCGGCTGAGCGAAGGATCGCCATCGTCGGAGTCTGCGAACCGCTCACGCTGGTGATCCTTCGCCTCGGCCTGCGGCCGAGGCTCAGGATGACAAGGGACGGGACGGTAACCTCGTACGGCCGTGATTGTGAGTCGAGGGAGGAACCCCTGCGATTCGATCAGGGAGCGGCCATCTCCTCAACGTCAACCTCGGGCAACTTCGCCCTCTCCGCGGCATGCTCGACGGTCATGCTCACGAGATTGCCATCAGCGTCCAAGTCCACGTAGACGTTTTCGCTGATCTCGCGAGTTTCGGCAACGACCTGGTCGCTGAATTCCAGAAGGGCGGTGTCGGTGTCCCTGAAGTACTCGATTTTCACAGTTCACCTCGGGCGGTAGTCTTGTCGAAGAGTGCGTTGTGGACAGTCTCTCCGTCAGGCAGTGTCACGACTCGCAGGAACTTGCCGGCCTCCGCGACCCAGATCCACCGGCGCACCCGTACATCGGCAGGAAGCGACTGGGCCTCGCGGATGATCTCCTGGGCGCCTGGCATGGGCTGCTCCTTGGGCCTCAGGACTGACGAGAAGGAGTATACAGGGATTCGACATCGGATGCAACCGCGGAGCGCGGGAACGTGCCAAGGGCAGGAGGGTGGGTGTCAGAAGGCCGTCCGCCGCGAGGAGGGACCACCACCCCGATCGTGGCGCAGACTTCAGTCTGCGCCGCCCGCCGCGTAGAGGGCCACCGCCCCGGAGTGAAAGGCCGGCGCTGGCCCGGGGCAAGCGAAACGCCGCCCCGGACCGGACCCACCCCCGGAAAGACCCCGCAGGAGCGACAGAACCGCTGCGCCAAACGGTCCGGGCTACGCCGGTATCCGCACCACCAGCGTGGCCCCGATCGCTGCCGCGTATCGCGTGAGCGTGCCGAGGGTGGGACTATGGGTGCCCGATTCGAACCGACCGATGACCGATTGCGGCATTCCCAGGCTCAGCGCCACCTGCTTCTGCGTCAAACGCCGGGACCGGCGGGCGCGCACCAGGGAGGCCATGAGATCGCGGGCCAGTTTCCCGCCCCGGAGTTCCAGGCCGCGCGCCCCCCTTCGTGACGCCGCTTGAATCATCCTGAGAATCCGGGGGCGATCCGCCTCGACGTCTCGCGCGATGGCCTCATCCCGGGCGCGTCGGGCGGGGGTGCGACGATCGGCCTCGACGCGCACTTCCCCGCGCCGCTCAGAAGGCCGTGATGACGAAAATGACTTCCGCGACATGGTCATGTTCCAGCAATTCGAACTGCTCGTCGTAGCGCCAGACGATCAGGACCCAACGCCCGGAGGGAGTCCGGCCCACCGTCTCGAAGGAACCGTCGTCCCGTTCCTGATGAGGCCCCCGCTGGTGAAACCAGGCGTACTCGACTTCCCCGGCCGCCAGCCCGTGCGCGGCGATCTTAGCGAGGTTCCACTCCACCCACTTGAACCGCACCCTCGATCGACGCGCCACGGCCTTCCCCTACGATAGCAAATCTGCTATGTAAGACGCAAGTCCCTTCCCCGGAGCGAGGCACCTGTCATGCGCTGGAGTTCCTGTTGATCGGCCAGTGGCAATTGTAGACCTTCCGTTGCTATGTTCGTACCTTCATGGAGAGATTTCTTTCTTTTGCATCCACTCCGAGACCACTGGGACGGAAGGCACCCTGAAACTCCGGTTGCCGGTTGGACGACCCCGATCTGATGGAGGTGCATTCGACATGGAGAGAATCCCCTTCGATCCCAAGTCGCCTAACATCGAGGCAGTTCGGCAGATCGTATTCGCTCGTCTCACGCGCGACAAGAGCTGGAACGAACTGGAGGCTGGACAGGACAAACTCGACCCCTACGTCGCATGGCTGGGGCATCCGTCCCGGGGCGTCCTAGACCTGTGCGTACGGGAAGTATTCTGGAACCTCGTTTCGATAGGCATCCTGACCCCGGGAACGAACGAATCGAATCTTGACCTGCCATGGTTCCGGATCACCGAATACGGAAGGAGGGTGATCGAGGACGGGGAAGCGCTGCCGTACGACCCAACGGGATACATGGAGTCCGTCCGAAGGCGAGTCAATCCGGCAGATGCGACAGTGTTGGCCTACCTTCTCCTGCGGCGACTTGCTCGTGACGAGTTCGCGGCCCATCTTCTTTCCCAATCCTAATCCCTCCCTCATGCGGGAACCGATACCTTCCCGGCCTCGATCGTGGACGCCGGGACGGGTTCTCCGTGAAGGCGAAGACCCTCGATGTGAAACTCGATCGCTTCACGCATCGCGCGTTCGACCGCCCTCCGGGTCTTTCCCGTGGCGACGCACCCCGGAAGATCGGGGACGTAGACCGACCAGTTCCGACGGCCATGCTCAAAGATGACCGTGCACTCTCTCATTCTCATTCCTCCAGGCCGGCCTGCCGCAGGACACCTTTCAGGGTCTTCGGGTGGATATCGTCGGAAGTGTAGCACGTCGGATTCGCCCGCGCCACAGGAGTTTCGGGGCGGCCGAGGGGCCGCAGGGAAGAGCGCCGGTACGAGGTTACCGCATTGTCATCCTGAGCGTCCGCCGCAGGCGGACGCGGAGGATCGCCAGGCCTGTTCCAGGAAGACGCTTTCTCCAGGTCAGGGCTGGTGATCCTTCACTTCGCCCCGCCAAACGGATAGCGGGGCTTCGCTCAGGATGACAACGCCAAGGGCGGTAACCCCGTACGACCGCCCTTTCAGGGCTGGCTTGCTTGGCGGGGGGCTGTACCCGGGGCTGCGCCCCGGGCTGGATCATGGTGCCCTTTCAGGGCGCTCGAGTGGGCTGTCGCTCGGCGTTCGCCGTTCCTTCGTCCTTCATCCCTCGTTTTCCGTCCGTTGTCCCCCGTCTGTCGTCCCTCGTCCTTCGTCATTCCTCATTCTTCATTCGTCATTCTCCTCCCTTCGTCCTTCGTCCTTCGTCCCTCCCCTACTTCTCCGGCGTGAGCACCGCCCCTCCCTCCGGGCCGTACCGCTCCTCCATCGCCCTGCGGATCCGCTCCGCCTGGTCCTCCGCCCCCTCCACGTACCAGGCGTGCTCCGGGCGGTGCAGCACCTCGTCGATCGCGGCGTCCGCGGCCTTCGCCTCCGCGAGTTTTCCGGACTCCCGGGCCTTCCGCGTCAGTTCCCGCGCCTCGGGGATGAAGTGCATGTAGAACCGGTCCGCTACCTCGAACATCCCGTGCCAGTGCGTATAGTCGGGAGCCATCATCGAGACGCCGTGCCGGGCCCGCCGGCCTTCGTGATGCCAGAGCATGAACCAGGTCCACTCGATGCCGTCGTCAAACTCGGTCTTCGAAATCAGCCCCGCCTGCCGGAGCGCCGACATGATCTGAAGCCCCGGCTTCGCGAACTTCTCGTTGTAGAGGACGACGAGGTTGTCGTACTGCGTGTAGAACGCGTTCACGTAGTCGGGCGAGTGGCAGGTGGAACAGACCTCCTTCATCCGGTTCCGCTTCGCCTCGGAGGTGTCCGCGATGAGGGCGGCCCGCTTCGCCGGGTCGGTCTCCGTCACGATCCGGTGCGACGCGTCGGTGTCCATGACGAGGCTCACGGGCGGCCGGTTCGTCCAGGAGATCCGCTCCCCCGGGTCGTGCGTGATCCGGCCTCCGTTCCGGATGTTCCCGGACATGTGGCACGAGGCGCAGGTGGGCGCCTGGGAGTAGTCCTTCCCGAGGACCCACGACTCGGCGTCGAGATTCATCTCCTCCCGGAGGTCGCGATAGGCCACACCGTGCTTCGACTCCTCGTAAATCTCCTTCTGCGGATGATCCGGCCCGAGGTGGCACTTCCCGCAGTTCTCCGGCTGCCGGGCGCGCCGGGGCGAGAAATCGTGCCGGCTGTGGCAGGCGGAGCACGAGCCGAGCGAGCCGTCGAGGTTGATCCGGCCGATCCCGGTGTTCGGCCAGGTCCCCGGGTCGAAGAGCGGCTTGCCGCTCTCGTTCTTCAGGATCCGGGTCAGGGCCGCGGGGTTCGTCGGCCGTCCGTCCGGCCCGGGCTTGAGGTCGTCGACGCTGATCCCGCCGCCGTCCACCGACCGCAGCGCCACCTTGCTCCCGTGGCACTGGAGGCATCCCGAGAGGGCGCTGGCCATGCCGTTCACCTTCTCGAAGCTCCGACCTGGCGTGGGCGAGTGCGGGTTGAAGGCCGCCCGCGATCCCTCCACCGTCTCGGCGAGGAAGTTGTCCAGCGAGGCCAGGATGTTCCCCGCCGCGGCATGGTGGCTCTTCCCGAACTCCTCCGCAATGGCGCCGTGGCAGCGGGCGCAGTCGCGGGGCGTGACGACGGTGGCGATGTGAACGCCGTAGTGGTCGAAACCGTCGGCGTCGCCGCGCTCCGCCTGATGGCACTCGAAGCACCCGACCCCGCGCCGGGCGTGCGTGCTGCCCTTCCAGTGGTCGACGATCCCGGGCGTCGTCATCCCGTGGCACTCCACGCACTGCTTCGAGCTCGCCGGGATGGAGAGGTGCGGCGGGGCCAGTCCCACCTCCGCCTCCTTCCTCGCCACCTCCATCCGCTGCACGAAGAGGAGGCTGGCGAGAAAGGCGAATCCGAGAATCGCGATGATGAACTTCTTGGTTTCGAGGGTCATGTCAATGCTCCACTCCCGCCTCCCAGACCGTCATCCCGATGATCGCCAGGGCCACCGCCATCCCGATCCAGACGCTCGCCTCGCTCCCCTTCCAGACCCGGCGGAGGAGTCCGTCGATGAACGGCCAGACGAACATCACGAAACCGACGAACCCCATGCTGAGAACGGCGAAGGTGCCGGAGAACAGTTTCAGCCAGCGGAAGGTGACGTAGAAGAACCACTCCGGCTTGATCACCCCGGGGGTGGTGAGCGGATCGGCCCGGGGTCCCATGGCGGCGGGCAGGATCGTGGCGAGGGCGCTCAGCAGGATCATCAGCACGAGGCCGATGATCACCTCCGTGGCGAAGTGGTCCGGAAAGAACCGGAACTGGTGCGGCTCGTCCTCGCGCTCGTCGGCGAAGCGGAAGTCGGTCACGCCCTGCAGCCGGAGAAGGGCGATGTGGACCGCGAGAAGCAGAACCGTCGTCACCGGCAGAACGGCGGCGTGAAGGATGAAGAACCGGGAGAGGGTCGCCTCGCCGTAGGCCTCGCCGCCGAGCATCATCCGCTTGAGGAGGCCGCCGACGACCGGGACGGTGTCGGTGATGTTCGCCCCCACCGTGGCGCCCCAGTACGAAAGCTGCTCGAAGACGAGGCTGTAGCCGGTAAACCCGGTTATCAGGGTGCAGACGAGAAGGCACATTCCCACCATCCAGTTGATTTCGCGGGGCTTCCGGTAGGCGCCGGTGAAGAAGACCCGCATCTGGTGGAGGATCACCGCCGCGATCATGAGCGTGGCGCCCCATTTGTGGACGCTGCGACGGTACCACCCGTAGGCCGCCGCACCGACTCGTAGGCCGTGGCCGGAGCCGGTTCGTAATAGAAGGCGAGGAGGATGCCGGTGACGATCTGCACGCCGAACAGATAGGCCGGCGTTCCGCCGAGACAGAACCACCACCGCTTCAGGTGGTTCGGGACCGGCTCGTTGGTGAGTTCGCGAAGCGCGT
This sequence comes from Planctomycetota bacterium, assembly GCA_016192525.1. Classification (GTDB taxonomy): domain Bacteria; phylum Planctomycetota; class MHYJ01; order JACPTZ01; family JACPTZ01; genus JACPTZ01. Next base: position 44,592 of record JACPTZ010000049.1, read on the forward strand.
GGGCCGGGATCGGGAGGCGCTCTTGGAACCAGGAGACGACAAGCCCCATGACTACCCCACCCGATCGACCGGCACTTCGATGTAGAGAAGTCCGCCCTCGACCTTGAGGGGGTACTTGAGCAGGGACTGTCCGGCGTCGGCAGGCGGCCCCCCGGTGGCCCGACCCGAGGGATCGAACGTCCCGTTGTGGCAGGGACAGAAAAAGCGACTGTTCTGCGCCTCCCAGTGAACCTGACATCCCAGATGCGGACAGGTGCTCGAGAGGGCGATGAAGTCGTCGACCGTGCCGGCGTTTCCCGTCCGGGCGAGCGCCACCGACTCGCCCGCGGGCGAGACGTAGGAACGCGAGTCGCCGGGCTTCATCGAGGCGAGATCGACGACGAACATCCAGGCCCTGCGGCGGGGTCCGGCGGGATAGAGGAACCGGGCGGCGATGGCGCCGAAAGCGCCGTACCCGCCGAGCAGCCCGGCGGTCATGGCGAGGGTTGAGACGGTGGAGAGGAACCGGCGGCGATCGGGAGGGTCGGCCTCAGGCGGCATGGTCATCCTCGCGGGGAAGGCGCGGGGCTCGAAGATGCGACCAGAATAGGTCCCGACGGGCGTGGCGTCAATCTAACGAAGCGCGCCCCTTTGAAGCTCATCCGGTTGAAGTGTGCTTTTCCCGTCCATCCGACAAGGGAACCACGAATTTCACGAATTTCACGAATGTTGGGGAAGAAACAACAACAACGACAACTGCAACAGCGACAACAGCAACAACGACAACAACAACTACCACAACGGACGGAAGTCAATGCGACAGAGACCTCCGCACCAAGGAACGCACCCTGAGACCCCGGACCTCTCACCCTTTCCTTCCCATTGCATGCGCAGCCGGGGGCGCCCCGGTGGAGCATGTCCTCTTGCGGGAGTCGCGTCCTCGCGTGCAGCCCTGTCTTTCGCTTTTTCTGCACTTGATGTAGCTGTGTCGTAATTGCTGCTGTTGTTGTTCGCCCCTTTGTCAAATTCGCAAAATTCGTGGTTCACTCCGTTCCGGGTTCGCGTCTGGAGAGGTATGCTCCCGCCGGATGAGCCCCTTTTGAACTCGCAACGCCGGAGGAAACTGGTACAAATGTGGCCGGTGTCGGGAAGACCGCCGCCGGGCGATCCGGCGGTCCGTCGAGATTCGTCAGGGAGGATCCGATCCATGCGAACGCTCGCTGCGGCCATCCTGTTCTGCCTTCTGGTCGTCGACGCCGCCTCGGCCCAGGAGCCGTGGAAGACCGAGCACCCCGGCGTGAAGATCCCGATGAGGGACGGAAAGTACCTCGCCGCGGACGTCTATCTGCCCGCCCGCGAGGGGAAGTACCCAACCGTCCTGGTCCAGACCCCCTACAACCGGAAGAATCTCGGGGCCCCCATCTCCGGTCAGAAGGGGCTCGACTCCGAGACGGGGCGCGGGTCCGTGTCGGATGCCCTCGGGCTGCTGGATCGCGAGCACTACGCCTACGTCGTCGTCGACTGGCGCGGATTCTACGGCTCCCGGACCGCGATGGACGGGGCCAGCAAGCGGACCTGGAAGCGCGGACAGGACGGATACGACAGCGTCGAGTGGATCGCCGGTCAGCCCTGGTCCGACGGCAAGGTGGGGACCTGGGGCGGCAGCGCTCTCGGCAAGCAGCAGTTCGACACCGCGGCGGAGCGCCCTCCCCACCTCGTCTGCTGCGTCCCGCTCATCGCCGCCATGGGCCAGTGCTACGAGTCGTACTACGAAGGCGGAGTCCTGCTCGAGGCCCACGTCGAGCGTCTCGAACAGCTCGGCTACAACGTCTCCGCGGCGGTCCTCAAGAACCCGGACGGCGACACGATGGTCTGGAAGGCGGCGGAACGCCTCACCTACCGGCCCGACCGCATCGGGGTCCCCTGCCTCCTCATCACCGGCTGGTGGGATAACTATCCGGATCTGGTCGTCCGGACCTTTGACGACATCGTCGCGAAGGGAGGTCTCGAGGCGCAGCGGCACAGCCGGTTGCTCATCGGTCCGTGGGACCATGTCTCGGTGGGACTGGCGAAGCAGGGCGATCTCGCCTTTCCCGGCGCCGAGAAGGCCTCGGCCACGGCGGCGAAGGCGTTCTTTGACCGGTGGCTCCGCGGGATGGAGAACGGCTGGGACGACACGCCGCGGGTCCGCTACTGGGCGGCGAATGGGGACCGCTGGGAGGAGGCGAAGTCCTGGAAGGAGATTTCGCGGAGGACCGTTCTGCTGTCGCTGGGATCGGACGGCCGGATCGTCTCCTCCGATCCGGCGACGGGCCCGCGGAGTTACAGTTCGGATCCCCGCGATCCCTCTCCCACGCTCGGGGGGGCCAACCTGCCGCCCCTCCCGCACGGCCCCACCCGGCAGGACGCGCTCGACTCGCGGAAGGACCTTCTCGCGTACACGATGGACGTCCGCGAGACCCCGCTGCCCATCAACGGAAGCGTCGAGTTCGCGTTCGACTTCGAGGCCGACCGGTCCACCTGCGACTTCTGCGCCCGGCTGTGCGAGGTCCGGAGCGACGGCCATTCCTACCTGATCGCGGACGTCGCTCGCCGCGCCCGGGACCTCGTTCCGGGCAAGAAGAGCCGGATCACCCTCCGATTCCCGCTGACCGCGTACACGATCGCGAAGGGTTCCTCTCTCCGCCTGTATCTCGGCTCCACGAATTCCCCGCGATACGAGCGCAACACCAACGCGGGGCAGGACCACTGGGACGAACACCGGGCGGTCCCCGTCACGGTGACCGTCCATCACGAAAAGGCGGAGCTGCGGGTGCCGACGCGGGGGGAGTAGTCTACCTCACCTCATTCCCGCTCTCGCGTCCCCGCTCGAACGCGGTGACATTGGAGAGCGTGGTCTCGGCGATGTTGTGCAGGGCCTCTTCGGTGAAGAAGCGAAGAACAGGTCGGCCTCCTCCTCGTAGACATCCAGCCCGAGGTAGCCGACCCGGCCCGACTTGAGGGCCTCGATCACCGCCGGCGTATCGACCAGTGCGCCGCGACCGGTGTTGATGAGCATCACGCCCCGTTTCATCCGGCCGAGCGAGTCCGGTCCGATCATGTGTCGCGTCTCCGCGGTCATCGGGCAGTGAAGCGTCACGATGTCGGACTCGGCGTAGAGTCGATCCAAACCCACATACTCCGCGCCGAGCGCAGCGCAGTCCGGATTCGGCCGGAGATCGTAGGCGAGGACCCGGCATCCAAACCCCCGGAGCGCGCGCACGACGAGCGCCCCGATCCGTCCGGTCCCGATCACCCCCGCAGTCCGGCCCTCGAGCGTGAACCCGAGCAGACCGTCAAGCAGAAAGTTCCCCTCGCGGACCCGCGCATAGGCCCGGTGTATCTTGCGGTTGAGGGCCAGGATGAGGGCCAGGGTATGCTCCGCCACGGCGCTCGGCGAATAGGCGGGGACGCGGGCGACCGTCAGGCGGAGGTCACGAGCGGCCGGCAAGTCGACGTGGTTGAATCCGGCGGAGCGAAGGGCGATGAGCCGGGTGCTTCCCGCGGAGAGTCCACGGAGGACCGCGGCGTCGAGACGGTCGTTGACGAAGGCGCAGACCGCGGGGAACCCGGCCGCCAGCGGGAGGGTGTCCGGGGTGAGGTGCGCGTCGAGAAACCTGATTTCGTGGCGGTGGCCGGCGTTGGCCGCCTCGAAGAAGCGGCGGTCGTAGGGCTTGGTCGAGAAGAAGGCGAGGCGCATGGCACTTGCCTCGAATCGGAAAAACCGGGTCAGTTCGCGGGGGCGCACTTCCGTGCGCCACAGAGCGGATTTGAAGCGCCGCGCTGCCGGCGGCCCGAAGGCCAGCAGGGCCCTCGTGTAGAGGCTGGCCAGGCAGCACCCATTCGGCGAGTGGTCTGT
>JACPTZ010000071.1 GCA_016192525.1 Planctomycetota bacterium
GGGGGTCATGGGGCTGTACGACGGGCCCGGCAGCACGGCCGAGGTGGCGAGGGTGCTGGGGGCGCGGGTGGTGCTGGTGGTCGATGCCGGGGCGATGGCGGCCTCGGCCGCGGCCGTCGTCCGGGGATTCGAGTCGCTGGATCGGCGGATCGACGTCGCGGCGGTCATCCTGAACCGGGTCGGGAGCGAGGGACACTATCGGATGCTGCGTGAGGCGATCGACCGGCACTGCCGCGCCCGGGTGATGGGATATCTTCCGCCCGATTCCGCCCTGGTTGTTCCCGAGCGGCCTCTAGGACTGATTCCGGCCGGGGAGCGCGGTGGGGCAGGAGAGTTGGCGAGGCGTCTGGTGGGGCACATGGAGCGGACGGTGGACCTCGAGGCTCTCTTGCGCATGGCCCGTCGCAGCGCCGCCGGCGCGGCGCGCCCCAGGCGAAGAGGAGCGATGCGCCCTGGGAATTCAGAGATGACCCGCCCTCTGCCTTGGGGCGCGGCGCGCGAGCGCCGCTTGCCGGGCTCATCCGCCGCGGGTCCCGGAATCCTTCCCGCCTGTCGCATTGCCGTCGCGCGCGACGAGGCCTTCTGTTTCTACTATGAGGACAATCTCGATCTGCTCCGTTCGCTCGGCGCCGATCTCGCCTTCTTCAGCCCGCTCCGGGACCGGCGTCTTCCCCGCGGGTCGGGCGCGGTCTACTTTGGCGGCGGATTTCCGGAACGGTTCGAGAAGCGTCTCCGGGCCAGTCCCCTCGCGGCCGAGCTTCAGCGCGTTCCTGTTTACGCGGAGTGCGGGGGGCTCATGTTTCTCGCCATGATCGGTCTGGTCCCGGGTCGGATCGAGATGACCGGCCGGCTTCAGCACTTCGGATACGTCGAGGCCGTGGGACTCGGGTCGTTCCTCGTGCGGCGCGGAGAGCGGGTGCGGGGGCACGAATTCCATTTCTCGCGCTGGACCGGGGAGGGCCGCCGGCCGGTCTGGCGCGTGCGACAGACCCTGACCGGTCAGGAGCGCGCCGAGGGGTTCGCTTCGGATCGGATCCACGCCTCCTATGTTCATGTCCACTTCGCCGCATGTCCGTGGATGGCGAAGCGACTGGTCGAGGCCGCGAAACCATCCTCTTCCGAAGGGGAAGAAAGGAGTCTCTCATGAAGCGGTTGCTTCATTCTGCCGTTCGTCTTTTCGCCGCCCTGCTGGTCTTCAGTCCGCTCCTGCCCGCGCAGGAGCCGGTAACGCCGCCGGCCCCGCCTCCCGCCGACGGGAGCCCCGAGCCGGTCGTCGTCCCCGAGCGCGTCGTCACCGCCACACGCACGAGCGTCGAGGCCGAGGCGGTGGGCTCCTCCATCACCATCCTCACCCGGGAGGAGTTCGAACGGCACCAGTCCCGCACCGTCGCCGATGCCCTTCGCAGTGTGGAGGGGCTCGAGGTCGTTCAGACCGGCGGTCCCGGCCGCACCACCTCCGTCTTCATCCGGGGGGGGGAATCGGGACACACGCTCGTCCTCATCGACGGTCAGCGCATCACCAGTCCCACGCTCGGGTCGGCGGACCTGTCCGACCTCACGCTGGAGAACATCGAGCGGATCGAGATCCTGCGCGGCCCGCAGAGCACCCTGTACGGCTCGGAGGCCATCGGCGGAGTGGTCCAGATTTTCACCCGGAAGGGGAGCGGGAAGCCGCACTTCTTCACCGCGGCCGAAGGGGGCACCTGGCGCACCCTGCGCGGCCGGTTCGGGGCCTACGGGGCCGGAGGCCCCATCGACTACTCGCTCGAAGCCGGCGCGGCGGGCACGCACGGGTTCTCGGCCGCGAGCAGCAAATCGGCCGCGGGGGAGCGCGACGGCTACGAACTCGTCGACGGCTCGCTCCGCTTCGGGCTCGGTCGCGATCCCGGATGGCGCTTCGACTTTTCCGGGCGTCAGACCCACAGCCGTCTCGACCTCGACGGGTTCGCGTTCGGCACCGGCGCCGTCGACGACCCGAACTCGGTCCAGTCCCGCGACAGCACCGTGGCCTCCGCCACACTGCGACGGCGCTGGAGCGACCGCTGGGCGGGTTCGCTCCGGCTCGGGACCTCTCGCGAGACGCTCGTGGGTATGGACCCGGACACCGCCTTCTCCAACTTCCGCCTCCAGACGAGCCTCGTCGATCTCGGTTTCCAGACGGAGTGGATGCCCGCCGAAACCGACACCGTCCTCTTCGGCGTCGACCAGCGCTGGCAGGAGGGCGAGAACGAGGGGACGTTCCGGAAGGGGGTCGATTCCACCGGCCTCTTTGTCCAGAACCACTGGGCGCCGTGCGAGGCGTTCAGCGCCGTGCTGGGGGTTCGTCACGACATCCACTCGGAGTTCAAGGACAAGACCACCTGGAGGGCGGTCCTGAACTACCGCGTGACCGGCTGGGGGACCCGCTTTCACGCCTCCTACGGAACGGGCTACCGGGCGCCGTCCCTGAACGAACTGTACTTCCCGTTCTTCGGGAACAAGGAGTTGAAGCCGGAGTCCAGCGAGGGCGGGGACATCGGGGTGTCGCAGCGCTGCTGGGAGGGGCGCGTGGACGGAGGGATTTCGTATTTCTGGAACCGGTTCGACAAGCTGATCTCTTTCGACTCCGCGACGTTTCTCGCGGGCAACATCAACCGGGCCGAGGCGGAGGGGGTGGAGTCGCGGTGGCGCGTATCCCCCTGCACCTGGGCCGCCGTGGGCTGGTCCTACACCTACACGCACTCGCGGAACCGGGAGACGCACGAACCGCTCGCCCGGCGGCCCCGGCACCGGAACATGGTCTGGGTGGACCTCGTTCCCGCGGAGGACTGGACGGTCACGATCCGCGGCCGGGCCTCGACCGACCGGGAGAACTCGGACGACTCCGCGATGGACAGCTACGAGACGGTCGACGTGGGCGTCCGATGGAGGGTGAGCGAACACTGGCTGCTCGAGGCGCGCGTCGAGAACGTGTTCGACCGGCAGTACGAGGAGGTGGAGGGCTTCGCCAGTCCCGGGGTGGCGGGGTATCTGGGGGCGAGGTTTGACTGGTGACCTTGCGGCATCCGCTGGACGATTCTGTCACTCTGAGAGCATGAGGAGAAACGCGCCGACGAGCGGTGCGCCGAATTGTCATCCTGAGCGAAGCCCCGCCATCCGTTCGGCGGGGCGAAGTGAAGGATCACCCGCCCTCACCCGAAGGAAGCGCCTTCCTGGAGCAGGCCTGGCGATCCTTCGCCCCGTAGCACGTGCTACGGGGCTCAGGATGAGAATGCGGTAATCTCGTACATTTTTCCTTGCGCCCCCCGGCGGCGGCGGTGAGAATCACGCTTTCATTCACGCCGCCGCCGGGGGTTCCACGCGCATGCGGAAAGAGACTCCGATCGCCGTCGCCCTGTTCCTGCTCGCCGCGCTCGCGGGGCGCACCCGCTCCACGCCCTACGACGAGTGGCAGTACGATCGGATTCAGCGCTACTTCGACCAGACCGACGAGTGTCTCGCCCGGATGAAGGAGGATCTGCACGTGCTGACGAAGCGGTACTCGCCGGGTCAGGAGCCCCCGGCGCCGATTCTCCGGGAGCACCTCGCCTCGCTGGCGTCCAATGCGGCGGAACAGGACGAACGGACGAAGGGCGTCTGCCGGGAGATCCGCGCGGCGCGTCCGGAGGTCCGGAAGCGCGCCCTTTCCTCGCTGGAGGACGGGGCCGGGCTCAAGACGCAGCGGGGCTGGCTGTCCGATCCCCTCGCCCGGGAGGTTCTGAAGGAGGCGAAGGCCGAGGTGACGGTGCGCCATAACGTGGAGTCGATCGAGCGGTTCGTCCGCGAACTCCGCGCCGGCGGTGAGGAAGAGAAGTAAGGGGAGATCGATCATGCATTCACGCACGCTGGGGATGGCGCTTCTGGCGGTTTCCATGCTCGCCCTTCCGTGGAGGGCCGGCGCCGATGAGGAGGAGGAGAAGCGCGAGAAGTTTCACAAGCACTACACCGAGGGCGCCCGGCTCTACGACAAGAAGGAGTACGAGAAGTCGATCGAGGAATTCAAGGAGGCGCTCAAGTACGATGAGAAGCACAACGGGACTTACTACAATATCGCCTGCAACTACGCCCTGCTCAAGAAAACCGACGAGGCGGTGAAGTGGCTTGGGGACGCGATCGACAAGGGCTTCCATACCTTCACCCACATCGACGGCGACTCCGATCTCGATTCGATCCGCGGCACCGAGGCTTTCAAGACGATGTACGCCGCCGCGAAACGCAAGGTGATCGGCGAACCGGTCATCTCCGTCGTGGAGCCGCCCGGGCTGGACCGCACGAAGCCGACCCCGCTCATCATCGCGCTCCACGGGCACGGGGAAAGCGCCGCCGGTCACGCCGCCAAGTGGAAGGAGGCGGCGGAGTCGGCGGGGGTCATCCTGGCGTGCGTGCAGGGAACGACCAAGCTGACCGCCGAACGCTGGGGCTACAACGAGGAGTTCGCCCTCACCCAGGCGCTCGACTGTCTGGAGGAGATGAAGGGGAAGTTCAGCGTCGACCCGAAGAAGACCTTCGTGTCGGGGTCGTCCCAGGGCGGGCTCATGGCCTACGACATCGCCTTCCGGCGGGGCGGGGTGTTCGCGGGGCTCATCGTCTCCTCCGCGCACTACCCGAAGGGGAACTTCAGGCTGGCCGAACTCGCGCCCAAGGCCCGTCACCTCGGCGTGTATCTCCTCCAGGCGAAGAGCGAGTTCTCGACGAAGGACGAGGCGAAGCGGGCGAAGAAGAACATGGAGTCGAACAAGGTCAGCATGGTCTTCGAGGAGTACGAGGGCGTCGAGTTTCTCCCCGGCCCCGACCAGCTCAAGAAGGCGATCGAGTGGTGCATGAATCTCCCCGGACCTGACGCTCCCAGGAAATGACCCAGGGCCTCCCCGAATGCGCCACGTGATCATCATCGGTTCCGGCCCGGCCGGATACACCGCCGCGGTCTACACCGCCCGCGCGAATCTGAAGCCGCTCATGCTCGTGGGCGGCGGGAGCCCGGACCGCACCCTGAACCCGGGCGGGCAGCTCATGTTCACGACCGAGGTCGAGAATTTTCCCGGCTTCCCCGAGGGGGTGCAGGGACCCGACCTCATGGCGATGTTTGAAAAGCAGGCGGTGCGCTTCGGCACCGACATCGAGTACGCGACGGTGACGAAGGTCGATTTCTCCCACCGCCCCTTCAGGGTGATGTGGGAGGGCGGAGCGGAGGAGGCCCGGGCGGTCATCATCTCCACCGGCGCCAAGTCCCGTCTCCTCGGGCTGCCGAACGACACCGAGCTTCTCCTCAAGGGGTGGGAGCGGACCTGCGCCACCTGCGACGGCGCGTTTTACAAGGGGCAGGAACTGGTCTGCGTCGGCGGCGGCGATTCGTGCATGGAGGAGTCCAACTTCCTCACGCACTTCGCTTCGAAGGTGACCGTCGTGCACCGGCGCGACGCCCTGCGCGCCTCGAAAATCATGCAGGACCGGGCGCGGAAGAACCCGAAGATCGCCTGGGCGCTCGATTCGGTGGTGAAGGAGTTTGTCCCGGGCCCCGACCCGAGGAAGATGCGCGGGGTCGTCGTTGAGCACGTGAAGACCGGAGATCGCCGGGAGATCGCCGCCGCCGCGGTGTTTGTGGCGGTGGGGCATCTTCCCAGCACGGAGGTTTTCCGCGGCCAGATCGAACTCGACGAGGTGGGGTACATCGTGCCGAAGCAGTTCACGTACACCAGCGTCGAGGGCGTGTTTGCGGCCGGGGACTGCGTGGACCACCGGTACCGGCAGGCGATCACGGCCGCGGGAATGGGGTGCGCGGCGGCCATCGACTGCGAGCGCTGGCTGGAGGCGCAGGGCGGGGGGCACGGATAGCCGGAATTCCCGGGGCGGCGGGCGGTATGCGCTCCCGGGGGACATTTCTCGCCGGGCGCCCCCGCCATCCGTGGCGGGACCGCCCTGCGAACGGCACCGCGGAGCCTGCCATGACCGCCCCCTCTTTCTCGAAGACCGGCCTCGTCTGCATCCTCCTGGCCGCCCTCGCCCTCGCCCTCACGATCGCGCTGCCCGCGCAGGCCCAGGCCCGGCGTCTGAGGGACCTCGAGGCCGCCCTCAACGGTCCGAAGCCGGTCCCGGTGATGGACGCCCTCGGCGAACTCGCCGGGATGGACGATCCCGCCGCCCGACGACTGGTCCTTCGCGCCCTGGCGACCTCGCGCGATCCCGCCGTGGTCGACTGCGCGCGCGATCTGCTGCTCCTCCGGAACGGCATGATGGCCAATTCGGCCCGGCCGCACTACGAGACCGGGAAGGTTCCGCCGATCCTCGATCTCGCGCGTGGAGAGATGGTCTTCGTCTTCGACGGCCCGATCCCCGAACGCGTGAAGGAGACGCTCCGTCGCGAGGCGGCGTCCCGGTTCGCGATGCCGATCCGCGAGATGGTGTGCCCGTGGGACTTCTCCGCGGCCTCCGTGCCGTTGCGCTCGCAGTACGACATGGAACTCATGCTCGGGGCAGTCATCTCCCACCTCGGCACGACGCAGGGTCGCTGCGTTCTCGTCACCGACCGCGACACCTACTACCCCGGCCGCAACTGGGACACCGGCGTCTCCACGGCCTTCGGACCGGTCTCCATCCTGTCGGTGCGCCGGCTCGATCCCGTCTTCTTCGGCGGACGGCCGAACGACTCCACCCTGTGCGAGCGGGTCCGCAAGGTCTTCATTCACGAACTGGGCCACACCTACCTCCCGACGAACCGGCACTGCCCGAACTGGGACTGCGTCGTTCACGCGACGCAGTCGATGGCGGACATCGACCGGCTGACGGACCACTACTGTGAACCCTGCGGCGCGATCATCGCCCGGACCGTCCGCGACGTCGCCGAGGGATTCCCCCTGGAGCCCCCCCATTGAGCGACCGATGGAATGACCTCGCCGACCGCCTCCTGGCCGGCGCGCGACTCGAACGGGCCGAGGCCCTCGCCATGCTCGGCGCCACCGACGCCGAAACCCTGCCGATGCTCCAGGCGATCGCCCGCCTCCGCGAGCGCCATCACGGACGTCGGGTGCGGCTCCATGTCCTTCTCAACGCCAAGAGCGGCATGTGTCCCGAGGACTGCGGGTTCTGTTCCCAGTCGTCGGTTGCCGCCGGGCCGGTCGACCGGTACCCTCTCCTCACGGTGGAGGAGATGGTCGAGTCGGCGCGCGCCGCGCGGGCGGCCGGAGGGTGGAAGTTCTGCATCGTGACGAGCACCCGGGGACCGGGCGATCTCGAGCTCGCCCGGATCTGCGAGGCGGTGCGGCGGATCAAGGCGGAGATTCCGATCCGGGTCTGCACCTCGCTCGGACTTCTCAAGCCCGGGCAGGCGGCCATGCTCAAGGCCGCCGGTGTGGACCGCTTCAACCACAATCTGGAGACCGCCGAGCGCCGGTTCGGCGAGATCTGCACCACGCACTCCTACGAGGACCGGGTGGAGACGGTGCGTCTCGTCCACGAGCACGGGATGGAGTCCTGCTGCGGCGGGATCGTCGGAATGGGGGAGGGCGACGGGGACATCGCCGATCTCTGTTTCGCCCTGCGGGACCTGGACGTTTCCTCGATCCCCGTCAACTTCCTCAATCCCCGCCCCGGGACGTCCCTCGAGGGCGCGAACGGGCTGACTCCGTGGCGGTGTCTCCGGGTCCTCGCGATGTTCCGCGCCGCGCACCCCGCGAAGGATGTGCGGGTGGCGGGAGGCCGCGAGGTCAACCTCCGGTCGCTGCAGCCGCTCGCTCTCCTGGTGGGCAACTCGATCTTCACGAACGGCTACCTCACCACGCCCGGGCAGGGCGAGGACGCGGACCGCCGGATGATCCGCGACATGGGGTATGAGATCGAGGTGGAGGAGGGCCCGGCGCCGGCGGGGGCGGCGCCGCGGGACGTTGCGATCAGGGTGTGAGAACGAGCTTTCCGAATGTCTTCCGCTCCTCGATGAGGCGATGCGCCTGAACGGCCTCCGAGAGCGGAAGGACCCGGTCGATCACCGGCTTCAGCTCGCCCCGGGACACGCAGCGGAAGACCGCCTCCAGTTCGCGCTGGGTCCCCATCGTCGATCCGAAGATCGAAAGCTGCCGGTAGAAGATGTGCCGCAGGTCCTCCTTCGGATCGTAGCCGGTCGTGGCCCCGCAGGTGACGAGGCGTCCGCCGCGACGCAGGCACTGGATGCTCTTCGACCAGGTGTCCAGGCCGATGTAGTCGACGACCACGTCCACCCCGCGTTTCTTCGTGAGTTCCCGGACCCGCTTCACCACGTCCTCGGTCCGGTAGTTGATCACCACGTCCGCTCCGAGGGCGCGAGCCTTCTCGTTCTTCTCGTCGCTGCTCCCTGTGGCGATGACCCGCGCCCCGCACCGCCTCGCGATCTGGATGCAGGCGGTCCCCACCCCGGCGCTCGCGCTGTGGATGAGCACCTCCTCGCCGGGCTGGACCTCGGCTTTGGTGACCAGCATCCGCCACGCCGTGAGGAAGACGAGCGGGACCGCGGCCGCATCCGTGAACGACATCGCGTCGGGGAGGTGGACCGCGCTCCGGCCGGGGACCCGGACGAATTGCGCGTAGGCGCCGTCCCCGTGCTCGCCGATGATGCCGTAGGAGAGGCAGAGGGAGGCATCCCCGGCGAGGCAGTACTCGCAATGGCCGCAGTACGACCCGGGGTTCACGGTCACACGGTCTCCGGGGCGCACCTTGTCGATGTTCGCCCCGACCTCGCGCACGATCCCGGCGGCGTCGCAGCCCAGGATGCGGGGGAAGTTAACCTTCATGCCGGGCAGGCCGCCGCGCACCCAGATGTCCAGGTGGTTGACGGAGGTGGCCTTCACCTCCAGAAGGATGTCGTCGGGCCCGATCGGGGTGGGCTCCGGGGCGTCCTCGTACTGGAGGACCTCGGGACCCCCGTGCTGGTGGATGCGGACGGCCTTCATGGGTGCTCTCCTGACGTGACCGCGAAGCGGGACGATTCTAGGGAGGGGCCCGCGCGGAGGCAAGCGATTTGTCCGGGCGGTCCCCGGCCGATCACGACTCCCTTCCCTCCTCTCCCCCCGACTCACTCCGGTTTTCAACCATTTCCATAATGATGCGGGGGCATCATTATGGAAATGACCGGATGGGCGGCGGAAGGCGGGGGGGCGGAGGGCGGGGGGGGGGACTGCGGGAAGGTGGAGTGCGGACGGCGGAGGGCGGGGGACGGACGGCGGGGGACGGACGGCGGGGGGCGGGGGCGGGGGGCGGAGGGCGGGTGTCGGGGAGGCGGAGGGTGGGCCGCTCCTGTGCTCCATCACAGGGATCTTGGGAAGTCTGGGCGCACTTGCGCCCCTCCATCTCTTGGCAGATCGGTCCCCCGCGCCTACAATCCCCTCCCATGACCGCCCCCGTCTTCGACGCCCACATCCACATCCAGCCCTGGGAGATGCTCAAACCCGAGGTCCGCGCCACGATGGCGCTCGGCCACGCCGATTTCGACGAACTCTGCGTCATCATGCGGGAACCGAACCGGCTCCTGGCCCGCATGGACCTCGAGGGAATCTCGCGCGTCGCGATGATCAACTATGTGAGCCCCGACCTCATGGGCTTCACAGAGGAGGTGAACGCGTGGGTCGCGCGCTACGCGGCGGCGGAGCCGTCCCGGCTGCTCCCGGTGGGGGGGATCGACCCCAGACGATGCAGGAACCCGGAGCGGACCGTCGGCGAGTGCATCGAGACCCACCGCCTCCGCATGATCAAGGTCCACCCCTCGCACCAGCTCACGGCGCCCAACGCCTACCTCGACGGGAATCGCGCGCTGGAAGTCCTGTACCGTCGCTGCGAGGAGGCCGGAGTGCCGGTCATGATCCACACCGGGACCTCGATTTTTCCGGGGGCCCGGAACAAGTTCGCCGATCCGATGCTCTGCGACGACGTCGCCGTGGACTTCCCCAGGCTGAAGATCGTCCTCGCGCACGGAGGTCGGCCGATCTGGATGGAGTCGGCCGTGTTCCTCGTCAGGCGCCACCTGAATGTCCATCTCGACCTGTCCGGCATCCCGCCCCAGGCGTTGCGCGAGTACTTCCCGAAGCTGGAGACGATCGCGGACAAAGTGCTGTGGGGGACCGACTGGCCCGCCCCCCGGGTCCCCGGGATGGGCGCGAATCTCGCCAAGTTCCACTCCCTCGGGTTTCCGGCCCCGGTCGAGCGGAAGATCCTGTGGGAGAATGCCGTCCGCCTCTTCGGCGCCTGATCTCCGGGTTGTTGCGTGGAAGGCGTCCCGGAGGTAGAATGACCGGCGTCGCCAACGAGAACGCCCATGCCCCTTCCGTTCCCCCTCGCCCCCGAACTGCGCCCGATCTCCGGGAAAGTCCTGGCCGGGGAGCGGCTCGACGCCGCGGACGGGCTCACGCTCTTCACCACGGCGGACCTCGCCGGGCTCTCCGCCCTCGCCAACCTCGTCAAGGAGCGAATCACCGGGAACCGGGCGTTCTACATCAACAACCAGCACATCAACTACTCGAACATCTGCGTCGACGACTGCAAGTTCTGCGCGTTCGGGAAAAAGCCCGCCCAGGACGGGGCGTACGAGTTCGCGCTGGAGGAGGTGTTCGCCCGCGCCGACCAGGCCGCCCGCCGGGGCGCCCGCGAACTTCACATCGTCGGCGGACTCCATCCCACGCTCCCCTACTCCTACTACACCGACATGCTCCGGGGGCTCAAGGACCGGCACCCGCAGATCCACCTCAAGTGCTTCACGGCGGTGGAGATCGACTTCCTCGCGAGTCTGTACGGCCGGGACATCCGCGACACCCTCGAAGATCTGCGGGCCGCGGGCCTCGATTCGATGCCGGGCGGCGGCAGCGAGATGTTCAGCGAGCGGGTCCGGCAGATTCTCTGCCCGAACAAGATCACGCCCGCCCGCTGGCTCGAGATCCACCGGATCGCCCACGGCCTCGGGATCCGCTCCACCTGCACGATGCTCTTCGGGCATGTGGAGCGGCCGGAGGAACGCGTCGATCACATCCTCCGACTGCGCGCGCTTCAGGACGATACGCGCGGATTCACCGCCTTTATTCCGCTCGCGTTCCATCCCGAGAACACCGGGCTCGCCCACCTGCAGGGTCCGGGCGGGCGGGACATGTTGAGGACCGTGGCCGCCGGCCGGCTCCTCTTCGACAACATCGAGCACGTGAAAGTGTACTGGATCATGTTCACGCTTCCGCTGGCGCAGATCGGCCTTCGGTGCGGGGCGGACGATCTCGACGGCACCGTGATCGAGGAACGCATCTACCACATGGCCGGAGCGGCCACGCCGCAGGGCGTGGACGAGTCCGACCTGCGGAGGGTGATCCTCGAGACCGGCCGGACCCCGGTCCGCCGGGATTCCCTTTACCATGAAATACCCGACCCGCCGGTGGTCGCCCCGCTGGCGGTCTAGGAGACACCCATGCCTGACGGCGCCACATTTCTGAAAGCCCTGGAGGCCGAGGTCAACGGCCACGAGGCGGTGAAGCACCCGTTTCTCGTCCGGTTCTCCGCCGGGGGGCTTTCCCCCGCGCAGATCCAGCGCTACGCGATGCAGCACTACCAGATGGTGCAGCAGTTTCCGGTCTACGTGGGGACGCTGCTCCCGCGACTGCCGGGCAAGCCGCTGAAGACGGAGGTCTCCCGCGCCTTCGGTCTGGGGGACGGCGTGGCGGCGCGGCAGAAGGACCAGAACGGGAAGTTCGAGCGGTTGCTCGCGGCGGCGGGGCTCAAGCCGAAGGACTGGGCGAAGCCGGTGCCCTGCCCGGCGGTCAAGTCGTTCATCGACCAGATGACGAAACTGGCGAAATTCGCGCACCCGGTCGAGGCGCTCGGGGCCGTGACCGTGGGACACGTCTGGATCGTCGATGCGACGTTCGGGTCGCTGCGGGAGGGGCTCCGGCGATCCTCCATCGATGAGCGCGAACTCGGCTACTTCACGGAGCACGTCTCGCACGGCGACCGGCTTTCCAGCCACCTCGGGCAGGCGCTGGCGGGCGTCGCCGCGGAACCGGAGCCGCAGCGGATGCTCCGCGAGGGGGCGATGTCCTGAGCACAGCCGGCCGCTGTTTGGCCGGCGGAGCGAAGGATCGCCAGCGTCGTAGTCTGCGAACTGCGCACGCTGGTGATCCTTCGCCTCGGCCTGCGGCCGGGGCTCAGGATGACAAGGGACGGGACGGAAACTCCGTACGTTGTGACATCAGGCGGACAAAAAGACTTGTTCGATTCCGGGGCGCCGAATAGAATCGTTCCTGGGGAGGGAGGGCCGCGGAGCGCGCAGCGATGAAGGGTTCGGCCGAAGCCAGGATGTTCACCGCATCGTCCGCGGAAAAGATGCTCCCGCTCGTCCGGGCCATCGTCCGCGACATCGTGCGGGACTACAAGATGCTCCGCGAGCGGGTGGAGCTCTTCAACGGGCGCAAGCGCGCGATCACGGCGCAGTCCCCGCGATCCGAGATCGAAGCCTGCGACGCGCTCGAGGGGGAGGTGGATGCCCTCTCGAAAAAGGTCGACGCCTATCTCGCCGAGATGGCGGACCTCGGCGTCGAGCTGAAGGACTACGAAACCGGCCTCTGCGATTTTCCCTCCCGGATGGCGGGGGAGGTCGTCTACCTCTGCTGGCGCCTCGGCGAGGAGCATGTGGACCACTGGCACTCGTTGGAGGCGGGATACGCCGGTCGCCGGCCCATCGTCCACGATCCCGACGCTTCCGAGGGCGAGACCGAGCCTGAATGAGCGCCGACCGTCCGCGACTCCCCCCCGGACAGAACCTCGTCACCGGCTGGCCCGTCCTCCACGTCGGCGACGTGCCCGCCTTCGATCCCGGGACGTGGGACTTTCGGATCACCGGCGCCGTCGAAAGCCCGATCCGCCTCTCGTGGGCGGAGTTCCGGGCCCTGCCGAAGGTCGGCGTCACCGCCGATTTCCACTGTGTCACGTCGTGGTCGCGCTACGAGAATGCGTGGGAGGGGGTCGCCTTCCGCACGCTGGCGGAGCTGGCGCGCCCCAGGCCCGAGGCGAAGTTTGTGATGGCGATCTGCGAGGGGGACTACGAGGCGAACATCCCGATCGAAGCCCTGAGGCGCGACGACGTCCTGTGCGCCTACCGCCACGACCGTCGCGAACTCCAGCCGGTGCACGGCGGCCCGCTCCGGCTCGTGGTGCCGCAGCTCTACGCGTGGAAGAGCGCGAAGTGGCTGCGTCGTCTCGACTTCATGCCGCGCGATCGTCGCGGATACTGGGAAGTGCGCGGGTATCACAACGACGCCGACCCGTGGAAGGAGCAGCGCTACTCGGACGAGGAGTGAGTCCGGCGCGGGAGGCCCCGGGTGCGACGCTCGCGCGCCAAGCCCGCGGCGCATCTCGACCGGTTGGCCGCAGGGAGGTCCTGAGTGGCTAGACCCCGCAAACCAAAGTCCTCTGAACCCGCCGGGGCGACTCCGCTCCCCGACCGCCTCATCATCCGCTCCCGCGCCGTCGGCCCGTTCGTGATGAATTGCTGGATCGTCGCCTCCGCCGCCACACGGGAGTGCGCGGTCATCGACCCCGGCGACGAGATCGACGAGATCCTCGGGATCATCGAGCGCGAGAAGTTCACCCCGCGCGTCATCATCAACACCCACGCCCATATCGACCACATCGGCGGCGTGGCCGAGTTCAAGCTCCGGACCGGGCTGCCGTTCTGTCTCCATCGGGCCGACCAGTTCTGGATCGATCTGTTGCAGGACCAGGCCCGGATGTTCGATCTGGAGATCCCCGACAAGCCGGAGGTCGACCGCTATCTGGACGAGGGCGACACCGTGACGGTCTCCGATCTCACCTTTCGCCTCTTCCACTGCCCCGGCCACACGCCCGGTTCGCTCTGCTATCTGATCGACCACCACCTCTTCGTCGGGGACGTCCTCTTCGCCGGCTCGATCGGCCGCACGGATCTTCCCGGCGGGAACTACGCCTCCCTCATCTCCTCGATCCGGACGAAGCTTTTTCCGCTCGGGGACCACGTCATCGTGCACTCCGGCCACGGTCCTGACACCACGATCGGGATCGAACGCGAGTCGAATCCGTTCGTCGGCGACGGGCGGTAACCTGATTCGTCCGACCAGACCCTCCTTCCGGGAGTTCCGCCGTGCCAAGGGCCTGGCGAGTTGAGCTAATCCTACAATGCCTTTGTCGCTGGACCAGCCCCCGTCCGAGTCACCGAGTAGTCCCCCGTCATCTCCGCCACACAGATGGCGGACAGGCGTCAGGCGGGGGACGTAACGGGGGACGGGGCACGACGGATTCCGCCAGATTCCCCCTTGACACCACCTTCCGCCCGTGGCATGATTTGCGTGCCTCGCAGACCACCATCTCCCCGGGAGGGAACCATGTTCGATGAATCGTCGCGCTGTAGTCCGATCGTGCACGCCGTGACCACCAGTCCTTCCTCTGCCTGCCTGCCTGCCCATCCTTGGTCCCTCACACTACACCTGATCTCCAGTCGGGTCACTCGCGCGTCCGCCGGCCTGGTTCTGCTCGCCTTTTTTTTCGTCCCGGCGTCCCCAGCGTGGGCCGTTGACCGCTATGTGTGGCAGGACAGTCCCAGCCCCGACGTGCTCCCGCCCGTCGACCCCAATACTACATTCAACAATCCTCTGAATGCCGCACACTCGCTACGCGACGTGGAGGTTGTTGCTTTCGACGGCGACACGATTCACGTGATCGGGCCGGGACTTACCTACCCCGAACCGCCCATCACGATCAAGGACGGGCAGACGGTGCTTGGCGGGACCATCACGATCAGCAACGGAGGCGGCGGGCCGATCGGAGGAGGGACGTTCACGTTCACGGAGGGCCCCTGCACCTCCGCCGTCATCACGGGGAATGGGAGCGGTCCGATCTTCACCTGTGCAGGCAGCGCGACGATTCGGGGCTTGACCTTCACGGGCAATGGCATCCCGGGCAACGGAGCCGGGATTCGGGCGACGGCGGGATACCTCGTTGTCGCCAACTGTTGTTTCGACGAGCTGTCTGCCGGCGGCGGCGGTGGTGCGATCAGTCAGACGGGCGGTTCGATGACCCTGACTTCCTGCGACTTCTCCTCAAATGCAGCGACGGGGACCTCCAGTGGCGGTGGAGTGTACGCGCGGAACACGACGGTCCTGATCCGCTCCTGCCGCTTCCTGCTCAATGAAGCTGGAACGGGCGGCGCCTGTGCCTTCGACACCTGCGACGTGAGTTTCCTGGAGTGCCCCGTCGTCTCAGACAACAAATCACATTTCGGCAACGGAGGAGCGATCTGGGCCATCAGGAGGTCGCTTCTGATCGAAGCATGCACCTTTAACAGGAATGAATCCGCGGGTGCAGGTGGCGCGCTAGGACTGGAGCGATGCAACGCTACCGTCAAACGTGCGATTTTTTTCCGCAACAACAGCCATGGAGGATTCGGAGGCGGAATCTCGTCCGAGGACACCACCGACCTCACCCTCCGGGAAGAGATCGTGTTCGAGGGGAACATTGCCGCTGCGGGTGGAGGTATGGCTCTGGGCAGCCTGAGTAAGGCTGATCTGGAGGATGTCACGATCCGCGACCACATCCAGTCGCGGCGAGGCGCAGGTATCGCCGTGCTCGGCGACTCCAGCATCGAGATGAGACTGTGCACGCTCAGCGGCAATGAGAGCCAGGGCAATGGCGGAGGGGTTTTCGCCTCGGAGAGCGCAGATGTCACCCTCTCGCTGAACGATTTCCAGAACAACCGCGCGCGGATTTCCGGAGGGGGTCTATGCCTCGAGGGAGAGTCGACGCTTCGGTCGTCGACGGACAGGTTCACGGAGAATCATGCGAATCGGGGAAACGGCGGCGGCGCCTATCTGACGCATTCCACCGCGTCGTTTGAGTATGCGGCCTTCCTGCGCAATACCGTCATCGCCGGAGCGGGACAGAGCGGCGGGAATGGCGGAGGGCTCGCTTGCGAGCACTGCGAACAAATCGTGGTCAGCGGGGAGCCCGGATTCGACGGCAACCTTGCGGACCATAGTGCGGGAGCCATCTATCTCGACAAGAGCGGATTGGAGTGCAGGTCGAGCCTGACCAACAATACCGCACGGGTGGACGGCGGCGGTGTCCTTCTCACGAAGAATTCCTCAGCGACCTTCTCAGGCATCCTCACGATCAGGAGGAATCACGCGACGATCCGGCGCGGCGGGGCGCTCGCCTGCTCGGAAGGATCCAGGGCGACACTCGACGGCTCAGTGGGTGGGATTGTCCTGGAGGAGAACACCGCCGAGACCGACGGGGGAGGCGTCGATCTGAGACGATCTCAACTTGACGTCATCAGATTCGTCCTATTCTTCAAGAACACCGCTCAGACAGGGTCTGGGGGGGCCGTTGCCGTAGTCGATCAGAGCAGCCTCACCGCGAGCGGTCCGGCGACAGAGGGCGCCTTGTTCCTCGAGAATCATTCAAGTAGGCCCGGCAGTGCAGTGTATTCCTTTCTTCGAGGATCCGCCTCCCAGCCATCCTTGACTCACGCGCGGTTCTCGCTCAATGTGGATCAGGGGGTTGGCGGGCCAAGGGCGATGGTTGCTTCAATACACTCAGGAGCCTTGCTGGATCACTGCGGCTTCACCAATCTGGCCGGAACGGTCAACAACGCCCTGTATGCCGAGGCCTTCCACCCTGTCGCCTTGTTCGGAGTGACCTGTCGCCATGTCAACGTGGCCCCGGCATTCACCAATGCCCTTCTGGCGGTTCGATGCCTGCTGACGATCGAGGACACGACTTTGGGCGCCACCACGGCCACGGGCGTCGACCTCACATCAGCGCATCTGGAGATGTCCTATTGCTCGGTGTACACCACCTCTCCCGTGCAGATCAGTCTTGTCAACGGGACCGTCGCGGGCGTCTTCCGGACGGAGTTGACCGGCTACGGCAGCGCCATCGGTGTGCGTGTCAGCGCCGACAGCGACGCGCTTCTCCGGGACAATGCCATCGTCGGTCACGCGAACTTCGGCGTTCAAAAGGTGGCAAGCGGTCCGAATCCTGCCCCGACCCCCGTTCGAGCCCGCTACAACTGGTGGGGGCATCCTCTAGGCCCCACGCATCCGGGCAATCCGGGCGGAGGAGGAGATCGGGTGTCGGACTTTGTCGCCATTCAACCGCCGTTGGGCGCGGTTCCTTCGCCCGTGGGTCCGAGATAGGAGGCCGGCTCATGAGGAAGAGCCCCGCGGTGATTCTAATCTCGGCCGGAGTGATGCTCTCCATTGTTGGGGTTGCCTGCTATTTCGCCATGGAGGCGGGGCCACGGCCCCCTGGACCCGAGTGGCCGGGCGAGGATGAAGGTAGGGCGACAAAGGCCGCTTCTCCTTCGTCTCCGGACGGAAGGGCCCCGATCACGCATCCGCACCGTACGCCGCTCACCGACTACGTGGAACCGGACTCCGTGCCGGTATGCGAGCACTCGACCGCCTGGCATCGCAAGCAGGCCCTCGATGCCGCCACCTACAAGTGGGTGTTTGATCGCGGCGTCTGGCGCCGAAGGCTGGTCGAACCTGAACGACCGCGCGTGTACAGCACTATGGAGCCGAAGGAACGGTCGTTGCCGCATCCGGCGCCGCCGAAGGACCCGCTTCCTCCCGAGTTGCAGCCTCTGCTAATGCAGATGAGAACCCTGGTCCTCGCCGACGACTACGAAGGCGGAGATCGTATCCGACTGGAGATTCTCTCGCACTTGGAGGACGAGCAAGACGACCTTCGTGCCAGCGACGTGAATGACGCGTTTCGTGATGCCGTACTTCTGCGGAGCGCGCGCCAGTTGGCTCGGTCTCATGGACTCCCCCCAACGCCTGACCCCGTGCCGCACGAGCGCTTTGAGCGATTCGCGATTCCCTTTCGACTGAGGAGATCATCGCGCTCTTTCCGCGAGCCCCCTTGGCGATCGACGGAGTCACGATCACCGGAGATCGACTTCGGAGTTTCGTCCTTGATCTGGAGCGCCTTGCCTCGGACAACGGAAAGGTGTTCGTGATACCTGAGCCGTCCATGGCCCTCGTCGTCGATCGCGTACGTCATCCACAGATTCTCGCGGAGGATGAATCTGTCCCTCCTGCGATCTACGTCAGGCTACTGGAGTACGCCAGGGAACACGACACCGTCCCGGTCCTTCTGGAGGTGGTGCGGAATGTGGATCAGACCAGCCTTCACTCGATTGCCATGGCCGGACAGGCAGTCAGCGCGTTGAATCAGATTCATCGACATGATCCGCTGAGACCGGAGGAAGTAGATGCCCTTAAGAGCGCCTGGGAGTCTGATCCCGTCGTCGACATCCCGCTGGCCACTCGCGCAGCGGATGGGACACTTCAGCACGACGGCCTTCGGTCGAACTACTCCATGGTCGGAAGACAGTTGCTTGAACTGATCATGGAGGCCACACCTATGGAGGAGAACGACTACTTTGTAAGACTGGCCTCGAATCCGCAATACCAGGGGATGGCACGCGCCATTGCCCTGAAACGGCTGCGAGGTTGGGACCCCGCCGAGCGGGCGCTCATCGAGCGTCTGTATGTTACGGACTCCAGCGGGATCGTTCGGGCTGTGGCAGGAAGTCGACTCGCGAATCTGCGGGATGAGGAGAATCCGGGGCAAGGTCGCGCGCTTCGCGAGCTAATGCTGGAGGATCCTTCTCCGGAGGTCCGTCAGAATGAGCTGACTTGGCTGCAACAAGAGGCAAAGCGAGAATCCCCTGCCGGGGCCTTCCGCGAGCGACTGGCCAAAATGGCTGAAAACGACGCGGATCCCTTCATACGCAGGTCCTGCTCCGAGTATCTCCAGGCGCTGAAGGACAACGACGCCCGACGCGAGACTGAGGGATCATCCCGCAAGTGACCCCTCAACACGCTTGTCGTACCCGTCTCTACCTCCGGGAACGATGACTCCGCGCGACTCATCGGTTCTCAATGGTTGTGCCGTAGGGTTCTCATGCTAGAATCCCCTCCCGCGGACCGCCGGTAGGCCCCCGCGGGAGTCCCCATGCCCCGTGAATCCGACCTGTTGTACGGCCTCCTCGCCCTCCAGATGGGGTTCGCCACCAAGGAGCAGATCGTCGAGTGCTTCGCCGTCTGGATGGCCGATCCGAAGCGCGAACTGGACAAACTTCTCCTCGAACGCCGGCACATCCAGGAATTCCAGCACCAGGCGATCCGCGCCCTCGTCGAGGCGAGGCTCCGGACGGCGGGCGGCGATCCCCGGAAGTCGCTCGCCGGGGCGACGGTGGACGGCGCCGTGCGGGATTCGCTGATCTCCCTCAACCCGCCGAAGGAGGTGCGGGAGACGCTGGCCCTCATCATGCCGCCGATTCCGGAGGATGCGGCCGCCCCCCCCGCCCCTCGTCACGCCCGCCGGACGGAGGCGGGCGACCCGGGGCCGGCGGATGACGCAGGACTGGCCCCCGGCCCCTCCCCGCACGATGAGCGCTACCGCCTCGTGTCCGAAATCGCCCGCGGGGGGCTGGGTCGGGTGATGGAGGCGGTCGACCTCGACCTCAAACGCGAGGTGGCCGTCAAGCTGGTCCTCGACTCCGCCGCGCCCGCCCTCGCCGAGCGCTTCGTCCGCGAGGCGGAGCTCACCGCCCGGCTCGAACACCCGAGCATCGTTCCCGTCTACGACTTCGGCGAGATGACCGATCCCAGCGGCCGCTCCACCCTCTTCCTCTGCATGAAACGGGTGCGCGGACGCGACCTCGGAAACCTCCTGCGCTCGATCTCGGAGGGCGACCTCGATGCCCGTCGAGATTACTCCCGCGTCCGGCTTCTCGGGATCTTCCAGCACATCTGCCTCGGCATCGCCTTCGCCCACTCGAAGGGGGTCATCCACCGCGACCTGAAGCCCTCCAATGTCATGATCGGTGACTACGGGGAGACGTTGATCGTCGACTGGGGGCTGGCGAAGATGATGGAAGACGGGGAAAGGACGAGGGACGAAGGAGGGAGGGCGAATGACGAAGGAGGAATGAGGAATGACGAAGAACGAAGGACGAGGGACGGAGGAGGAAGACGGATAGCAACGGAAGAAACAACAGAGGAGGAAACAACAGAACCGGAACAGGGGACGAGGAAAGATGCGCCGCGCACGATCCGGTTCGATCCCGCGCCGTCGGCGATGATCCGTTCGGGCGCCGGACTGCCCGAGGGGCCCCGACTCACGGGGCGCGGGGGCCGACTCTCCGCCACCGGCGCCACCGCCCATCTCACGCTGGAGGGGGAAATCCTCGGAACGCCCGCCTACATGCCGCCCGAACAGGCGGAAGGGCGCCTCTCCGACATGGATGCCCGGAGCGACATCTACTCCCTCGGCGCCATCCTCTACGAGATTCTCGCCCTGCGACCCCCGTTCGAGGGAAACACCCCGCAGGAGGTCATCAACCAGGTTCGATCGGGACGGGTGAAGCCGCCCTCGGTGCGGGTCCGGGCACAGCAGATCCAGACGCCCCGGGCGCCGCAGGCGGTCGCGGGACTCAACGCTCACCCGGTCGCCGGGCCGGCGGATCG
Organism: Planctomycetota bacterium; assembly: GCA_016192525.1. Taxonomy (GTDB): domain Bacteria; phylum Planctomycetota; class MHYJ01; order JACPTZ01; family JACPTZ01; genus JACPTZ01. The sequence continues at coordinate 20,523 of JACPTZ010000071.1, forward strand.
GACCGTCATGTCCTCTCCGTCGACGTACGCCTTTCCGCCCACCGTTCCCGCTGAACTCGACGCCATCTGCCTCAAGGCGATGTCCTTCCGCATGGAGGATCGGTACGCGACCGCCCTCGATCTTCATCAGGAGATCCAGCGCTTTCTGGAAGGGGTGAAGGAGCGCGAGCGCGCCGAACGAGAAGCCCGCGAACGGGTGGAGGAGGGGGAGCGGCTCCTCGCGCTCTTCCGCGACCTCAAGGTCCGCGCCGAGGCGCAGGAGAAGAAAGTCCGCGAGATGACGGAGCGCGTCAAGCCGCACCAGAGCATCGAGGAGAAGCGACCCCTCTGGGACGCCGAGGCGCGGCTCCGTTCCCTCCGCGAGGAGCGGATCGAGGTCTTCACGCAGGCGCTCGCGGCCTTCGGGCAGGCGCTGAGCGTGGATCCCGCCAGCGGCGCCGCGGCCAACGGAAAGTGCGAGCTCCTCCTCGACCGGTACTTCGAGGCCGAGAAGCGTCACGACCACGAGGAGATGCTGCTCCAGAAGAACACCCTCGCCCAGTTCGACTGGGAGGGTCGATACAGGGCGAAGATCGAGGCCCCCGGGCGACTGACGCTCCGGACCTTCACCTACTCGTGCGATTGTCTGCGCCCGCGCCCGGAGGCGGCCCAGGGCGAGAGCGCCGAACGCCGCTGGCGCGTCACCATCGAGACGGAACCCGCCGTCCCCTGGCGTGACGGTCGCGCCCGGCCCGATCTGCCGCTCACCGATCGCGACCGGCCCATCCCCCGCGTCCGCACCTTCCCCGCCGACGCCCGATTCGGCCACACCGACGCCTGCATCCGCCGGGAGGTGCGCGGGGTCACCGTCACGATCTCCCCGTACGAGAAGAAGGAGAAGCGACTCGTGCCCGGTCCGGCGCGGCGCCTCGGGGTCACCCCGCTGGTGGACGTCGAACTTCCTCGCGGCTCGTACCTCTGCACGCTTCACCGCCCCGGGGGGGATGCGCCGCCGGTGCTCCTTCCGGTCCGCATCGATCGGGGAACGGTATGGGAACAGTCGGTGGTCCTCTATCGCCCGGAGGAGGTCCCGGAGGGGTTCTGCTTCGTTCCCGGCGGACCCTACATCTACGGCGGTTCCCAGGCGGGCGGGGCCGAGCAGGAGTCGGTGAAGCCGGCTGAGGATTTCTTTGCCGGCCGCTTCCCCGTGGTCTGCGCGGAGTATCTGGAATTCCTGAACGACCTCGCGGCAACGGGCCGTCTGGAGGAGGCCCGCCGGCACCTCCCGCGCGAGGGCAAGAAACTTCTCTGGATGGAGGAGGGGGGGCGCTTCCGGCTGCCGACCCCGGCGGAGGATCTCCGGATGGCATGGGACCCGCGATGGCCGGTGCTCGCGGTGAACTGGTACGACTCCCTCGCCTACTGCGAGTGGCGGTCGACCCGGGACGGCCGGGTGTACACGCTGCTCCACGAGGACGAACACGAAAAGGCGGTGCGCGGCGTGGACGGTCGGGTCTACTCGTTCGGCGACGAGTTCGACGCCTCCTTCGCGCACACCAACGTCTCGCTTCCCGGGAAGATGGCGCCGATGCCGGTCGGGTCGTTCCCGATCGACGAGTCGCCCTACGGCCTTCGCGATCTCTGCGGCGGGATGGAGACCTGGTGTTTCAACGCGCCCGAGACGCCGTATCGTTCGTGGAGGTGCGTTCGCGGCGGCGCGTGGTCGAGCGCGGAGCGGAACAGCGGCGGGGCCTTCCGGCAGGGGAACGAGCCGACCTATCAGCCGGCCTATCACGGATTCCGGCTGGCGTTCCGGCCGAGGGGGATGAGCAGTTGACCCCGATACCAGTCGAATAGGCGTTACAGGTACGGGGACTTGGCGTGTAGGGGCACGGCGACGCCTTGCCCCTACGGGCATTTGGCGAATCTGACACGGGCATTCGGCTGGTGATCCGTCAACGCAAGTTCGGCGAGTTACTTGTTGTTGTTCCCTCCCCCCGGAGGGGGGAGGGTAGGGAGGGGAGCACAACTCCTCTGGTACGAGGTTACCGTCCGGTCCCCTTGTCATCCTGAGCCTTGGCCGCACGCCGAGGCGAAGGATCTCCAGCGTGTGCGGTTTGCAGACTCCGACGCTGGTGATCCTTCGCCCAGCCGGCCAAACGCCGGCTGGCTGGGCTCAGGATGACAATGCGGCAACCTCTTACCTCCTCTGTTTCAGTGGCCTCAGCGGTTTCAGTGGTCCACCTTGTTCATTCCGTTGTACCGCTTCTGTCCTTGTCGTTTCCCACTTCGTGGAATCCGTGAAATTCGCGGTTCGTTCAGTTCCGGGTTCGCGCCGGCACGGGTATGCCTCAGCCGGATGAGCCACCACTAGCCCGGATTATTCGCGAGTTCTCCGGCGTTCCC